>NZ_CP119967.1:5495000-5832500 GCF_029543085.1 Pseudomonas sp. A34-9 | reverse complement strand
GATCCCGTTTGGCTCCACCACTACTGCTTCTGAAGTTTGAAAGCTTAGAAATGAGCATTCCATCGCTGTGATGATGAATGTTGATTTCTAGTCTTTGACTAGTTCGTTCTTTAAAAATTTGGGTATGTGATAGAAAGATAGACTGAACGTTACTTTCACTGGTAACGGATCAGGCTAAGGTAAAATTTGTGAGTTCTCTTAGTTGAGAAATTCGAATTTTCGGCGAATGTCGTCTTCACAGTATAACCAGATTGCTTGGGGTTATATGGTCAAGTGAAGAAGCGCATACGGTGGATGCCTTGGCAGTCAGAGGCGATGAAAGACGTGGTAGCCTGCGAAAAGCTTCGGGGAGTCGGCAAACAGACTTTGATCCGGAGATGTCTGAATGGGGGAACCCAGCCATCATAAGATGGTTATCTTGTACTGAATACATAGGTGCAAGAGGCGAACCAGGGGAACTGAAACATCTAAGTACCCTGAGGAAAAGAAATCAACCGAGATTCCCTTAGTAGTGGCGAGCGAACGGGGACTAGCCCTTAAGTGGCTTTGAGATTAGCGGAACGCTCTGGAAAGTGCGGCCATAGTGGGTGATAGCCCTGTACGCGAAAATCTCTTGGTCATGAAATCGAGTAGGACGGAGCACGAGAAACTTTGTCTGAATATGGGGGGACCATCCTCCAAGGCTAAATACTACTGACTGACCGATAGTGAACTAGTACCGTGAGGGAAAGGCGAAAAGAACCCCGGAGAGGGGAGTGAAATAGATCCTGAAACCGTATGCGTACAAGCAGTGGGAGCAGACTTTGTTCTGTGACTGCGTACCTTTTGTATAATGGGTCAGCGACTTATTTTCAGTGGCGAGCTTAACCGAATAGGGGAGGCGTAGCGAAAGCGAGTCTTAATAGGGCGTCTAGTCGCTGGGAATAGACCCGAAACCGGGCGATCTATCCATGGGCAGGTTGAAGGTTGGGTAACACTAACTGGAGGACCGAACCGACTACCGTTGAAAAGTTAGCGGATGACCTGTGGATCGGAGTGAAAGGCTAATCAAGCTCGGAGATAGCTGGTTCTCCTCGAAAGCTATTTAGGTAGCGCCTCATGTATCACTGTAGGGGGTAGAGCACTGTTTCGGCTAGGGGGTCATCCCGACTTACCAAACCGATGCAAACTCCGAATACCTACAAGTGCCGAGCATGGGAGACACACGGCGGGTGCTAACGTCCGTCGTGAAAAGGGAAACAACCCAGACCGTCAGCTAAGGTCCCAAAGTTATGGTTAAGTGGGAAACGATGTGGGAAGGCTTAGACAGCTAGGAGGTTGGCTTAGAAGCAGCCACCCTTTAAAGAAAGCGTAATAGCTCACTAGTCGAGTCGGCCTGCGCGGAAGATGTAACGGGGCTCAAACCATACACCGAAGCTACGGGTATCATCTTCGGATGATGCGGTAGAGGAGCGTTCTGTAAGCCTGTGAAGGTGAGTTGAGAAGCTTGCTGGAGGTATCAGAAGTGCGAATGCTGACATGAGTAACGACAATGGGTGTGAAAAACACCCACGCCGAAAGACCAAGGTTTCCTGCGCAACGTTAATCGACGCAGGGTTAGTCGGTCCCTAAGGCGAGGCTGAAAAGCGTAGTCGATGGAAAACAGGTTAATATTCCTGTACTTCTGGTTATTGCGATGGAGGGACGGAGAAGGCTAGGCCAGCTTGGCGTTGGTTGTCCAAGTTTAAGGTGGTAGGCTGAGATCTTAGGTAAATCCGGGATCTTAAGGCCGAGAGCTGATGACGAGTGTTCTTTTAGAACACGAAGTGGTTGATGCCATGCTTCCAAGAAAAGCTTCTAAGCTTCAGGTAACCAGGAACCGTACCCCAAACCGACACAGGTGGTTGGGTAGAGAATACCAAGGCGCTTGAGAGAACTCGGGTGAAGGAACTAGGCAAAATGGCACCGTAACTTCGGGAGAAGGTGCGCCGGTGAGGGTGAAGGACTTGCTCCGTAAGCTCATGCCGGTCGAAGATACCAGGCCGCTGCGACTGTTTATTAAAAACACAGCACTCTGCAAACACGAAAGTGGACGTATAGGGTGTGACGCCTGCCCGGTGCCGGAAGGTTAATTGATGGGGTTAGCTAACGCGAAGCTCTTGATCGAAGCCCCGGTAAACGGCGGCCGTAACTATAACGGTCCTAAGGTAGCGAAATTCCTTGTCGGGTAAGTTCCGACCTGCACGAATGGCGTAACGATGGCGGCGCTGTCTCCACCCGAGACTCAGTGAAATTGAAATCGCTGTGAAGATGCAGTGTATCCGCGGCTAGACGGAAAGACCCCGTGAACCTTTACTATAGCTTTGCACTGGACTTTGAATTTGCTTGTGTAGGATAGGTGGGAGGCTTTGAAGCGTGGACGCCAGTTCGCGTGGAGCCATCCTTGAAATACCACCCTGGCAACTTTGAGGTTCTAACTCAGGTCCGTTATCCGGATCGAGGACAGTGTATGGTGGGTAGTTTGACTGGGGCGGTCTCCTCCTAAAGAGTAACGGAGGAGTACGAAGGTGCGCTCAGACCGGTCGGAAATCGGTCGTAGAGTATAAAGGCAAAAGCGCGCTTGACTGCGAGACAGACACGTCGAGCAGGTACGAAAGTAGGTCTTAGTGATCCGGTGGTTCTGTATGGAAGGGCCATCGCTCAACGGATAAAAGGTACTCCGGGGATAACAGGCTGATACCGCCCAAGAGTTCATATCGACGGCGGTGTTTGGCACCTCGATGTCGGCTCATCACATCCTGGGGCTGAAGCCGGTCCCAAGGGTATGGCTGTTCGCCATTTAAAGTGGTACGCGAGCTGGGTTTAGAACGTCGTGAGACAGTTCGGTCCCTATCTGCCGTGGACGTTTGAGATTTGAGAGGGGCTGCTCCTAGTACGAGAGGACCGGAGTGGACGAACCTCTGGTGTTCCGGTTGTCACGCCAGTGGCATTGCCGGGTAGCTATGTTCGGGAAAGATAACCGCTGAAAGCATCTAAGCGGGAAACTTGCCTCAAGATGAGATCTCACTGGAACCTTGAGTTCCCTGAAGGGCCGTCGAAGACTACGACGTTGATAGGTTGGGTGTGTAAGCGCTGTGAGGCGTTGAGCTAACCAATACTAATTGCCCGTGAGGCTTGACCATATAACACCCAAGCAATTTGACTACTCGAGAGAGCATCAGATTGCGGTGTGTGAAGACGAAACGAACCGAAAGTTCGATGCTCACAAAACACCGAAAGCTGTCACATACCCAATTTGCTGAAGCGAGGCCATTTGGCCACGATTCGGTACCCGAATTTCTTGACGACCATAGAGCGTTGGAACCACCTGATCCCATCCCGAACTCAGCAGTGAAACGATGCATCGCCGATGGTAGTGTGGGGTTTCCCCATGTGAGAGTAGGTCATCGTCAAGATTAAATTCCGAAACCCCAATTGCGAAAGCAGTTGGGGTTTTGTTTTGCCCGCAGGAAAGTATCTGCTTGATTTCTATGCAACGGCCCGGGGCATGGCTATTATTCGGGCCTCATTGTAAGGCGAGACCTGCATGCTGACGTTGTTGAACCTTCTGAAGGATGGTCGATTCCATTCTGGTCAGGATCTGGGGGTTGCCCTGGGAATAAGTCGAAGTGCTGTATGGAAACAGCTTCAGCATCTAGAGGCTGAGCTTGGCTTGTCCATTCATAAAGTTCGTGGGCGGGGTTATCAATTGGCTGCGCCATTGACGCTTCTCGACTCTCGGGCGATATCGGCAATGGCGCCAGGTTGGCCGGTGACTGTCCTGGATTCGGTCGACTCGACAAATGCTGAGGCCTTGCGTGCGATTGGCCAAGGTAGTTTGGCGCCCTTTTTGGTGCTCGCGGAGCGACAAGTCTCTGGACGTGGGCGAAGAGGTCGCAAATGGGTGAGTCCATTTGCTGAGAATCTCTATTACAGTCTTGTCCTGCGTATCGACGGCGGAATGCGCCAGCTCGAGGGGTTGAGTCTTGTTGTGGGGTTGGCTGTCTTGCAGACTCTGCGAAATTTTGGAGTGCCAAGTAGCGGATTGAAGTGGCCCAACGATGTCTTGGTAGGTAACAAGAAAATCGCCGGCATTCTCCTTGAACTCGTCGGAGATCCCGCCGATGTTTGCCATGTTGTGCTGGGCATTGGCATTAACGTGAATATGCAATTATCGGATGAGGTCGATCAGCAATGGACATCTATCCGGCTTGAGTCAGGCAAAAGCAGTGATCGTAATGCCTTGGTGGTTGAGCTGAGTAAACAGTTAAGTGCTTACATCCGGCGCCATCAGGCGGATGGTTTCTCGGTTCTCCAGGCAGAATGGGAGGCTAATCACTTGTGGCATGATCGGCCTGTATCGTTGATTGCGGGTTCCAGTCAGATAGATGGTGTTGTGCTCGGAATAGATAATCAGGGTGCGCTGCGCCTGAAGGTGGATGGCGTGGAAAAAGTCTTTAGCGGTGGTGAGCTCAGCCTGAGGTTGCGTGATGATTCTTGAGCTCGACTGCGGGAACAGCTTTATTAAGTGGCGAGTGCTGAGGGCTGCGCCCGCGGCTCTCTTTTCCGAAGGGGTTGTCGACTCTGATCTGGCGTTACTTGAAAGTTTGAGATCCCTTGACGGGCTTGTGCTGCGCAAGTGCCGCTTGGTTAGTGTCAGGACTGCGGAAGAAACTGATGCATTAATCGATGCGATCAAGCGAGAGTTCGGTATTTCGGTGGTGTGTGCGCAGTCCGCACGTGAAATATCTGGTGTCAAAAATGGTTATGAAGACTATGAGCGTCTAGGGCTTGATAGGTGGTTGGCCATGCTGGGTGGGTTTCATCTTGCATCGGGCAGCGCTTGCCTTGTGCTCGATTTCGGTACGGCGGTAACGGCTGACTTTATTGCTGCTGATGGTGAGCATCTGGGCGGTTTCATTTGTCCTGGTATGCCATTGATGCGCAATCAGTTACGTACACATACCCGTAAGATTCGCTATGGAGATCTGGCGGCTGAGCGCGCGCTGTCCAGCAATGCACCTGGGCGCACCACCGTTGAGGCGGTGGAGCGTGGGTGTTCGTTAATGTTGCGGGGTTTTGTGCTGACGCAGCTGGAAATGGCGAGCGCCTACTGGGGGGAAGATTTCGCAGTCTTTATAACTGGTGGTGATGCTGTATTGGTCGCAGATGTCGCGCCCGGGGCCAGAGTCGTTCCTGACCTGGTATTTGTGGGGCTGGCTATGGCATGTCCTTTTTCCTGAGGTTTGTATGCGTTGGTTGTTCCTCCTGCTTATCGTTCTTAATGGTTTCTATTATGTCTGGCACCAGCAGGAAGCACCTTTGCGGGCGAAGGACGTAACGCCTCTCAGTTTGTATCGAGGTTCCCAGCAAGACATTCGCTTGCTTAGCGAAACGACAGGTGAAGTTCGGGAGGGGCGGGGGGCTCGACGGCAGGAGTGTCTGTTCCTCGGTGGTTTTTCCCGGCAAGAGTCTCTTTCAGTTTTTCAGCAGCGTTTGGCCGAAATGGGGGTCGATGTGCAATCTTCATCGAAGGATGCTTCTGGGGCCGGTTATTGGTTGTCTGTCGCGCCTCAGAGCCAGCGTTTGTTGGGTGATGCTCAGCTGCAAAACCTTTCCAACGAATTCAATGAGTTAAAACATAAAATAATGCTGTGTGAGGGGGTTGCACCTGCTGAATAGTTTGCATAGAATGGCGCCCGCTCCACAGCGAAGACCCAAACAGGTTTTCGATGTGAGGCGGTGTCAACGCAGCTAACCTCAGGTTTTTAAATGAGAAAATGCTTGACAGGGGTTTGGCATAGTATAGAATGCCGGCCTGATTAGGAGGGGTTCCCGAGCGGCCAAAGGGATCAGACTGTAAATCTGACGTCTACGACTTCGAAGGTTCGAATCCTTCTCCCTCCACCAGATTTAAGCGTGAGCTGCAGGCTCCGCGGGTATAGTTTAGTGGTAGAACCTCAGCCTTCCAAGCTGATGATGCGGGTTCGATTCCCGCTACCCGCTCCAAGTTTGCAGGTTGTGCAAAGTGTTTTGCTCTTGTAGCTCAGTTGGTAGAGCACACCCTTGGTAAGGGTGAGGTCAGCGGTTCAAATCCGCTCAAGAGCTCCATATAACAAGGCAGATATGAAAATATCTGCCTTTGTTTTAATGGTTGATATTGTTTGTCTAATTTCTTCTGTTGAGGGTGATATCGATGGCTAAGGAAAAATTTGATCGTTCCCTGCCCCACGTCAACGTTGGGACCATTGGTCACGTTGACCACGGTAAAACCACTCTGACTGCTGCTCTGACTCGCGTTTGCTCCGAAGTTTTCGGTTCCGCAATCGTTGACTTCGACAAGATCGACAGTGCGCCAGAAGAAAAGGCTCGCGGTATCACCATCAACACCGCACACGTTGAGTACAACTCGAAGATCCGTCACTACGCTCACGTCGACTGCCCAGGTCACGCTGACTATGTGAAGAACATGATCACCGGTGCTGCTCAAATGGACGGCGCTATTCTGGTTTGCTCGGCCGCTGATGGTCCGATGCCACAAACCCGCGAGCACATCCTGCTGTCCCGTCAGGTTGGCGTTCCGTACATCGTGGTTTTCCTGAACAAGGCTGACCTGGTAGACGACGCTGAGCTGCTGGAACTGGTTGAAATGGAGGTTCGCGACCTGCTGTCCACCTACGACTTCCCGGGCGATGACACTCCAATCATCATCGGTTCGGCTCGTATGGCTCTGGAAGGCAAAGACGACAACGAGATGGGCACCACTGCCGTCAAGAAACTGGTTGAAACTCTGGACAGCTACATCCCAGAACCAGTGCGTGTAACCGACAAGCCGTTCCTGATGCCAATCGAAGACGTATTCTCGATCTCGGGTCGCGGTACTGTTGTGACCGGACGTATCGAGCGCGGTATCGTTCGCGTTCAAGATCCGCTGGAAATCGTTGGTCTGCGTGACACCACCGTTACTACTTGCACCGGTGTTGAAATGTTCCGCAAGCTGCTCGACGAAGGTCGTGCTGGTGAGAACTGCGGCGTTCTGCTGCGTGGCACCAAGCGTGACGACGTTGAGCGTGGTCAGGTTCTGGTTAAGCCGGGTTCGGTTAAGCCGCACACCAAGTTTACTGCAGAAGTTTACGTTCTGAGCAAGGAAGAAGGCGGTCGTCATACTCCGTTCTTCAAAGGCTACCGTCCACAGTTCTACTTCCGTACTACTGACGTGACTGGTAACTGCGAGCTGCCAGAAGGCGTTGAAATGGTAATGCCAGGTGACAACATTCAGATGACTGTTACCCTGATCAAAACCATCGCGATGGAAGACGGTCTGCGTTTCGCTATCCGTGAAGGCGGTCGTACCGTCGGCGCTGGCGTCGTAGCTAAAATCATCGAGTAAGTAGTTGTAATGTATTTTTCGGGCCGGCATAATGGTCGGCCTGATTTTGTTTTAGGTCAGTAGCTCAATTGGCAGAGCGACGGTCTCCAAAACCGTAGGTTGGGGGTTCGATTCCCTCCTGACCTGCCAGATTCACTTGGTGTGTCTGGCTTTCTTTTCACAGGATCTTCATAGATGACTCCTAAAGCTGAAGCTCAAGGCTCTCGCTTCGATCTGCTCAAGTGGCTTGTAGTTGTCGCTTTGGTGGTTGTTGGCGTTGTTGGCAATCAGTATTACTCTGCTTCGCCGATCCTGTACCGTGTACTCGCTTTGCTTGTCATTGCTGCTGTAGCTGCCTTTGTAGGCCTGCAGACTGCGAAGGGCAAGTCTTTCTTTGTACTCGTTAAGGAAGCTCGCACCGAGATTCGTAAAGTCGTGTGGCCAACTCGCCAAGAAACCACGCAGACCACCCTTATTGTGGTGGCTGTTGTTCTGGTTATGGCGTTGCTGTTGTGGGGGCTCGATTCCCTGCTCGGCTGGCTTGTTTCCTTGATCGTCGGCTAAGGGTGTCCCGTGGCTAAGCGTTGGTATGTTGTGCATGCTTACTCGGGTTACGAGAAGCATGTGATGCGCTCGCTGATCGAGCGCGTAAAGCTGGCTGGCATGGAAGATGGCTTCGGCGAGATTCTGGTTCCCACTGAAGAAGTGGTTGAAATGCGTAACGGCCAGAAGCGCAAGAGCGAGCGTAAGTTCTTTCCAGGCTATGTGCTGGTTCAGATGGATATGAATGAGGGGACTTGGCACTTGGTCAAGGACACTCCTCGGGTGATGGGTTTCATTGGCGGTACCGCTGATAAGCCTGCGCCAATCACTGATAAAGAGGCGGAAGCAATTCTGCGTCGCGTCGCTGATGGTAGCGACAAGCCGAAGCCGAAGACTCTGTTTGAGCCAGGCGAAACGGTGCGAGTCAATGACGGTCCATTTGCTGATTTCAATGGCGTTGTTGAAGAAGTTAACTACGAAAAGAGCCGGATCCAAGTGGCTGTGCTTATTTTCGGTCGCTCTACCCCGGTAGAGTTGGAGTTCAGTCAGGTCGAAAAGGTCTAGCTGAACAAGCATCCCAACCCCGCAGCCCTAGGCTGTGGGGTTTTGTCGTCACTGGGATAAACGCGCAAGTAACCGGGGAGCCTTTCGAGGCGATCGAACCCGTAATTGGAGTGCCTCATGGCCAAGAAAATTACCGCTTACATCAAGCTGCAAGTGAAGGCCGCTCAGGCTAACCCAAGCCCACCTGTTGGTCCTGCTCTGGGTCAGCACGGCGTGAACATCATGGAATTCTGCAAGGCTTTCAACGCCCGTACTCAGGGTCTTGAAGCAGGTCTGCCGACTCCAGTGATCATCACTGTCTACAGCGACCGTAGCTTCACTTTTGAAACAAAATCCACCCCTGCTTCGGTTCTGCTGAAGAAGGCGGCCGGTCTGACCAGCGGTTCCGCTCGTCCGAACACCGTTAAGGTTGGCACTGTTACCCGTGCTCAGCTGGAAGAAATCGCGAAAACCAAAAACGCGGATCTGACTGCAGCTGATATGGATGCAGCCGTGCGTACTATCGCCGGTTCTGCTCGTAGCATGGGCCTTAACGTGGAGGGTGTGTAATGGCTAAGCTGACCAAGCGTCAAAAGGCTATCGCCGGCAAAATCGAAGCAGGCAAGGCCTACAACATTGTAGACGCCGCAGCCCTGTTGGCCGAGCTGTCGACTGTCAAGTTCAGCGAGTCGTTTGACGTTGCTGTAAACCTGGGTGTAGACCCGCGTAAATCCGACCAGGTTGTTCGTAGCGCTACTGTGCTGCCACACGGCACTGGCAAGACTGTTCGCGTTGCTGTGTTCACCCAGGGTCCAGCTGCCGAGGCCGCTCTGGCTGCCGGCGCTGACCGTGTAGGTATGGACGACCTGGCTGCCGAAATGAAAGGCGGCGACCTGAACTATGACGTAGTGATCGCATCCCCGGATGCCATGCGCGTTGTAGGTCAACTGGGTCAGATCCTCGGTCCGCGCGGTCTGATGCCTAACCCTAAGGTTGGTACCGTAACTCCAGACGTAGCGACTGCGGTCAAGAACGCTAAAGCTGGTCAGGTTCGTTATCGCACCGACAAAAACGGCATCATTCACACTTCCGTTGGCAAGATGGGCTTCGACGCCGTCAAGCTGAAGGAAAACGTTGAAGCCCTGATCGCTGATCTGAAGCGTATCAAGCCAGCTTCGTCGAAAGGTATTTACGTCAAGCGCGTTACCCTGAGCACCACTATGGGCCCAGGTCTGGTTATCGACCAGAGCTCGCTGGACGCGTAAGACAAAAATTGGCGCGACTACTCGCGCCAGTTGAAAAATTGGGGTCCCTGCCTGGCGGGGGCTATCCAAGACCGTAGGCGACGCAAGTCTTAAACCACCAGCCTACGCAGATGGTGCTCCCGGTTCCTTACCGAATCAGACACCAAAACGACATTCGGTTTCGATCGAATGAAACGGTAACAAGCAGGAGTTAAACCCGTGGCAATTAATCTCGAAGACAAGAAGGCCATCGTCGCTGAAGTCAACGAGGCTGCCAAAGTCGCTCTGTCCGCTGTCGTGGTTGATGCCCGTGGCGTAACAGTAGGCGCAATGACCGGACTCCGTAAAGAGGCTCGTGAAGCTGGCGTTTACGTACGTGTTGTACGTAACACCCTGCTCAAGCGCGCTGTTGCTGACACTGAATACAGTGTTCTCAACGACGTGTTCACCGGCCCGACCTTGATCGCATTCTCCAACGAACACCCGGGCGCTGCTGCTCGTCTGTTCAAAGAGTTCGCTAAAGGTCAGGACAAGTTCGAGATCAAGGCAGCTGCGTTCGAGGGCAAGTTCCTCGCAGCTAATCAGATCGACGTTCTGGCAAGCCTGCCGACCCGTGACGAAGCAATTTCCCAGCTGATGAGCGTGATTCAAGGCGCTACCAGCAAATTGGCTCGTACTCTGGCGGCACTTCGCGACCAGAAAGAAGCTGCTGCAGCCTAAGGCTGAGCGTTTCCTCTCTCGCGTATTTTTGTTTATTTCGATGGCCTCCAGGCTATCCCCCAATTCAGGAAATAAGTCATGTCTCTGACTAACGAACAAATCATCGACGCAATCGGCGAAAAATCGGTTCTGGAAATCGTTGAGCTGATCAAGGCAATGGAAGAGAAGTTCGGCGTATCCGCTGCCGCTGCTTCTGCTGGTCCAGCTGCTGCTGCCGCTGTTGTTGAAGAGCAAACCGAGTTCAACGTTGTTCTGCTGGAAGCTGGCGAGAAGAAGGTTAACGTGATCAAGGCAGTTCGTGAACTGACCGGTCTGGGCCTGAAAGAAGCCAAAGAGAAAGTAGACGGCGCTCCTCAGGTTGTAGCTGAAGGCGTTTCGAAAGAAGCGGCTGAAGACGCTAAGAAGAAGCTGGAAGAAGCAGGCGCTAAAGTCGAGCTGAAATAAGTATCGACTTTGCTCCTCCAGCCCGAGCGTCAAGCGACAGGCTGATGGCTGGTGGCTCTTGCCACCGGCCTTTTTCCGTTATTGGCAGCCGACTGGGTCGGTGCTGATGAAGGCGCTGTAACCACCCGATGCGGTGGCGCAAACCATGGGGTTTGCACGATTTTCTGGCTGCTCCCGTCGGGAGGGGCCAAACAAGCAGGTGACCAAGCTGGGGAACGCTGATGGCTTACTCATATACTGAGAAAAAACGTATCCGCAAGGACTTTAGCAAGTTGCCGGACGTCATGGATGTGCCTTACCTCCTGGCCATCCAGCTGGATTCGTATCGTGAATTCTTGCAAGCGGGAGCGACTAAAGATCAGTTCCGCGACGTGGGCCTGCATGCGGCCTTCAAATCCGTTTTCCCGATCATCAGCTACTCCGGCAATGCTGCGCTGGAGTACGTCGGTTATCGCCTGGGCGAACCGGCATTTGATGTCAAAGAATGCGTATTGCGCGGTGTAACTTTCGCCGTACCTTTGCGGGTAAAAGTGCGCCTGATCATTTTCGACAAAGAATCGTCGAACAAAGCGATCAAGGACATCAAAGAGCAAGAAGTCTACATGGGTGAAATCCCCCTGATGACTGAGAACGGTACCTTCGTAATCAACGGTACCGAGCGTGTAATCGTTTCCCAGCTGCACCGTTCCCCGGGCGTGTTCTTCGACCACGACCGCGGCAAGACGCATAGCTCCGGCAAACTGCTGTACTCCGCGCGCATCATTCCTTACCGCGGTTCGTGGCTGGACTTCGAGTTCGACCCGAAAGACTGCGTGTTCGTGCGTATCGACCGTCGTCGCAAGCTGCCGGCATCGGTATTGCTGCGTGCGCTCGGCTATACCACTGAAGAAGTGCTGGACGCTTTCTACACCACCAACGTTTTCCACCTGAGCGGCGAAACCCTCAGTCTGGAACTGATTGCTTCGCGTCTGCGTGGTGAAATTGCGGTTCTCGACATTCAGGACGAGAAAGGCAAGGTCATTGTTGAAGCGGGCCGCCGTATTACCGCGCGCCACATCAACCAGATCGAAAAAGCCGGCATCAAGACCCTGGAAGTGCCTCTGGACTACGTCCTCGGTCGCACTACCGCCAAGGTCATCGTGCACCCGGCTACCGGCGAAATCCTGGCAGAGTGCAACACCGAGCTGAACACTGAAGTCCTGGCAAAAATTGCCAAGTCCGGCGTCGTTCGCATCGAAACTCTGTACACCAACGACATCGACTGCGGTCCGTTCGTCTCCGACACGCTGAAGATCGACTCCACCAGCAACCAATTGGAAGCGCTGGTCGAGATCTATCGCATGATGCGTCCAGGCGAGCCGCCAACCAAAGACGCTGCCGAAACCCTGTTCAACAACCTGTTCTTCAGCCCTGAGCGTTATGACCTGTCTGCGGTCGGCCGGATGAAGTTCAACCGTCGTATCGGTCGTACCGAGATCGAAGGCTCGGGCGTGCTGTGCAAGGAAGACATCGTCGCGGTACTGAAGACCCTGGTCGACATCCGTAACGGTAAAGGCATCGTCGATGACATCGACCACCTGGGTAACCGTCGTGTTCGCTGCGTAGGCGAAATGGCCGAGAACCAGTTCCGCGTTGGCCTGGTACGTGTTGAGCGTGCGGTCAAAGAGCGTCTGTCGATGGCTGAAAGCGAAGGCCTGATGCCGCAAGACCTGATCAACGCCAAGCCAGTGGCTGCAGCGGTGAAAGAGTTCTTCGGTTCCAGCCAGCTCTCGCAGTTCATGGACCAGAACAACCCGCTGTCCGAGATCACCCACAAGCGTCGTGTTTCTGCACTCGGCCCTGGCGGTCTGACTCGTGAGCGCGCAGGCTTTGAAGTTCGTGACGTACACCCGACTCACTACGGTCGTGTATGCCCGATTGAAACGCCGGAAGGTCCGAACATCGGTCTGATCAACTCCTTGGCTGCTTACGCTCGCACCAACCAGTACGGCTTCCTGGAAAGCCCGTACCGCGTGGTGAAAGAGGGTGTGGTCACCGACGAAATCGTGTTCCTGTCCGCCATTGAAGAAGCCGATCACGTGATCGCGCAGGCTTCGGCGACCATGAACGACCAGAAAGTCCTGATCGACGAACTGGTAGCCGTACGTCACCTGAACGAATTCACCGTCAAGGCACCTGAAGAAGTCACCTTGATGGACGTTTCGCCGAAGCAGGTAGTTTCGGTCGCAGCGTCGCTGATTCCGTTCCTCGAGCACGACGACGCCAACCGTGCGTTGATGGGTTCGAACATGCAGCGTCAAGCTGTACCAACCCTGCGCGCTGACAAGCCGCTGGTAGGTACCGGCATGGAGCGTAACGTAGCCCGTGACTCCGGCGTTTGCGTCGTGGCTCGTCGTGGTGGCGTGATCGATTCCGTCGACGCCAGCCGTATCGTGGTTCGTGTTGCTGATGACGAAGTTGAAACCGGCGAAGCTGGTGTCGACATCTACAACCTGACCAAATACACCCGCTCGAACCAGAACACCTGCATCAACCAGCGTCCGCTGGTGAGCAAAGGTGATCGCGTTCAGCGTAGCGACATCATGGCCGACGGCCCGTCCACCGACATGGGTGAGCTGGCACTGGGTCAGAACATGCGCATCGCGTTCATGGCATGGAACGGCTTCAACTTCGAAGACTCCATCTGCCTGTCCGAGCGTGTGGTTCAGGAAGACCGCTTTACCACGATCCACATTCAGGAACTGACCTGTGTGGCCCGTGACACCAAGCTTGGGCCTGAGGAAATCACTGCAGACATCCCGAACGTGGGTGAAGCTGCACTGAACAAACTGGACGAAGCCGGTATCGTTTACGTAGGTGCTGAAGTTGGCGCAGGCGACATCCTGGTCGGTAAGGTCACTCCGAAAGGCGAGACCCAACTGACTCCGGAAGAAAAACTGCTGCGTGCAATCTTCGGTGAGAAAGCCAGCGACGTTAAAGACACTTCCCTGCGCGTACCTACCGGTACCAAAGGTACTGTCATCGACGTACAGGTCTTCACCCGCGACGGCGTTGAGCGTGATGCTCGTGCACTGTCGATCGAGAAGACTCAGCTCGACGAGATTCGCAAGGATCTGAACGAAGAGTTCCGTATCGTTGAAGGCGCGACTTTCGAACGTCTGCGTTCCGCTCTGGTAGGCCACAAGGCTGAAGGCGGCGCAGGTCTGAAGAAAGGTCAGGACATCACCGACGAAGTTCTCGACGGTCTTGAGCATGGTCAGTGGTTCAAACTGCGCATGGCTGAAGATGCTCTGAACGAGCAGCTCGAGAAGGCTCAGGCCTACATCGTTGATCGCCGCCGTCTGCTGGACGACAAGTTCGAAGACAAGAAGCGCAAACTGCAGCAGGGCGATGACCTGGCTCCAGGCGTGCTGAAAATCGTCAAGGTTTACCTGGCAATCCGTCGTCGCATCCAGCCGGGCGACAAGATGGCCGGTCGTCACGGTAACAAAGGTGTGGTCTCCGTGATCATGCCGGTTGAAGACATGCCGCACGATGCCAATGGCACCCCGGTCGACGTCGTCCTCAACCCGCTGGGCGTACCTTCGCGTATGAACGTTGGTCAGATCCTTGAAACCCACCTGGGCCTCGCGGCCAAGGGGCTGGGCGAGAAGATCAACCGGATGATCGAAGAGCAGCGTAAAGTCGCTGAACTGCGTACCTTCCTGGACGAGATCTACAACCAGATCGGCGGTCGTAACGAAGATCTGGACAGCTTCTCCGATCAGGAAATCCTGGATCTGGCGAAGAACCTGCGTGGCGGTGTTCCAATGGCCACTCCAGTGTTCGACGGCGCCAAGGAAAGCGAAATCAAGGCCATGCTGAAACTGGCAGACCTGCCGGAAAGCGGCCAGATGCAGTTGACTGACGGCCGTACCGGCAACAAGTTCGAGCGTCCAGTTACCGTTGGCTACATGTACATGCTGAAGCTGAACCACTTGGTAGACGACAAGATGCACGCGCGTTCTACCGGTTCGTACAGCCTGGTTACCCAGCAGCCGCTGGGTGGTAAGGCGCAGTTCGGTGGTCAGCGTTTCGGGGAGATGGAGGTCTGGGCACTGGAAGCATACGGTGCTGCTTACACTCTGCAAGAAATGCTCACAGTGAAGTCGGACGATGTGAACGGCCGTACCAAGATGTACAAAAACATCGTGGATGGCGATCACCGTATGGAGCCGGGCATGCCCGAGTCCTTCAACGTGTTGATCAAGGAAATTCGTTCCCTCGGCATCGATATCGATCTGGAAACCGAATAACACGTGACGCGAATCGAGAGCGGGGCAGGATTGCCCGCTCTCTGCTCCGCCAGGAGGAAAGGCCTTGAAAGACCTACTGAATTTGCTGAAAAACCAGGGTCAAGTCGAAGAGTTCGACGCCATCCGTATTGGATTGGCCTCGCCTGAGATGATCCGCTCGTGGTCGTTCGGTGAAGTTAAAAAGCCGGAAACCATCAACTACCGTACGTTCAAACCTGAGCGTGACGGTCTGTTCTGCGCCAAGATCTTTGGCCCGGTAAAGGATTACGAGTGCCTGTGCGGTAAGTACAAGCGCTTGAAGCACCGTGGTGTAATCTGCGAGAAGTGCGGCGTTGAAGTTGCACTTGCCAAGGTTCGTCGTGAGCGCATGGCGCACATCGAACTGGCTTCGCCGGTTGCCCACATCTGGTTCCTGAAATCGCTGCCGTCCCGTATCGGCTTGCTGATGGACATGACCCTGCGTGATATCGAACGCGTTCTCTACTTCGAGAGCTATGTCGTTATCGATCCAGGCATGACCACCCTTGAAAAAGGTCAGCTGCTGAACGACGAGCAGTACTTCGAAGCGCTGGAAGAGTTCGGTGACGACTTCGACGCCCGCATGGGTGCCGAAGCTGTCCGTGAACTGCTGCACGCTATCGACCTGGAACACGAGATTGGCCGTCTGCGTGAAGAAATTCCGCAAACCAACTCGGAAACCAAGATCAAGAAGCTGTCCAAGCGTCTGAAGTTGATGGAAGCCTTCCAGGGTTCCGGCAACCTTCCAGAGTGGATGGTGCTGACCGTTCTGCCGGTTCTGCCGCCAGATCTGCGTCCACTGGTCCCGCTGGATGGCGGTCGTTTCGCGACTTCCGACCTCAACGATCTGTATCGTCGAGTGATCAACCGTAACAACCGTTTGAAGCGCCTGCTGGATCTGTCCGCTCCGGACATCATCGTGCGCAACGAAAAGCGTATGTTGCAGGAAGCGGTCGATGCTCTGCTCGACAACGGTCGTCGTGGCCGCGCTATCACTGGTTCCAACAAGCGTCCTCTGAAATCTTTGGCTGACATGATCAAGGGTAAGCAGGGTCGTTTCCGTCAGAACTTGCTCGGTAAGCGTGTTGACTACTCCGGTCGTTCGGTAATTACCGTAGGTCCGACCCTGCGTCTGCACCAGTGCGGTCTGCCGAAGAAGATGGCTCTCGAGCTGTTCAAACCGTTCATTTTCGGCAAGCTCGAAATGCGTGGTCTCGCGACCACCATCAAAGCGGCCAAGAAAATGGTCGAGCGCGAACTGCCAGAGGTTTGGGACGTTCTCGCTGAAGTGATTCGCGAACACCCGGTTCTTCTCAACCGTGCACCGACCCTTCACCGTCTGGGTATCCAGGCGTTTGAACCGGTACTGATCGAAGGTAAGGCTATCCAGCTGCACCCGCTGGTTTGCGCCGCGTACAACGCCGACTTCGACGGCGACCAAATGGCCGTGCACGTACCGCTGACGCTGGAAGCCCAGCTCGAAGCGCGTGCGTTGATGATGTCGACCAACAACATTCTGTCGCCAGCCAACGGTGAGCCAATCATCGTTCCGTCGCAGGACGTTGTATTGGGTCTGTACTACATGACCCGTGAGGCAATCAACGCCAAAGGCGAAGGTCGTGTATTCGCGGATCTGCAGGAAGTTGACCGTGTGTTCCGTGCCGGCGAAGCCGCACTGCACGCCAAGGTTAAAGTACGCATCAACGAAACCGTCAACGACCGTGACGGCAACAGCGTGAGCAACACCCGTATCGTCGACACCACTGTCGGCCGTGCGCTGCTGTTCCAGGTTGTGCCAAAAGGTCTGTCGTACGACGTCGTCAACCTGCCAATGAAGAAAAAGGCGATCTCCAAGCTGATCAACCAGTGCTACCGCGTGGTTGGTTTGAAAGAGACCGTGATCTTCGCTGACCAGTTGATGTACACCGGTTTCGCTTACTCGACCATCTCCGGCGTTTCCATCGGTGTTAACGACTTCGTTATCCCGGATGAAAAAGCCCGCATCATCGGTGCAGCCACCGACGAAGTGAAAGAGATCGAGAGCCAGTACGCCTCCGGCCTGGTAACCCAGGGCGAGAAGTACAACAAAGTGATCGACCTTTGGTCGAAAGCGAACGACGAAGTCTCCAAGGCGATGATGGCCAACCTCTCGAAAGAGAAAGTCATCGACCGTCATGGTGTCGAAGTCGACCAAGAGTCCTTCAACTCGATGTACATGATGGCCGACTCGGGTGCGCGGGGTTCCGCAGCACAGATTCGTCAGCTGGCCGGTATGCGTGGTCTGATGGCCAAGCCGGACGGTTCCATCATTGAAACGCCGATTACTGCGAACTTCCGTGAAGGTTTGAGCGTACTTCAGTACTTCATCTCGACTCACGGTGCTCGTAAAGGTCTGGCGGATACCGCGTTGAAAACTGCGAACTCCGGTTACCTGACTCGTCGTCTGGTAGACGTGGCGCAGGATCTGGTTGTAACCGAGATCGATTGCGGCACCGAACACGGTCTGCTGATGACTCCGCACATTGAAGGCGGTGACGTTGTAGAGCCGTTGGGTGAGCGCGTATTGGGTCGTGTTATTGCCCGTGACGTATTCAAGCCAGGCACCGAGGACGTTATCGTTCCGGCCGGTACTCTGGTAGATGAGAAGTGGGTTGAATTCATCGAGCTGAACAGCATCGACGAAGTGATCGTGCGTTCGCCGATCAGCTGCGAAACCCGCTATGGCATTTGCGCCAAGTGCTACGGCCGTGATCTGGCTCGTGGTCACCAGGTGAACATCGGTGAAGCGGTCGGCGTTATCGCTGCCCAGTCCATCGGTGAGCCGGGTACCCAGCTGACGATGCGTACGTTCCACATCGGTGGTGCGGCAAGCCGTACTTCCGCTGCGGACAGTGTTCAGGTGAAGAATGGCGGTACCGTCCGTCTGCACAACCTGAAGCATGTTGAGCGAGTGGATGGTCACCTGGTTGCTGTGTCCCGTTCCGGTGAGCTGGCCATCGCTGATGACTTCGGTCGTGAGCGCGAGCGTTACAAGCTGCCGTACGGTGCTGTGATTTCGGTTAAAGAAGGTGACAAGGTCGACGCTGGCGCAATCGTGGCCAAGTGGGATCCGCACACTCACCCGATCGTTACCGAAATGAAAGGTACCGTGACCTACGTGGGCATGGAAGAAGGCATCACGATCAAGCGTCAGACTGACGAACTGACCGGTATGACCAACATTGAAGTACTCGACGCGAAAGATCGTCCAGCTGCGGGCAAAGAAATTCGTCCAGCAGTGAAGATGGTCGACGACAACGGCAAGGATCTGTTGCTGCCAGGCACTGACGTTATCGCTCAGTACTTCCTGCCAGCCAACGCCTTGGTCGGTGTAGCGGATGGTGCGAAGATCGCGATCGGTGACGTTATCGCGCGTATCCCGCAAGAAACTTCGAAGACCCGTGACATCACCGGTGGTCTGCCGCGTGTTGCCGACTTGTTCGAAGCTCGTCGTCCGAAAGAAGCGTCGATTCTGGCTGAAGTCAGCGGCACCATCGCGTTCGGTAAAGAAACCAAAGGCAAGCGCCGTCTGGTTATTACCCCGAACGACGGTAGTGATCCGTATGAAGAGCTGATTCCGAAGTGGCGTCACCTGAACGTGTTCGAAGGCGAGCAGGTAAACCGCGGCGAAGTTATCTCCGACGGTCCAAGCGATCCGCACGACATCCTGCGTCTGCTGGGTGTGAGCGCGCTGGCCAAGTACATCGTCAACGAGATCCAGGACGTTTACCGTCTGCAAGGCGTGAAGATCAACGACAAGCACATCGAGACCATCCTGCGTCAGATGCTGCGTAAAGTTGAAATCGCTGAATCCGGCGATTCCAGTTTCATCAAGGGCGACCAGATGGAACTGACTCACGTACTGGTAGAGAACGAGCGTTTGGGCGGCGAAGACAAATTCGTCTCCAAATACACTCGCGTTCTGTTGGGTATCACCAAGGCGTCGTTGTCCACCGAATCGTTCATCTCGGCGGCTTCCTTCCAGGAAACCACTCGTGTACTGACCGAAGCGGCAGTCACCGGCAAGCGCGACTACCTGCGCGGCCTGAAAGAAAACGTTGTCGTGGGTCGTCTGATCCCGGCAGGTACCGGCCTGGCATATCACAGCGAGCGCAAGCGTCGTCGTGAAGCAGACAAGCCGTTGCGCGTGAGCGCCAGTGAAGTGGAAGCTGCACTGACCGAAGCGCTGAACTCGAGCGGTAACTGAGTTCTGCGATAAATGAGCGTAAGGCCCTGATCACTCCGTTCATCGAATCGAGACATTTTGTCGAGGTTCGAGGGGCGGGGAGGTCGGGGCCTTGCCTTGACTGGGGACAAGATCCTCTTTAGACTCTTGATCCCCTAAATTTGGCGGGAATTCGTTCCTGCCATTTTGCTTTTCTTGCAAGACAATAGCGTCGCAAGACAACAGTGGAGCTAGTAGATGGCAACTATCAACCAGCTGGTACGTCAGCCGCGTAAGCGTATCGTCGAGAAATCCGACGTACCTGCGCTGCAGAACTGCCCGCAACGTCGTGGCGTGTGCACCCGTGTGTACACCACTACGCCGAAAAAACCTAACTCGGCACTGCGTAAAGTATGCCGTGTGCGCCTGACCAACGGTTTCGAGGTTTCCTCGTACATCGGTGGTGAAGGTCACAACCTGCAAGAGCACAGCGTGGTACTGATCCGCGGCGGTCGTGTAAAAGACTTGCCAGGTGTTCGTTACCACACCGTTCGCGGCTCCTTGGATACTTCCGGCGTTAAAGGTCGTAACCAGGGTCGTTCGAAGTACGGTACCAAGCGTCCGAAGTAATCGGCCGTTTTGCAGATTTTCATTTTATTGAGTCGATAAGAGTAAGGTCGGGCACGCATCCATTGGATCTGTCCCGAGCTAACCTGAAGACCGCTTGAGGGCTTATCATGCCAAGACGTCGCGTAGCAGCAAAGCGTGAGATTCTGGACGATCCGAAATACGGAAGCCAGATCCTCGCCAAATTCATGAACCACGTTATGGAAAGCGGCAAGAAAGCCGTTGCCGAGCGTATCGTTTATGGTGCCCTGGAAACCGTTGCGACCCGTAAGGCTGGCACCGATCCCCTGGAACTCTTCGAAAAAGCACTCGACGCCATCGCTCCGCTGGTCGAAGTGAAGTCGCGCCGCGTTGGTGGTGCTACTTACCAGGTTCCGGTCGAGGTTCGTCCTTCCCGTCGTAACGCTCTGGCAATGCGCTGGTTGGTAGACTTCGCCCGTAAGCGTGGCGAGAAGTCTATGGCTCTGCGTTTGGCTGGCGAACTGCTGGATGCTGCTGAAGGTAAAGGTGCTGCTGTTAAGAAGCGTGAAGACGTGCACCGTATGGCTGAAGCTAACAAAGCTTTCTCGCACTACCGCTTCTAATTTTAGCTTCACTAATTTTGCGAGGGCTTTATGGCTCGTACTACTCCGATTAGCCGCTACCGTAACATCGGTATCGTCGCTCACGTGGATGCTGGTAAAACCACCACCACCGAGCGCGTCCTTTTTTACACCGGCAAAAGTCACAAAATGGGCGAGGTGCATGACGGCGCCGCGACCACAGACTGGATGGTTCAGGAGCAGGAGCGTGGTATTACCATTACTTCTGCTGCTATTACCGCCTTCTGGAAAGGTTCCGAGAAGCAGTACAAAGACGAGCATCGCTTCAACGTAATCGATACCCCGGGCCACGTTGACTTCACTATTGAAGTTGAACGCTCCCTGCGCGTACTCGACGGCGCTGTCGTTGTGTTCTGCGGTACTTCGGGTGTTGAGCCTCAGTCGGAAACCGTATGGCGTCAAGCCAACAAGTACGGCGTTCCACGTCTTGTTTACGTAAACAAGATGGACCGTGCTGGTGCCAACTTCCTGCGCGTGATCGGTCAGATCAAGCAGCGTCTGGGTCACACTCCGGTGCCAATCCAGTTGGCTATCGGTTCCGAAGACAACTTCCAGGGTCAGATCGATCTGATCAACATGCAAGCTGTCTACTGGAACGACTCTGACAAAGGTATGGTTCCTGTTCGCAAGGACATTCCTGCCGAGCTGCAAGAGCTGGCTGAAGAGTGGCGCAACAACATGGTTGAAGCTGCCGCCGAAGCCAACGAAGAGCTGATGAACAAGTACCTGGAAGGCGAAGAGCTGTCGATCGAAGAGATCAAGGCTGCTCTGCGTCAGCGTACTATCGCCGGTGAAATCGTTCTGGCCGTTTGCGGTTCTTCCTTCAAGAACAAGGGTGTTCCCCTGGTTCTCGACGCCGTTATCGACTACCTGCCTGCACCAACTGACATTCCAGCTATCAAGGGTACTAACCCTGATAACGAGGAAGAAGAGATGGAGCGTCATGCAGACGACAACGAGCCTTTCGCGGCTCTGGCGTTCAAGATCGCTACCGACCCATTCGTGGGTACTTTGACCTTCGTCCGCGTTTACTCGGGCGTGTTGAACTCCGGCGACGGCGTGATCAACTCGGTTAAAGGCAAGAAAGAGCGCGTGGGTCGTATGGTGCAAATGCACGCAAACGCCCGTGAAGAGATCAAGGAAGTACGCGCTGGTGACATCGCGGCCCTGATCGGCATGAAGGACGTCACCACTGGTGAAACCCTCTGCAACGCTGACAAGCCAATCATCCTGGTTCGTATGGACTTCCCGGAGCCGGTTATTTCGGTTGCCGTAGAGCCTAAGACCAAGGATGACCAGGAAAAAATGGGTATCGCTCTGGGCAAACTTGCTCAGGAAGACCCGTCTTTCCGCGTTAAAACTGATGAAGAGACTGGTCAAACGATCATCTCCGGCATGGGCGAGCTGCACCTGGACATCCTGGTTGACCGGATGCGCCGTGAGTTCAACGTCGAAGCCAACATCGGCAAGCCTCAGGTTTCGTATCGTGAGCGCATCACGAAGAACTGTGAAATCGAAGGCAAGTTCGTTCGTCAGTCCGGTGGTCGCGGCCAGTTTGGTCACTGCTGGATTCGTTTTGCTCCTGCTGACGAAGGTCAGGAAGGTCTGCAATTCGTGAACGAAGTTGTAGGTGGTGTGGTTCCTAAGGAATACATCCCGGCTATCCAGAAGGGTATCGAAGAGCAGATGAAGAACGGCGTTGTTGCCGGCTATCCGCTGATCGGCCTGAAGGCTACCGTGTTCGATGGTTCTTACCACGACGTCGACTCCAACGAGATGGCGTTTAAAGTGGCTGCTTCCATGGCGACCAAGCAACTGGCCCAGAAGGGCGGTGGTGAGTTGCTCGAGCCGATCATGGCGGTAGAGGTTGTTACGCCTGAAGACTATATGGGTGATGTGATGGGCGACCTTAACCGTCGTCGCGGCATGATCCAGGGTATGGAAGACACAGTGTCCGGCAAGGTTATCCGTGCCGAGGTTCCACTGGGTGAGATGTTCGGTTATGCGACCGACGTTCGTTCCATGTCCCAGGGTCGCGCAAGCTACTCTATGGAATTCAAAAAATACGATACGGCTCCGTCGCACATCGTCGAGTCCGTAACCAAAAAACAAGGCTGATTCAGCCCCTTTAGGCTAGGAGTTAATTGTCGTGGCTAAAGAAAAATTTGATCGTTCCCTACCGCACGTCAACGTTGGCACCATTGGTCACGTTGACCACGGTAAAACCACTCTGACTGCTGCTCTGACTCGCGTTTGCTCCGAAGTTTTCGGTTCCGCAATCGTTGACTTCGACAAGATCGACAGCGCACCGGAAGAGAAAGCTCGCGGTATCACCATCAACACCGCACACGTTGAGTACAACTCGAAGATCCGTCACTACGCTCACGTCGACTGCCCAGGTCACGCTGACTATGTGAAGAACATGATCACCGGTGCTGCTCAAATGGACGGCGCTATTCTGGTTTGCTCGGCCGCTGATGGTCCGATGCCACAAACCCGCGAGCACATCCTGCTGTCCCGTCAGGTTGGCGTTCCGTACATCGTGGTTTTCCTGAACAAGGCTGACCTGGTAGACGACGCTGAGCTGCTGGAACTGGTTGAGATGGAAGTTCGCGACCTGCTGTCCACCTACGACTTCCCGGGCGATGACACTCCAATCATCATCGGTTCGGCTCGTATGGCTCTGGAAGGCAAAGACGACAACGAGATGGGCACCACTGCCGTCAAGAAGCTGGTTGAAACTCTGGACAGCTACATCCCAGAACCAGTGCGTGTAACCGACAAGCCGTTCCTGATGCCAATCGAAGACGTATTCTCGATCTCGGGTCGCGGTACTGTTGTGACTGGTCGTATCGAGCGCGGTATCGTTCGCGTTCAAGATCCGCTGGAAATCGTTGGTCTGCGTGACACCACCGTTACTACTTGCACCGGTGTTGAAATGTTCCGCAAGCTGCTCGACGAAGGTCGTGCTGGCGAGAACTGCGGCGTTCTGCTGCGTGGCACCAAGCGTGACGACGTTGAGCGTGGTCAGGTTCTGGTTAAGCCGGGTTCGGTTAAGCCGCACACCACTTTCACTGCAGAAGTTTACGTTCTGAGCAAAGAGGAAGGCGGTCGTCACACTCCGTTCTTCAAAGGCTACCGTCCACAGTTCTACTTCCGTACTACTGACGTGACTGGTAACTGCGAGCTGCCAGAAGGCGTTGAAATGGTAATGCCAGGTGACAACATTCAGATGACTGTTACCCTGATCAAAACCATCGCGATGGAAGACGGTCTGCGTTTCGCTATCCGTGAAGGCGGTCGTACCGTCGGCGCTGGCGTCGTAGCCAAAATCATCGCGTAATTCTCTTTTATAGAGATTGCTTGATGATGTGAAAAAGCCCCCGCTCAGCGGGGGCTTTTTTATTGGGTTGACACCTATCTGGGGCGTCTATAGAATTGCGCCTCCTTTTAACGGGCGTATTGCGCTCGGTGGGAATAGCAGCCGGAGTCTGAAATCCAATGCAAAATCAGCAAATCCGTATCAGGTTGAAGGCTTTTGACCATCGCCTGATCGACCAATCAACCCAGGAAATCGTGGAAACCGCGAAACGTACTGGTGCTCAAGTGCGTGGTCCAATTCCACTGCCTACCCGTAAAGAGCGGTTCACCGTTCTGGTTTCTCCGCACGTCAACAAAGACGCGCGCGACCAGTACGAAATCCGCACTCATAAGCGCGTTCTGGACATCGTCCAGCCAACGGATAAAACCGTTGATGCACTTATGAAGCTTGATCTTGCGGCCGGTGTGGAAGTGCAGATCAGCCTCGGCTAAGACTCGGTCTTAGTCGTGTAACGCTCTGAAATGGGCGGCCATAGCGGGTGAAAGCCCCGTACACTCATGAGGTTTACAACATGACTATTGGTGTAGTCGGTCGTAAATGCGGTATGACCCGTATTTTCACCGAAGAAGGTGTCTCCATTCCGGTCACGGTCATTGAGATCGAACCGAATCGCGTCACCCAGTTCAAAACTGAAGAGACCGATGGCTATCGTGCAGTGCAAGTCACTGTCGGCGAGCGTCGTGCTTCGCGTGTAACAGCAGCTCAGGCTGGCCACTTCGCTAAAGCGAACGTTGCCGCTGGTCGCACCACCATGGAATTCCGTCTTGAAGAAGGCGAGTACCAGGCTGGCGATCTGATCAACGCTGAAATCTTCGCCGCTGGTCAACTGGTTGATGTAACCGGTCAGTCCAAAGGTAAAGGCTTCCAGGGTACGATCAAGCGTTGGAATTTCCGCGGGCAAGATAACACCCACGGTAACTCCGTATCCCACCGCGTCCCAGGCTCTATCGGCCAGTGCCAGACTCCTGGTCGTGTATTCAAGGGCAAAAAAATGTCCGGTCATATGGGCGCTGAGCGCGTGACCGTGCAGTCCCTGGAAGTAGTGCGCGTGGACGCTGAACGCAATCTGTTGTTGGTCAAGGGTGCTGTTCCTGGCGCTACTGGCGGCAACCTGGTTGTACGTCCAGCAGCCAAGGCTCGCGGTTAAGGGGAAGCTGACATGCAATTAAATGTAAATGACGCTCAAGCGATCGAAGTTTCCGAACTGACATTTGGCGGCGAATTCAACGAGACGCTGGTTCACCAAGCAGTCGTGGCCTACATGGCCGGCGGCCGTCAAGGTACCAAGCAGCAAAAGACCCGTTCCGACGTTCGTGGTGGCGGCAAGCGCCCATGGCGTCAGAAAGGTACTGGCCGTGCTCGTGCCGGTACTATCCGTAGCCCAATCTGGCGTGGCGGCGGTACCACTTTTGCAGCACGTCCACAGGATCACTCCCAGAAGCTGAACAAGAAGATGTATCGCGCAGCAATGCGTTCCATCCTTGCTGAGCTGGTGCGTACTGATCGTCTGGTCGTGGTTCAGGATTTCGCTGTTGAAACTCCGAAAACCAAAGATCTGCTGGGCAAGCTGAACAACATGAGCCTGACCGACGTTTTGATCGTGTCGGACGCTGTTGATCAGAACCTGTACCTGGCTGCTCGTAACCTGCCGCACGTAGATGTACGTGACGTTCAAGGTTCCGATCCAGTTAGTCTGATCGCATACGACAAGGTGTTGATCACCGTGTCGGCCGTGAAGAAATTCGAGGAGCTGCTGGGATGAACCAGGAACGCGTATTTAAAGTTCTGCTTGGCCCGCACGTTTCCGAGAAGGCTACGGTTCTGGCAGACAAGAAAGGCCAGTTCGTTTTCAAGGTTGCTACTGATGCAACCAAGCTGGAAATCAAGAAGGCCGTCGAAAGCCTGTTCAGCGTGAAAGTAGAGCGCGTCACTACCCTGAACGTTCTGGGTAAGAGCAAGCGCACTGCTCGCGGTCTGGGCAAGCGTAATGACTGGAAGAAGGCAGTTATCTCCCTTCAGCCAGGCCAAGATCTCGATTTCAGCAGCAGTGCTGAGTAAGGAAGGGGTGCATCATGGCAATCGTTAAATGCAAACCGACTTCCCCTGGCCGCCGTTTTGTGGTCAAGGTGGTCAACCAGGAGCTGCATAAAGGCGCTCCTCACGCACCGCTGCTCGAGAAAAAATCGAAGACTGGTGGTCGTAACAACAATGGCCGTATTACCACGCGTCACATCGGTGGTGGTCATAAGCAGCATTATCGTATGGTCGATTTCCGTCGCAACGACAAAGATGGCATCGTCGCCACTGTCGAGCGTATCGAATACGATCCAAACCGTACTGCTCACATCGCACTGCTCTGCTACGCAGACGGCGAGCGCCGCTACATCATCGCCCCTAAAGGCGTGAGTGCTGGCGACCAGCTGATCGCAGGCGCTCTGGCTCCAATCAAGCCAGGCAACGCTCTGCAACTGCGCAACATTCCAGTCGGTTCTACCGTACACGGCATCGAACTGAAGCCAGGTAAAGGCGCACAGATCGCTCGTTCCGCTGGTGCTTCGGCTCAGCTGATCGCTCGTGAAGGCGTGTACGTTACCCTGCGTCTGCGTTCCGGTGAAATGCGTAAAGTCCTGGCTGAATGCCGTGCGACCCTGGGCGAAGTCTCGAACTCCGAGCACAGCCTGCGTTCGCTGGGTAAAGCTGGTGCCAAACGCTGGCGTGGCGTTCGCCCAACCGTTCGTGGTGTTGCCATGAACCCGGTTGACCACCCGCATGGTGGTGGTGAAGGTCGTACCTCTGGTGGTCGTCATCCGGTATCGCCATGGGGCTTCCCGACTAAGGGCGCGAAGACTCGTGGTAATAAGCGTACCGACAAAATGATCGTCCGTCGTCGCAAGTAAATAGAGGGATACGACAGTGCCACGTTCTCTGAAAAAAGGTCCTTTTATTGATCTTCACCTACTGAAGAAGATCGAAGTGGCGGCGGAAAAGAACGATCGCAAACCAATTAAGACTTGGTCGCGTCGTTCGATGATCCTGCCACAGATGGTCGGTCTGACCATCGCCGTACATAACGGTCGTCAGCACGTCCCAGTTCTCGTGAACGAAGACATGGTCGGCCATAAACTGGGCGAGTTCGCCGGTACCCGCACATATCGTGGGCACGTGGCTGACAAGAAAGCCAAGCGTTAAGGGGTTAGGAAATGGAAGTAGCCGCTAAGTTGTCGGGCGCTCGAATCTCCGCCCAGAAAGCCCGCTTGGTCGCCGACCAGATCCGCGGGAAGAAGGTGGGCGAAGCGCTCAACTTGTTGGCTTTCAGCAGTAAGAAAGCCGCCGAGATCATGAAGAAAGTGCTGGAGTCGGCCGTAGCCAACGCCGAGCATAACGAAGGCGCAGACGTTGATGACCTTAAGGTCAGCACCGTTTTCGTCAACGAAGGGCGTTCGCTGAAGCGCATCATGCCACGTGCCAAAGGCCGTGCTGATCGCATCGTCAAGCGGTCTTGCCATATCACTGTCAAGGTTGCTGACAAGTAACGGAGTCGAAGAGATGGGTCAGAAAGTACATCCCATTGGCATTCGCCTGGGAATCGTCAAGGAGCACACCTCCGTCTGGTACGCAGACGGTCGGACTTATGCGGACTACTTGTTCGCAGATCTGAAAGTGCGTGAGTATCTCCAAGACAAACTAAAAAGCGCGTCCGTAAGCCGTATCGATATCCATCGTCCGGCCCAAACTGCACGTATCACCATCCACACCGCTCGTCCAGGTATCGTTATCGGGAAGAAGGGTGAAGATGTTGAGAAACTGCGTCAGGACCTGACCAAGCAAATGGGTGTGCCTGTGCACATCAATATCGAAGAGATCCGCAAGCCGGAACTCGACGGTATGCTGGTTGCGCAGAGCGTAGCTCAGCAGCTGGAGCGTCGTGTAATGTTCCGTCGCGCTATGAAGCGCGCCGTTCAGAACGCCATGCGCATTGGTGCCAAAGGCATCAAAATCCAAGTGAGCGGTCGTCTCGGCGGTGCTGAAATCGCACGTACTGAATGGTATCGCGAAGGTCGTGTGCCATTGCACACCCTGCGTGCCGACATCGACTATGCCAACTACGAAGCTCACACCACTTACGGTGTGATCGGTGTAAAGGTTTGGATCTTCAAAGGCGAAGTAATTGGTGGTCGCCAAGAAGAGCTGAAACCACAAGCACCAGCGCCTCGTAAAAAAGCTGCTAAGTAAGGGGTACGCCAAATGTTGCAACCTAAGCGTACGAAGTTCCGCAAGCAGATGACAGGCCACAACCGTGGTCTGGCTCAGCGCGGTAGCAAAGTCAGCTTCGGCGAGTTCGCGCTGAAGTCTGTAGCTCGTGGTCGTCTCACCGCTCGTCAGATCGAGTCAGCGCGTCGTGCACTGACCCGTCACGTTAAACGTGGCGGCAAGATCTGGATCCGTGTATTCCCGGACAAGCCTATTTCCAAGAAGCCACTCGAAGTTCGGATGGGTAAAGGTAAGGGTAGTGTGGAGTACTGGGTTGCCCAGATTCAGCCAGGCAAAGTCCTGTATGAAATCGAGGGTGTTTCTGAAGAGCTGGCGCGTGAGGCTTTTGCCCTGGCTGCTGCAAAGCTGCCGCTCGCCACCGCCTTTGTTAAACGGACGGTGATGTGATGAAAGCGAATGAACTTCGTGAAAAATCCGCACAGCAGCTGAACGAGCAACTGCTCGGCTTGCTGCGCGACCAGTTCAATCTGCGTATGCAGAAAGCAACTGGCCAGTTGGGGCAGTCTCATCTGCTCTCGCAAGTTAAACGTGACATCGCTCGCGTGAAGACTGTGCTCAACCAGCAGGCAGGTAAGTAATCATGGCTGAAGCCGAAAAAACTGTCCGTACGCTGACTGGCCGTGTTGTCAGCGACAAGATGGACAAAACCATCACCGTACTGATCGAGCGTCGCGTTAAGCACCCGATCTACGGTAAATACGTTAAGCGTTCGACTAAGCTGCACGCGCACGACGAAACCAATCAGTGCCACATCGGCGACAAAGTCACTATTCGTGAAACTCGTCCTTTGGCCAAGACCAAGTCTTGGGCGCTGGTTGATGTTCTCGAACGCGCTGTGGAAGTCTAAGGACTAGGGGTCGGAGAAATTATATGATTCAGACTCAATCCATGCTCGATGTGGCCGATAACAGCGGCGCTCGCCGCGTTATGTGCATCAAGGTGCTGGGTGGCTCCCATCGTCGTTACGCTGGTATCGGTGACATCATCAAAGTTACCGTGAAGGAAGCAATTCCTCGCGGTAAGGTGAAAAAAGGCCAAGTGATGACTGCTGTTGTAGTCCGCACTCGTCACGGCGTACGTCGTGCTGATGGCTCCATTATCCGCTTTGATGGCAACGCTGCTGTTCTTCTGAACAACAAGCAAGAGCCGATCGGCACCCGTATCTTTGGGCCAGTGACCCGTGAACTTCGTACTGAGAAGTTCATGAAGATCGTCTCGCTCGCCCCAGAAGTGCTGTAAGGAGATCCGACATGCAAAAGATTCGTCGTGACGACGAGATCATCGTGATCGCCGGCAAAGACAAAGGTAAGCGCGGTAAGGTGCTTAAGGTTCTTGCTAATAACCGTCTGGTTATTGGTGGTCTGAACCTGGTTAAGCGTCATACCAAGCCTAACCCGATGTCGGGCGTGCAAGGCGGTATCGTCGAAAAAGAAGCTCCACTGGACGCTTCTAACGTCGCCATTTTCAACGGCGAAACCAACAAGGCTGACCGCGTTGGTTTCAAAGTAGAAGACGGCAAGAAAATTCGTGTCTTCAAGTCGACCCAAAAAGCGGTTGATGCTTGAACACTGCTAGGTAGAAGACCATGGCACGACTAAAAGAGATTTACTGGAAGGAAATCGCACCGAAGCTTAAGGAAGAACTTAAGCTTTCGAACGTGATGGAAGTTCCACGCGTTACAAAAATCACCCTGAACATGGGTCTGGGCGAAGCTGTTGGTGACAAGAAAGTCATCGAGCATGCTGTTGCTGACCTGGAAAAGATCACCGGCCAAAAAGTCGTTGTGACCTACGCTCGTAAATCCATCGCTGGCTTTAAAGTCCGTGAAGGATGGCCGATCGGCGTCAAGGTGACCCTGCGCCGTGAGCGTATGTATGAGTTCCTGGATCGTCTGCTGTCGATCTCCCTGCCTCGGGTTCGCGACTTCCGCGGCCTGAATGCCAAGTCCTTCGATGGTCGTGGTAACTACAGCATGGGCGTGAAAGAGCAGATCATTTTCCCGGAAATCGACTACGACAAGATCGATGCTCTCCGCGGTCTGGACATCACCCTGACCACCACTGCCAAGAACGATGATGAAGGCCGCGCTCTGCTGCGTGCTTTCAAATTCCCGTTCCGCAACTGATTGGAGTAGGAAAATGGCCAAGAAGAGCATGAAAAACCGTGAGCTGAAGCGTCAGCTCACTGTTGCCAAGTACGCCACCAAGCGTGCAGCGCTGAAAGCTATCATCGTTGATCTGAACGCAAGTCCAGAAGCACGTTGGGAAGCTACCGTAGCTCTGCAGAAGCAACCACGTGACGCAAGCGCTGCGCGCATGCGTAACCGTTGCCGCCTGACTGGTCGTCCGCACGGCGTTTACCGCAAGTTCGGCCTTGGCCGTAACAAGCTGCGTGAAGCTGCAATGCGTGGTGACGTACCAGGTCTGGTTAAAGCCAGCTGGTAATTTCTGTCAAAGTCTCGATGTTCGGGTTCGGAAGAACCTGACCATCGGTGGCCTTGAATCTGAATCAAGCCCCTTTTGGGGCTTGATTCATTTCTGGGGTGTGTCTAGAATGACCGGCTCGCCTGAGCCCGTGTTTTTCATGCCCGGAAGTTCTCGGCGACAAGTAGTAGCCGCAAGGCTAATTTTTCTGTATTAGGAGCGTCTAGCCCATGAGTATGCAGGACCCGTTAGCGGACATGCTAACTCGAATCCGTAATGCCCAGATGGCTGAAAAGTCTGTCGTAAGCATGCCGTCTTCCACGCTGAAGGTGGCTGTAGCAAAAGTCCTGAAGGACGAAGGTTACATCGCGGATTTTCAGATCACCACCGACGCTAAGCCGTCGTTGTCCATCGAGCTGAAGTACTTCGAAGGCCGTCCGGTTATCGAAGAAGTGAAGCGCGTTAGTCGTCCAGGCCTGCGTCAGTACAAGTCCGTTGAAGATCTGCCGAAAGTTCGTGGCGGTCTTGGCGTGTCTATCGTCTCCACCAACAAAGGTGTGATGACGGATCGTGCTGCGCGCGCTGCCGGTGTCGGCGGCGAAGTTCTTTGCACTGTGTTCTAAGGGGGGATAAGCATGTCTCGCGTCGCTAAGAACCCCGTTAAGCTGCCAGCCGGTGTCGAAGTAAAATTCGCAGGCCAACAGCTTTCGGTGAAGGGTGCCAAGGGTACTCTTGAACTGAACATCCATTCGTCCGTTGAGATCGTTGAAGAAGCTGGTGAGCTGCGTTTCGCTGCTCGCAATGGCGATCAACAAACTCGCGCAATGGCCGGTACCACGCGTGCGTTGGTAAACAACATGGTCCAAGGCGTAAGCCAAGGCTTCGAGCGCAAGCTCCAGCTGGTCGGTGTTGGTTACAAGGCGCAAGCAAAAGGCTCGGTTCTGAACCTGGCCCTTGGCTTCTCGCACCCAGTGGATTACGAACTGCCGGAAGGCATCACCGCTGAGACTCCTAGCCAGACCGATATCCTGATCAAGGGCATCGATAAGCAGCTGGTAGGTCAAGTGGCCGCTGAGATCCGCGACTTCCGTCCACCAGAGCCGTACAAAGGCAAAGGTGTGCGCTACGCGGACGAAGTCGTCCGTCGTAAAGAAGCCAAGAAGAAGTAGGGCATAGCAAATGACCGACAAAAAAGTTACTCGACTGCGTCGCGCTCGCAAAGCACGCCTGAAAATGCACGAACTCGAAGTCGTGCGTCTCTGCGTGTTCCGCTCGTCGCAGCACATCTACGCCCAGGTCATCTCGGCCGACGGCAACAAAGTCCTGGCAAGCGCCTCGACTTTGGATAAAGAACTGCGTGATGGCGCCACTGGCAACATCGACGCGGCCACAAAGGTTGGCCAGCTGGTCGCTACGCGTGCTAAGGCCGCTGGCGTCTCGCAAGTGGCTTTCGACCGCTCTGGCTTCAAGTACCACGGCCGCGTTAAAGCGCTGGCTGATGCTGCTCGTGAAGCTGGGCTGGAGTTCTAAGTTATGTCAAATAACGACCAAAAGCGCGACGAAGGCTACATTGAGAAGCTGGTTCAAGTTAACCGCGTAGCCAAAACCGTTAAAGGCGGCCGTATCTTCACTTTCACCGCGTTGACCGTGGTTGGTGATGGTAAAGGGCGTGTTGGCTTCGGCCGTGGCAAGTCGCGTGAAGTGCCTGCTGCGATCCAGAAGGCAATGGAAGCTGCTCGCCGCAACATGATCCAAGTTGATCTGAACGGCACCACTCTGCAGTACGCAATGAAGTCCGCTCACGGCGCTTCGAAGGTGTACATGCAGCCTGCTTCTGAAGGTACCGGTATCATCGCTGGCGGCGCTATGCGTGCTGTCCTCGAAGTTGCTGGCGTTCAGAACGTTCTGGCCAAGTGCTACGGCTCGACTAACCCGGTAAACGTGGTTCACGCCACTTTCAAAGGTTTGAAAGCTATGCAGTCTCCTGAATCCATTGCCGCCAAGCGTGGCAAAAGCGTCAAGGAGATCTTCTGATCATGGCTACCGTTAAAGTAACGCTGATCAAAAGCATGACCGGCCGCATCCCTAACCACAAACTGTGCGTTAAGGGTCTGGGTCTGCGTCGCATCGGTCACACTGTAGAAGTCCAGGATACTCCCGAGAATCGCGGGATGATCAACAAGGCTTACTACATGCTGCGTGTCGAGGGTTAATCGATGAAACTCAATGATCTGAGTCCAGCGCCGGGTTCCCGTCGCGAAAAGCATCGTCCGGGCCGTGGTATCGGTAGCGGTTTGGGTAAGACTGGTGGCCGTGGTCACAAAGGTCAGACCTCCCGCTCCGGTGGCACCATTGCTCCAGGCTTTGAAGGCGGTCAACAGCCGCTGCATCGTCGCCTGCCGAAGTTCGGTTTCGTTTCCCTGAAAGCCATGGATCGCGCAGAAGTGCGTTTGTCCGAGCTGGCTAAAGTGGAAGGCGACATCGTCACCGTGCAGTCCCTGAAAGATGCCAACGTGATCAACGTCAACGTACAGCGTGTGAAAATCATGCTGTCCGGTGAAGTGACTCGCGCTGTCACTATCGGCAAGGGAATCGGCGCCACCAAAGGTGCGCGTGCGGCTATCGAAGCAGCTGGCGGCAAGTTCGAGGAATAAATGGCTAAGCAAGGTGCTCTCTCTGCGCTCGGCAAAGGCGGTATGTCTGAACTCTGGGCTCGTCTGCGTTTTCTGTTCCTGGCGATTATCGTCTACCGAATAGGCGCACACATCCCGGTTCCAGGTATCAACCCGGACCGACTCGCAGACCTGTTTCGACAGAATGAGGGGACCATTCTTAGCTTGTTCAACATGTTCTCCGGCGGCGCGCTGGAACGGATGAGCATCTTTGCACTGGGGATCATGCCGTACATTTCGGCATCGATCATCATGCAACTGATGACCGCCGTCAGCCCGCAGCTGGAGCAGTTGAAGAAGGAAGGTGAAGCTGGCCGTCGCAAGATCAGCCAGTACACCCGCTACGGCACCGTCGTCCTCGCTCTCGTTCAGGCTATTGGCATGTCCATTGGTCTGGCGGGGCAGGGCGTTGCGTTCACTGGTGACTTTGGCTTCCATTTCGTCGCGGTATCCACTTTTGTGGCTGGTGCGATGTTCATGATGTGGCTGGGTGAGCAGATTACTGAGCGTGGTGTAGGTAACGGTATCTCGATGTTGATTTTTTCGGGTATCGTCGCCGGTCTTCCGAGAGCAATCGGGCAGTCTTTCGAGTCTGCGCGTCAGGGTGATATCAACATCTTCGCCTTGGTTGCCATCGGTTTGCTGGCAGTAGCGATTATCGGTTTTGTGGTGTTCATTGAGCGTGGTCAGCGTCGTATCGCTGTTCACTACGCCAAGCGTCAGCAGGGCCGCAAGGTTTTTGCTGCGCAGACAAGCCACTTGCCGCTGAAAGTGAACATGGCCGGTGTTATTCCGGCTATTTTCGCGAGCAGCATTTTGCTGTTCCCGGCTTCGCTGGGTGCCTGGTTTGGTCAGTCTGAAGGTATGGGCTGGTTGCAGGACATCTCGCAGTCGATCGCTCCTGGTCAGCCGTTGAATATTCTGCTGTTTAGTGCAGGGATTATTTTCTTCTGCTTCTTCTATACGGCGTTGATGTTCAATCCGAAAGACGTAGCGGAAAACCTGAAGAAGTCCGGTGCCTTTATTCCGGGCATCCGTCCAGGTGAGCAGTCTGCGCGCTACATTGATGGCGTTCTGACCCGCTTGACCATGTTCGGTGCTCTTTACATGACGGCCGTGTGCCTGTTGCCCCAGTTCCTGGTGGTTGCAGCAAACGTTCCGTTCTACCTTGGCGGGACCTCGTTGCTGATCGTGGTCGTGGTTGTGATGGACTTCATGTCCCAAGTACAATCGCACCTCGTTTCGCACCAGTACGAATCCCTGATGAAGAAAGCCAACCTGAAGGGTTACGGCAGCGGCATGTTGCGCTGAGTACCCATAAGGTTCGAGGAGTTGGTGATGAAAGTTCGTGCATCGGTGAAAAAGCTGTGCCGTAACTGCAAGATTATTCGCCGCGAAGGTGTTGTTCGAGTAATTTGCAGCGCGGAACCGCGTCACAAACAGCGCCAAGGCTGAGTGTGATCCGCTTGAAGCCCGGCAGCTAGTGCGCTGCCGGGTTGATTATTTGTTATTACAGCGATATTATCTCGCGCCCTATTTCTTGGCTTCCGGGGCGTAGGTAGCTGTCAATTGGAGTCCCACTGAATGGCCCGTATTGCAGGCGTTAACATTCCAGATAACAAGCACACTGTTATCTCGCTGACCTACATCTATGGTGTTGGTCGCACTACTGCGCAGAAAATTTGCGCAGAGACTGGGGTAAACCCAGCCGCAAAGATCAAAGATCTGAGCGACGAGCAGATTGAGCAATTGCGTGGCGAAGTGGCGAAGTTCACCACTGAAGGTGACCTGCGTCGCGAAATCAACATGAAAATCAAGCGTTTGATGGACCTCGGTTGCTACCGTGGTCTGCGTCATCGTCGTGGTCTTCCAGTACGCGGTCAGCGTACCAAGACTAACGCGCGTACCCGTAAAGGTCCGCGTAAGCCGATCCGCAAGTAATCGCCCACGCGAATCGACAGGAAATTAATCATGGCAAAACCTGCTGCTCGTCCTCGTAAAAAAGTTAAAAAGACAGTGGTTGATGGCATCGCCCACATCCATGCTTCTTTTAACAACACAATCGTGACCATCACCGACCGTCAAGGTAACGCGCTTTCTTGGGCTACCTCTGGTGGTTCGGGTTTCCGCGGTTCCCGCAAGTCCACCCCGTTCGCTGCTCAAGTAGCTGCTGAACGTGCTGGTCAAGCTGCGCTGGAATATGGCCTGAAAAACCTCGACGTCAACGTCAAAGGTCCAGGTCCAGGTCGTGAATCCGCAGTCCGCGCTTTGAACGGCTGTGGCTACAAGATCGCCAGCATCACCGACGTGACGCCAATCCCGCACAACGGGTGCCGTCCGCCGAAGAAGCGCCGCGTGTAATCCAGGAGATTGTAAAGAATGGCTCGTTACATTGGTCCAAAATGCAAACTCGCTCGTCGCGAAGGCACCGATCTCTTCCTGAAGAGCGGCGTGCGCGCGATCGAATCGAAGTGCAACATTGAAGCAGCACCTGGTATCCACGGCCAACGCCGCGGTCGCCAGTCCGACTACGGCACCCAACTGCGTGAAAAGCAGAAGGTCCGTCGTATCTACGGCGTTCTCGAGCGTCAGTTCAGCGGCTACTACAAAGAAGCTGCTGGCAAGAAAGGTGCAACCGGTGAAAACCTGCTGCAACTGCTCGAATGCCGTCTGGACAACGTCGTATATCGTATGGGCTTTGGTTCGACTCGTGCTGAATCCCGTCAACTGGTATCGCACAAGTCGATCAGCGTTAACGGTCAGACCGTAAACGTTCCGTCGTATCAGGTTCGTGCTGGTGACGTGGTTGCAGTTCGCGAGAAAGCAAAAAACCAGCTTCGCATTGTCCAAGCTCTCGATCTGTGTGCCCAACGTGGCCGCGTAGAATGGGTAGAAGTAGACACTGAGAAGAAGTCGGGCGTTTTCAAGAACGTTCCTGCTCGCAGTGATCTGTCCGCCGACATCAACGAAAGCCTGATTGTCGAGCTCTACTCCAAGTAAGGGCTAGAAAATAGGTGCATCCATGCAGATTTCGGTAAATGAGTTCCTGACACCCCGCCATATTGATGTGCAGGTTGTCAGTCCAACCCGCGCCAAGATCACTCTCGAGCCTCTCGAGCGTGGTTTTGGCCACACCCTGGGCAACGCGCTGCGCCGCATCCTGTTGTCCTCAATGCCCGGCTGCGCAGTAGTCGAGGCCGAGATTGACGGTGTGCTCCACGAGTACAGCGCCATCGAAGGTGTACAGGAAGACGTAATTGAAATCCTGTTGAACCTTAAAGGTCTGGCCATCAAGCTGCACGGTCGTGACGAAGTTACGCTGACCTTGTCGAAGAAGGGTTCGGGGGTGGTTACCGCTGCCGATATTCAGCTGGATCATGATGTCGAGATCGTTAATCCCGATCACGTAATCGCTAACCTGGCGTCTAACGGCGCCCTGAACATGAAGCTCACCGTAGCTCGTGGTCGTGGTTATGAACCAGCAGACTCGCGTCAGAGCGATGAAGACGAAAGCCGCAGCATCGGTCGCTTGCAGCTCGACTCTTCGTTCAGCCCGGTTCGCCGTATCGCATACGTGGTGGAAAACGCCCGTGTCGAGCAGCGTACTAACCTGGACAAGCTGGTTATTGATCTGGAAACCAACGGTACTCTGGATCCTGAAGAGGCTATCCGCCGCGCTGCAACCATTCTGCAACAGCAGTTGGCTGCGTTCGTCGACCTCAAAGGTGACAGTGAGCCAGTGGTTGTCGAGCAGGAAGACGAGATCGATCCGATCCTGCTTCGCCCGGTTGACGATCTGGAACTGACTGTACGTTCGGCTAACTGCCTTAAGGCGGAAAACATCTACTACATCGGTGACCTGATCCAGCGCACCGAAGTGGAGCTGTTGAAGACTCCGAACCTGGGCAAGAAATCCTTGACTGAAATCAAGGACGTTCTGGCCTCCCGCGGTCTGTCCCTCGGCATGCGCCTCGACAACTGGCCGCCTGCAAGTCTTAAGAAGGACGACAAGGCGACTGCCTGATCGTCGTAATCACCGAACGTAGTGTTTGGTAAGGAATGAACCATGCGTCATCGTAAAAGTGGTCGTCACCTGAGCCGCACCAGCTCGCACCGCAAGGCCATGTTTCAAAACATGGCGGTGTCGCTGTTCGAGCACGAGCTGATCAAAACTACTCTGCCAAAAGCCAAAGAACTGCGTCGCGTTGCTGAGCCGCTGATCACTCTGGCCAAGACAGACAGCCTGGCTAACCGCCGTCTGGCTTTCGACCGTACTCGTTCGAAAGCCATCGTTGGTAAGCTCTTCAACGACCTGGGCAAGCGTTACGCTACCCGTGAGGGTGGCTACCTGCGCATCCTCAAGTGCGGTTTCCGCACTGGCGACAACGCGCCTATGGCGTACGTCGAGTTGGTTGATCGTGCTACTGCTGGCGAAGCTGTATCCGCCGAGTAAGACGTCAGTCTGAAACGAAGAACCGGGCCTAGTGCCCGGTTTTTTGTGTCCGCAGAAAAATGCGCTGTTCGTACAAGCTTCTGACACCGTTGTGTTGTCACTATGTGCTGGGAAACATAATTAGTAATTATCTATCGATGTCTGCAAGTTAATGAATTTGTGGCTGTCATATTGATGATCAATAATTCCCAGCAAGCCGATTAGCCGGCAGTTTCAAGACTGACAGAGGAAGAAGACCGTATGAGCCAGATCAAAACGCTTACGACCGCCAGTGGCGCACCTGTCGCGGATAACCAGAATTCTCGCTCCGCCGGCCCGCGTGGCCCGCTGCTACTCGACGATTTCCATCTGATCGAGAAGCTTGCGCACTTCAACCGTGAAAATATCCCTGAGCGTCGCGTCCATGCGAAAGGCTCGGGTGCTTATGGCACGTTCACCGTTACTCGTGACATCACTGATTACACCAGCGCCAAGCTGTTTGAATCCGTTGGCAAGCAAACCCCGACTTTCCTGCGCTTTTCTACAGTGGGTGGAGAACGTGGTTCGGCGGATACCGAGCGTGACCCACGCGGCTTTGCCCTGAAGTTTTACACCGAAGAAGGCAATTGGGACATTGTGGGTAACAACACGCCCGTGTTCTTCATTCGTGATCCGCTTAAATTCCCTGACTTCATCCACACGCAAAAACGCTTGCCGCAAAGCAACCTGAAAAGCGCGCAGATGATGTGGGACTTCTGGTCACATTCACCTGAGGCGCTGCATCAGGTCACCATCCTGTTTTCTGACCGCGGCATTCCTGACGGCTATCGTCATATGCACGGCTTCGGCAGTCACACCTACAGCTTGATCAGCGCTAAAGGTGAGCGTCACTGGGTGAAGTGGCACTACAAGACAAAGCAAGGGATCAAGAACCTGGCGCCGGCTGATGCAGCGCGCTTGGCAGGTACCGATCCAGATTACGCGCAGCGCGATCTGTTTGAAGCGATTGAGCGCGGCGACTTCCCGAAATGGTGCGTGTGCATTCAGATCATGACCGAGGCGCAAGCCGCGGCGCACTACGAGAACCCTTTCGATGTGACCAAAACCTGGTCGCAAAAAGAATTTCCGTTGATCGAAGTTGGCGAGCTGGAGTTGAACCGTAACCCGCAGAACTACTTCGCTGAAGTCGAGCAAGCTGCGTTTGGCCCAAGCAACATGGTACCGGGTGTCGGCCTGTCGCCGGATCGTATGCTGCAAGGTCGCGTATTCGCGTACGCCGATGCTCACCGCTACCGTGTGGGTACCAATCACCAGCAACTGCCGGTGAACGCTCCGCGCAGTCCGGTCAATACCTACCAGCGCGACGGTTCAATGGCTTTCGGCAGTAACGGTGGTGCAGCGCCAAACTACGAACCGAACAGTTATATCGAGTCGCCGAAACAAGCTCCGCATTATGCCGAGCCTGCGCTGGCCCTGAGTGGTGCGGCCGATCGCTACGATCACCGCGAAGACACCGATTACTACAGCCACGCCGGTGCGCTGTTTCGTTTGATGAGCGACGAACAGAAAGCATTGCTGGTAAGCAACATCGCCGGTGCTATGGCAGGCGTTTCCAGTGATGTGGTCGACCGCCAGCTGCAGCATTTTTATAAAGCCGATCCGGCGTATGGAGAAGCAATCGCAAAGCTGCTCAACGTACAGCTTAACGAAGTCTAAACGAGAAGCAGAACCGCCCTCATTTGGGCGGTTTTTGCGTTATTTAGGCTGCTTTTCTAAGAATATCTTCGCTTTTATTGCGCGCGGCGGGTGACCTTCCGGTCAGGTTGGTTCAAACTACAGACTTTCAAGTAGGGAGATGTAGGGCGATGCAAGGCCACCCAGACGTTATCGATTACCTCAACACGTTGCTGACCGGCGAACTGGCCGCGCGTGATCAATATTTTGTTCATTCGCGGATGTATGAGGACTGGGGGTTCACCAAGCTCTACGAGCGAATCAACCATGAAATGGAAGAAGAGGCCGGTCACGCTGATGCGTTGATGCGCCGTATTCTGATGCTTGAAGGCACCCCGCGTATGCGTCCGGACGATCTGGATGTGGGTACAACCGTGCCGGAGATGCTCGAAGCGGATCTGCGCCTTGAATACAAAGTTCGTGCTGCGCTGTGCAAAGGCATCGAGCTGTGCGAACAGCACAAAGACTATGTCAGCCGCGAGATCCTGCGGGTTCAGCTCAACGACACCGAAGAAGACCACACCTACTGGCTGGAAAAGCAGTTGGGCCTGATCAAGCTGATCGGCCTTGAGAACTACCTGCAATCTCACACTTCCTGATTGCAATCGATACAAAAAAGCCCCTGTCACTGATGAAGTGACAGGGGCTTTTTCATGTCTGGCGTTTACGCCCGATCGCGGATCAGCAGCGGTTTGAGGTAATGACCGGTATGAGATTGCTTCATCTCGGCCACTTCTTCCGGTGTACCGGTGGCAATGATCTGACCACCCTTGGAACCGCCCTCCGGCCCGAGATCGACCAGCCAGTCGGCCGTCTTGATCACGTCGAGGTTGTGTTCGATCACCACCACCGTGTTGCCGTGGTCGCGCAGACGATGCAGTACATCGAGCAACTGCTGGATATCCGCGAAGTGCAAACCGGTGGTCGGCTCATCGAGGATGTACAGGGTCTTGCCGGTGTCACGCTTGGACAGCTCGCGAGACAGCTTGACCCGCTGCGCCTCACCACCCGACAACGTGGTCGCCGACTGACCGAGCTTGATGTACGACAGGCCGACATCCATCAAAGTCTGCAGTTTGCGCGCCAGTGCCGGCACCGCGTCGAAGAACTCCCGGGCTTCCTCGATAGTCATTTCGAGGGTTTCGTGAATGCTTTTGCCCTTGTATTTGATCTCGAGGGTTTCGCGGTTGTAGCGCTTGCTCTTGCACACGTCGCAGGGCACGTAGATGTCCGGCAGGAAGTGCATTTCCACCTTGATCAGACCATCGCCCTGGCACGCTTCGCAGCGACCGCCCTTGACGTTGAACGAGAAACGCCCCGGGCCGTAACCACGGGAGCGAGACTCGGGCACGCCAGCGAACAGTTCACGGATCGGCGTAAACAGCCCGGTATAAGTTGCCGGGTTTGACCGCGGGGTGCGACCGATCGGGCTCTGGTCGATGTCGACGACTTTATCGAGATGTTCCAGGCCTTTGATGCTGTCGTGCGCTGCCGCTTCCAGGGTGGTTGCGCCGTTGAGCGCCGTGGCGCTCAGCGGGAACAACGTATTGTTGATCAACGTCGATTTACCCGAGCCGGAAACACCGGTCACGCAAGTCAGCAGACCAATCGGGATGTCCAGATCAACGTTGCGCAGGTTATTGCCGCGCGCGCCTTTCAGCGACAGATTGAGCTTCTTGTTACGCGGTGTGCGCTTGGCCGGCACTTCGATCTTTACCCGGCCCGACAGGTATTTGCCGGTCAGGGAATCCGGGTGCGCCATGACTTCTGCCGGCGTGCCTTCGGCAACGATTTGCCCACCATGCACGCCTGCGCCCGGACCAATATCGACGACATAGTCTGCCAGGCGAATCGCATCTTCGTCGTGCTCGACCACAATCACCGTATTGCCGATATCGCGCAGGTGCTTGAGCGTGCCGAGCAGGCGGTCGTTATCGCGTTGATGTAAACCAATCGACGGTTCATCGAGAATGTACAGAACGCCGACCAGGCCCGCACCGATCTGACTGGCCAGACGAATCCGCTGCGCCTCGCCACCGGACAGCGTGTCAGCGCTGCGATCCAGCGACAGATAGTCGAGACCGACATTGACGAGGAACTGCAGACGCTCGCGGATCTCCTTGAGGATCTTGTCAGCGATCTCGCCGCGTCGACCGGTCATCTTCAACTGGCCGAAATACTCGCAAGCGTCACCGATCGGCAGATTGGTCACCGCTGGCAGCGTTTTCTCGCCAACCCACACGTGGCGCGCTTCACGACGCAGGCGAGTGCCGCGGCAGTCCGGGCAGGACTGAGTGCTGAGGAACTTGGCCAGCTCTTCACGCACGCTCGCCGACTCGGTCTCGCGGTAGCGACGCTCCAGGTTCGGCACGATGCCTTCGAACGGGTGCGAGCGTTTAACGATATCGCCACGGTCGTTGAGGTATTTGAAGTCGACGTTCTGCGAGCCGCTGCCGTGCAGGATGGATTTCTGCTGATCGGCCGGCAGATCGTTGAACGGCACTTCCAGGCTGAAGCCGTAGTGCGAGGCCAGTGAGCCGAGCATCTGGAAGTAATAGACGTTGCGCCGGTCCCAGCCGCGAATCGCACCTTCGGCCAGCGTCAGCTCGCCGTTGACCAGTCGCTTGATGTCGAAGAACTGCTTCACCCCCAGACCGTCACACGTCGGGCAGGCGCCGGCCGGGTTGTTGAAGGAAAACAGCTTGGGTTCGAGCTCGCTGATTGCATGGCCGCAGATCGGGCAGGCGAAGCGCGCGGAGAAGATCATCTCTTCGCCCGGCTCATCGTCCATCGGCGCGACCAGGGCGATGCCGTCCGCCAGTTTCAGCGCGGTCTCGAAAGACTCGGCCAGACGTTGCTGCAGGTCGGCGCGCACCTTGAAGCGGTCAACGATCACATCGATCGAATGCTTCTTCTGTTTATCCAGTTTCGGCAACTCGTCGAGTTCGCAGATCCGGCCATTGACCCGGGCACGGACGAAACCTTGGGCGCGCAGCTCTTCGAAGACCGACAGGTGTTCACCTTTTCGCTCGCGGATCACCGGCGCCAGCAGCATCAGTTTGCTGCCTTCCGGTTGCGCCAGCACCAGGTCAACCATCTGACTGACCGTTTGTGCTTCCAGCGGAATATCGTGATCCGGGCAGCGCGGTGTACCAACGCGTGCATAGAGCAGGCGCAGGTAGTCGTAGATTTCGGTGATGGTGCCGACCGTGGAGCGCGGGTTGTGCGAGGTCGATTTCTGTTCGATGGAAATCGCCGGCGACAGGCCTTCGATGGTGTCGACGTCGGGTTTTTCCATCATCGACAGGAACTGGCGGGCGTAGGCCGACAGCGATTCGACATAGCGGCGCTGACCTTCGGCGTACAGTGTGTCGAAGGCCAGGGACGACTTGCCGGATCCGGACAGGCCGGTGATGACGATCAGCTTGTCCCGTGGCAGGGTCAGGTCGATGTTCTTCAGGTTGTGGGTACGGGCCCCACGTATCAGGATCTTGTCCAAAGTGGCCTCGCTCGGCGGGCGTCGAAAACGTAGGAGTATACGGGCAAATACTGGATGGATGCACACTATCAAACGAAGGGTTTTTTGCCCTGGATGAAGAGAGTTTCATCTATACGCGTCAAAGCGTCGCGATCTACCCCGTCTTTCGATGGGACTGGTAGAATCGCCGCCGGTTCACATGAGGTTTTTCCATGCACGATCCCCACAGCGAACGCATGAGTGGCAGCGAGACCCGCGCGGCGAGCGGTCTGGCCCTGGTGTTCGCCTTCCGTATGCTGGGCATGTTCATGGTGTTGCCGGTACTGGCGACCTACGGCATGGATCTGGCGGGAGCGACCCCGGCGCTGATCGGGTTGGCCATTGGCGCTTACGGCCTGACCCAGGCAATTTTCCAGATTCCGTTCGGGATCATTTCTGACCGCATTGGTCGTCGCCCGGTGATTTACCTCGGGCTGATCGTCTTTGCGCTCGGCAGCGTGCTGGCCTCTCAGGCCGATTCGATCTGGGGGGTGATTGCCGGCCGGATCCTGCAAGGTGCCGGAGCAATCTCTGCTGCGGTCATGGCACTGCTCTCAGACCTGACTCGCGAGCAACATCGCACCAAAGCGATGGCCATGATCGGTATGACCATCGGTCTGTCGTTTGCCGTGGCCATGGTGGTCGGGCCCCTGCTGACCCGTGCTTTCGGCCTTTCCGGATTGTTCCTCGCTACCGGTGGCATGGCGCTGGTCGGGATCCTGATCATCATGTTCATGGTGCCGCGCGCTACCGGGCCGCTGCAGCATCGTGAGTCCGGTGTCGCGCGTCAGGCACTGATGCCGACACTCAAGCATCCAGACCTGCTGCGCCTCGATCTGGGCATCTTTGTGTTACATGCCATGTTGATGTCGAGCTTCGTCGCGCTGCCGCTGGCACTGGTCGAAAAAGCCGGTTTGCCCAAGGAGCAGCACTGGTGGGTCTACCTCACCGCGCTGCTGATTTCGTTCTTCGCCATGATCCCGTTCATCATCTATGGCGAGAAGAAACGCAAAATGAAACGAGTTTTGCTTGGCGCCGTCCTGACGCTGATGCTGACTGAGCTATTCTTCTGGCAGTTCGGCGACAGCCTGCGGGCTCTGGTGATTGGTACGGTGGTGTTCTTCACCGCGTTCAATCTGCTGGAGGCTTCATTGCCGTCGCTGATCAGCAAGGTTTCACCGGCAGGCGGGAAGGGCACGGCCATGGGCGTGTATTCCACCAGCCAGTTCCTCGGTTCGGCACTCGGCGGGATACTCGGCGGCTGGCTGTTTCAGCATGGCGGTCTGTCGGTTGTGTTCCTCGGATGCGCCGCGCTGGCTGCACTTTGGCTGGCCTTTGCTGTTACCATGCGTGAACCTCCCTACGTGACGAGTCTGCGCTTGCCGTTGTCGCCCGAGGCGATCCGCGAAGCGGGTCTGGTCGAGCGCCTCAAGGCCCTCGTAGGGGTAACCGATGCAGTGATAGTCGCTGACGAGGCGGCTGTTTACATCAAACTGGACAAAGAATTAGTGGATCGCGACACCCTCGAACGCCTGGTGAACAACCCGGCCGGGGCTGCTTGCGAAGCCTAGGAGAACGTTATGGCCCGTGGGGTTAACAAAGTCATATTGGTCGGCACTTGCGGCCAGGATCCCGAAGTTCGCTACCTGCCTAACGGTAACGCCGTGACCAACCTGAGTCTGGCCACCAGCGAACAATGGACTGACAAGCAAACCGGTCAGAAGGTCGAGAAGACCGAATGGCACCGTGTTTCGATGTTCGGCAAGGTTGCCGAAATCGCCGGTGAATACCTGCGTAAAGGTTCGCAGGTCTACATCGAAGGCAAGCTGCAGACCCGCGAGTGGGAAAAAGACGGTATCAAGCGTTACACCACCGAAATCGTGGTCGACATGCAAGGCACCATGCAACTGCTCGGCGGCCGTCCACAACAGGGCGACCAACAAGGCGGTGGCAACAACTACCAGCAGTCCGCTCCGGCCCCACGCCAGCAGGCTCCGCGTCCGCAGCAGTCGGCTCCACAGCAGCGTTCGGCCCCGGCTCCACAGCAGGCCGCACCGCAACCGGCGCCGGATTTCGACAGCTTTGACGACGATATTCCGTTCTGATTTGTTGCTGCACCCGCTCTAAATAAAAAGGCCCGTCGCTTAAACGACGGGCCTTTTTTGTTCTGAAGAATCGGAGATAACGCCGATCGACTGGAGGAGCTGTCGAGTGAAACGAGGCTGCGATCTTTTGATCTTAAAAAACAAGATCAAAAGATCGCAGCGTGCCGCAGCGCCTACAGGGGATTTGTGTTTCAGTCGAGGATCAGGTGGGGCAAGAAGCGGCTGGAGTCTTTGGTGATCAAACTGTTGTCTTCCCGCACTCCAATCCCCGCAGCCTGATCGCCAATCACCCAGGAACCGATCAGTGTGTAGCTGTCGCCAAACTTCGGCAGCGGCGCAAACTCCTGCAGGATGAACGGCGCATCCGTGTAGGGCCCGTCCTCTTTTACGATCAGACCGTCAGCCGTTTGCAACTCAATGTTGGCGCCTTCGCGGGAAAAGTACGGCTTGCGTACCCAGCCTTTCGGCACTGCGCTGGCCGGATTCGGATCGAGATGCGCTGCCAGCAGATTCGGATGGCCCTTGTGCAGCTCCCACAGCAACGGCAACGCGCCCTTGTTCGACAGGATCGCCTTCCACGCCGGTTCGAAAAACTGCGTATCGCACTCGGCAATCGCCGCGCCGAATGGCTCGTGGAAGATGAATTCCCAGGCATGCAACTTGAACAGGTGCGGGATCCAGCGATCTTCCAGGTCGACGAAACGACCTTCAGCCGTCAAACCGATGTCTTCGATATCGATGTGCCGTGATTCGATGCCGACCTTCTCGGCGATCAAGCGCAGGTAATCCGTGGTGCCCTTGTCCTCGACCGAGTCTTTCATCGAGGCGAAGTAGAACGGTCGCTTCAGTTGTAACTCGGCGAAGGCCTGATGCAGCTGGGTGTCGATGCTGTTGAACTGGTCGGCATGGCGCGGCAGCGTGCCGCGTTCGATGCATTGTTCCAGCCAGCCCCACTGGAACGCCGCCGCTTCGTAGAGGCTGGTCGGCGTGTCGTAGTTGAGTTCCAGCAGTTTCGCCGGGCCGTCGCCGCTGTAGGAAAAGTCCATGCGCCCGTACAGATGCGGATGACCTTCCCGCCAGGATGTGCGGATCATGTCGTAGTACGGCGCCGGGATGCTCAGGCGATCCAGCAGTTCTTCGCTGTGCGCCACGCGGTCGACCAGGTCCATGCACATCTCGTGCAGTTCGGTGGTCGGATCCTCAAGATCGTTTTCGATCTGCGCGAGCGTGAACTGGTAATACGCGCTTTCGTCCCAGTACGGCTCGTCATCAATGGTGTGAAACATGAAGCCGAGACTTTCGGCAGTCTGTTTCCAGTCAGGCCGTTCGGCGCAGTGGATCTTCTTCATCGTCAGCTGCTCGAACGACCGGAACTGCTGCCCCAGCCACCCCAACCGCTACGGGCGCTGGACTGGCTGCCGAAGCCGCCGCGTGACGTCGATGAGGCCACGTTGACCGGTTTGCTTTTGCTGCTTTCGTAATCCGTCTGGCTGCGCGTCGTGGTTTCGGCTCTGCGATACTGCGTCGAGGTGTTGTACGGCTGGCGCGTTTCGCGATCGCGGTAAACCGTGCGTTCGGCGTTGTTGCTCATCGCGTTGCCGATCAGCCAACCGGTTAGCCAGCCGTTGCCGCCACCGCCACCGCTGGAGACGTGCGAAGTGCTTTGCACATTTTGCGCCGTTGCATTACCGGCAGGCATCTGCGCATCGGCGATGGCGTCGAGGTTCTGCGCCGGCTCACCGCTCATTGGCACTTTGAAGCCGCCGAGTTTCGGCACGAAGCGGCCGTCAGAATTCTTTTGGCACCAGTCAGCGGCAAAGTCCGCGTCGCACTTGGCCTTGTTGTCGTACGCCGGGGCAATGCGCCGGTGTTCGGTCAGGGCGGCGACGTAGGCGGTGGAGCAGACATCGGCGGCCACTTCGGCGTCGACGCACTGTTCCACGTTCTGGAAACTGCGTGGTTGATCTGCGGCTGTCGCTTGGCCGGAAATGGCCATGGCCACCGAGGCGGCGAGGGACAACTGAACGTATTTGCTGCGTTTCATCTAAGGCTTCCTGCCGATCAGTTGGACGGTGTCATGCACGCGGCGTTGAGCATGCCGACGCTGATCGCGACCGCAGCAACATAGATACCCGAAGCCACTTCACCGTTGGCGATGCGCTGGGACGTGCCTTTGAGCACCAGACCCGTGGCGAGGAATGCCAGCAGTTGCACCACGGCGGCAATCACTGCCCAGAGCACGAAGTCGAGGACGTTGACCGAAAACGCAATCACGTTACTGGCTGGAATCGCGAAGCCGATGATCGCGCCGGCCAAGGCGATGGCGGCGGCAACGTTGCCGGAGCGAATCAGCTCGAACTCTTTGTGCGGGGTGATGCGCGTGTAGACGAATTGAAACAGCATGAACAGCAGTACGGCGCCGATGAGGTAGACGACGAAACCGACCAGGGCGGTTTTGTTCAGGGAAACGGCCAGCACTTCCAGCATGAAAAACTTCCTTTTTTAAATGGTGCTCAGATCTGTCGTGTACAGCGAGATGCCGAGCGAGGTGCTCAGGCTGACGGTGCCTTCTTCATCCTGTTCGACGGAGAACAGCAGCAATTCGCGTCGATCGGTCAGACCGGTTTCGCGGGCATAAAGCATTGAGTGGTGTTCGATGGTGTAGCTCTCGTCCGGATTGACCACCTGTTCGGTCATCGGCACGAGTTCGGTCTGGCCTTGTTCGGTGCCCCACTCACGGCTGTATTCGACACCGCCGTGGTTGTAACCGGGCAAGCCGATCTGGCTGTTGGGGCCGGCCAGGCGCTGCAGTTCGGCGTCACTGTTGACGGTCACGTAACTGAGGTAATTGAACAGGGTGACGGATTCGATCTGATCGTCACCGGTGACGTGGATCTGCAGCCAGAAATCCTCGTCGTTCATGTAATAGCGGTGCAGTTTATTGGACTGGCCGAGGTCGACCCAGCCGTGGCTCCAGATCGCCTGATCGAAGGGCACTCGCACGGTGGTCGAGCCATCGAGCAACAGCGCCAGCGTCGTATCGAACCTGACAGCCTTGCCCTGAGCCATGCCGAGTGGGCCACTGGCAACGGTCGGTGTTGGCGCAGCGGTCTGCCAGTTGCTGGTGCCCAGCAAGTCTTTAAACCATCCCATGGGTACGTTCCTTGAAGCGGGTGGAAGTGTTCGTCGGCGAAAAAGCGTCGCTAGTGTACCGGGCTGAGCGGCGAACTAGCAGGCAAAATGAAATGTTGCGCGAGTAAACGAGAGCCTGGGTAGGAGCTGCCGAAGGCTGCGATCTTTTGATTTTAAAAGACAAGATCAACAGATCGCGGCCTTCGGCAGCTCCTACACAGAGCCAGTTGCGGCGTTACTGCGAGGACTTTTGCTTCAGACGCTCGAGAATCGCATTGGCGCTGCCTTCGTTCGGCGTGATGCCGGCGTCGCGCAGTTTGCGTTCCAGATCGTTGCCGGTCGAAGCGTCGGCCAGTTCGTCGGCAGCGCTCAGTTCAGCCGCGCGTTGCTGCTGCTTGGCCTGCAGACGGTTCAACGTACCGACGGCGGTTTCCAGTTTGCCATTGGCGCCGCCGCTGGCGATGGAAGCGCTGACCTGGGCTTTCTGCACGCTTTCGCGGGCCTTGGCCATGTCCACTTGCTGGCGCAGGCTCTTGATACGCGACTCGGCCTTGCTGATGTCTTTGCGCATGTTTTCGGCGTAAGTGCCGAATTCGTCGCTCTGCTTTTTCTCGACATCCAGCTCGTTGGTCAGGGTCGAAATTGCTTCGGCCACTTCCAGCGCCAGGTCTTCACGGCCGGCGTTCAGCGCCGAGACGGCTTTGGCTTCCAGATCCTTGATCTTGGCGTCGTACTCGCTCACGCGGTCGGCGGCCAGTTTGTGTTTGGCCATGATCGTGACCAGCTCGCGACGAGCGTTCGACAGTGCGGTGTCGGCGTCGCGGATTTCCTGATCGAGGATGCGCAGGGCCTGTTGGTCGGCAATGGCTTCGCCGACTTCATTGGCGCCGCCGCGCAGCGCGGTGAACAACTTGCTCCAGATGGACTGAGTCATTGGATATTCCCTGTTGATTACTTGAAGAAGTGTTCGAAGGCTTCACTCGCGCGCTGCACGTTGTCGACCAGTGTTTTCACCTCGGTGACGACGTTGGTCAGGCTCGAGTCGGCGCTGAGGGCGCCAAACATGTTGTAAACGGTCTGCCCGTTGGGCATCGACTCGATACCGATCGACGACAGCGGGAACATTTCCCGGCTGCGCAACACGGCGTCGTTGAAGGCCGCTACGTTCGAGATCGAATCGATGTCCACCAGCACGGTGTCGACGATGATCTGCTGGCCAGCCAGGGCGATATGAATCGGCAGACCGCCGAATTCGTTCATTTCCAGCTTGATGCTGGGTTCGGAGCTCTGGATCAGCGACAGCGTGATCTCTTGCGAAGCCACCTCGTCCAGAGCCTTGAGGGCGTTGAAGAGGCTATCGATGGTCCAGTTGTTGCCTGCGCTCATGTAATTCTCCGACATGAAAGAGCCAGCCAGAATCGGTTGGCGTAGCTGTTGCTCCATTTGCTTGAGCAAGCTTCGGTTTTCGGGAAGCACCCAAGTTTCGTGTTTCACATAACCGGCAGCGGCCAGACCCGCGCGCATCTGCTTCATATAGAAGCTCGATGGTTTTTTCGCCGACGGCTTCGCGCGCTCCCCCTTGGGGCTCTCTGATTTCGCGGTGGGGGAACGGCTTTTCATGGCAATGGCTCGGTTATGAACATCTCACGCGTGAGCCACACTACAACCAATTCAAAGTGCCATCAATGGCTCACGCGTGAGATTTTTATGACAGACAAAAAAAGACCCGCTGCATCGCGGGCCTGAATTTCTTGCAGGATATTACTCAGCGAGTGGCGGCGAGGAATTCGTCAGTGGATAGCACGCTGGCGTAGGCAAAACCCAGCGCTGACATGAACGCGGCGTGGACGTGGGCGGCCGGCACCGTAAGCCCGTTGAACTGCAGATCGCGGCTGGCGCAGGCGTCGTGAATCACCGAGACGGCGTAACCCAGATCCGCCGCCGCCCGGGTGATACCGTCAACGCACATGTGGCTCATGCTGCCGACCACCACCAATTCCTTGATGCCTCGTTCTTCGAGGATCGCTTGCAGTTCGGTTTCGCGGAACGAGTTGACGAAGTGCTTGAGCACCACCGGTTCATCGGCACGGTTGAGTACCTTTGGATGCAGCTTGGCGCCCTCTGAGCCCGGGGTGAAAAACGGCGCATCCGCTGAGGTGAATTCGTGGCGAATGTGTACCACCGAATCGCCTGCCTCGCGGAACGCGGCGATCAGCCGGGCGGCATTGTCAGCAGCCGCGTCGGCACCGGCCAGCGGCCACTTGCCTTGGGGGAAGTAGTCGTTCTGGATATCGACTACGATGAGCGCTTGCTTGGCCATGGGTGTGTCCTCGATGTATTGGCTGGAAGTGGCTTCAGTATTGGCGCTGGCCAGCGATTCGAGGATTGGCCGCACCGACAATAGACAGGGGAAAACTGACAATGGGCGCAGAAAGGGCCGCCATCGCTGAATTGGGCGTGCTGATCTATCCCGGCGCGCAAATGGCGGCGGTGCATGGTCTGACCGACCTGTTTGCGGTGGCCAACCGGATTGCCGCCGAACATCAGGCTGCGCAACTGCCGGTGCTGCGCGTGAGCCATTGGCAGGTCGACGGTGATCAACCGCCGACGCGGATTTACGCTAGCCATCCAGGAGACGACAGCGCATTGCTGGCGGTGCTGATTCCGCCATCGATCGGCGGGTTTTCGGCGGCGCAAATGCCGGTCAGTCTGGCGCAATGGTTGCGCGATCAGCATGCGCATGGGGCGACGCTCGGCGGAGTTTGCGTGGGCTCGCTGCTGCTGGCCGAAAGCGGCTTGCTCGACGGACGTAGCGCCACCACTCACTGGACCTCTGCCAAGGCTTTCGCCGAGCGATATCCGAACATCAGGCTCAAGGCCGATACGCCGATTGTCGATGACGGCGACCTGATTACTACCGCCGGATTGATGGCGTGGTCGGAACTGGGCTTGCGTCTGGTCAACCGCCTGCTCGGACCGAGCATTGCGACCAGCACCGCTCGCTTTCTGGTGGTGGAACACAGTGACAGCGCCAGTGAGTGCGGGAGCAATTTTGCGCCGATTCTCGGTCATGGCGACGCTGCAATTCTCAAGGTTCAGCACTGGCTGCAAAGCACCGGCGCGACGGATGTTTCCTTGACGGCGATGGCGCACCGGGCGGGGCTGGAAGAGCGGACCTTTCTGCGCCGGTTCCGCGCGGCGAGCGGGTTGAAACCCACCGAATACTGTCAGCATTTGCGGGTGGGCAAGGCGCGCGAGATGCTCGAGTTCAGCAACGGCACGATTGAACACATTGCGTGGACGGTGGGCTATCAGGATCCGGGGGCGTTTCGCGCGATCTTCAAGAAGATTACCGGGCTGGCGCCGAGCGATTATCGGGCGCGGTTTGGTGTGACCCCAATCTCGAAAGCCTCCATTACCTAATGTAGGAGCGAGCTTGCTCGCGAAAGCGGTGGGGGCTGTAAGTTTGATGTCGACTGACACGGCGCCTTCGCGAGCAAGCTCGCTCCCACATTGAACTCTATAGGACTATAGATCGTGCAATTTGCCGGGGTTTTACCGGCGGTCGTGCAGATTGAAACAGGCGTGGTGCCAGCACGATTCTGGCAAGGTTTTGATTCACCGAGGAATTTCCGGCAGCGGCCGTTGGCCTGATCTCTGCACCTCTCAACGCTACAGTCATCGAACCGATGGAAGGGGGACGCATGACCCCGACACCCCGCAGGAAAATCGTCGTCGCCCACTCGGTGCGCCACGACGCACCACAACATGAAGTACAGACCAACAAAGCGCTGGCCCGCTGGCTGGCGCAGATTCTCGGGTGCAAATTCGGCGGCAGCTATGACGCTGAAAAACACCACGGTCGTGATCTGTATTTACTGCCTACGCAAACCATTGTCGGCACGGCCAGCGCTCACGCACTCGGCATCAAAGGACCGGATGATCTGTGGGGCGGATTCGTCGAGCACGACTTCATCTGCACCAAAGCCATCAGCCACGGCCTGCGCAGTCATCTGGCTCACGCGCCGCAAGGCTGGTCGCCATTGTTTTCCGAGCGGGTGCGCAATGTAGTACTCGATGGCCTCAGCGTGTTTGCGCTGGAGGATGCCCGTCCCGCCGCCGAGCACCTGCTGTACGGCGGTCCGATACGCATGAAGCCGGTTCATGCCTGCGCTGGTCGTGGCCAGGAGGTGATCGAGAGCCTTGATGCCTTCGATGAAGTCCTCACTCGCCCCGATATTGCACAGCAGTTCAGCGAGGGCATGGTGCTGGAACAGGACTTGAGCGACGTTGTCACCCACAGCGTCGGCCAGTCGTTCATCGGCGATAGAGTGCTGAGTTACTGCGGTGATCAATACTTGACCAAGGACGCCCACGGCGATGAGGTCTACGGCGGCTCGAATCTGCTGGTGGTGCAGGGTGATTATGACCAACTGCTGAAACTCGACCTGCCCGACGCTGTGCGTCTGGCCATTGAGCAGGCACAGGTGTTCGACGCTGCCGCCAATGAGGCTTATCCGCGCTTCTATGCTTCGCGGCGCAACTACGACATCGCCCAGGGCCTGGACAGCAACGGTAAATCCCGCAGCGGCGTGCTCGAACAATCCTGGCGCATGGGCGGCGCCAGCAGTGCTGAAGTCGCGGCCCTGCAAAGCTTTGTCAACGATCCGGGGATGCGCGCGATTCGCGTGTCATCGGTGGAAACCTACATTGATCAGCCGCTGCCGGCGGATGCTATCGAGGTCTATCGCGGCCCGGCTGAGAATAGCGAATTTCTCCTCAAATACGTAACGGTCAAATCCTATGACGGCTAGAAGCGAAAGCATTCAAATCGACATTGATGATGAACAGATGAGCGGGACATTTCTCAGTCCCAAATCGAAAGTCCCGGGGGTGTTGTTTGTCCACGGTTGGGGGGGGAGTCAGGAACGTGATCTTGAGCGCGCCAAAGGCATCGCGGGTCTTGGTTGCGTGTGCCTGACCTTCGACTTGCGCGGGCACACCGGTGGCACCGGCATCCCGCTGACTCGCGTCACCCGCGAAGACAACTTGCGTGATTTGCTCGCGGCCTATGATCGCCTGCTGGCGCATCCGGCACTCGACACCTCGGCCATCGCCGTGGTCGGCACCAGTTATGGCGGTTATCTGGCTTCGATCCTGACTTCGCTGCGCCCGGTACGCTGGCTAGCACTGCGCGTGCCGGCGCTGTATCGCGACGAGCAATGGCACACGCCCAAGCGTGATTTGGACAAGGCGGATTTGCGGGATTATCGCAGCACATTAGTGCGCGCTGACACTAACCGGGCATTGCATGCGTGTTCGCAATTCACCGGGGATGTGTTGCTGGTGGAATCGGAAACCGATGAATACGTGCCGCACGCGGCGATCATGAGTTACCGCGCGGCGTGCCAGCAGACCCATTCACTGACACACCGGATTATCGACGGCGCCGATCATGCGCTGAGTGAACCGGTTTCGCAGCAGGCCTACACCTCGATTCTGGTGGACTGGATTACCGAGATGGTCGTGGGTGAGCGGTTGAGCATTATCCAATCCTGAAGATCAAAAGATCGCAGCCTTCGGCAGCTCCTATAGGGAAAATACATTCCAAATGCAGGAGCTGCCGAAGGCTGCGATCTTTTGATCTGGATTTTAATGTCCGGGTTTCTTCTCGATCCGCAGCGCCTTGGCCTTGGCTTCAACCACCAGATACATCACCACCGTGATCAACAGCGGCAACAGAAAGTAAATCGCCCGATACGCCAGCAACCCCGCCACCAGACTGCCCCGCGAAGCCTCGTGTTGCAGCAGTGCCACAAACACCGCTTCCAACACCCCGAGGCCCGCCGGAATATGCGTGATGACCCCGGCAATCGCACTGATCAGCAACACGCCCAGCACCAACGGATAATCGAGCTTACTCGGCAGTAAGGTGAAAATTACCGCCGCCATCAGCGACCAGTTCAATGCTCCCAGCAGCAGTTGCAGGACGGCCATGCGCAACGACGGCAGATTGATTTCCACCCCGCGAATCGACCACTCGCGGCGCCTGGAAAACTGACACGCCGCGAGATAGCCAGCGCTGATCAGCAGTAACAGCACACCAATGCCTTGCAACGCATCGCTGCTGACTTTCCAGCCCGGCGGCATGCTCACCAATCCGCTGCTGAACACCGCGCCGGCGATGGTCATGTAGCCGAACCAGTTGGTTGCCAGACTCAGACCGAGAATCTTGGCGATGTTGCTTTTGCTCACCCCAAGGCGCGAATACAGCCGATAACGCATGGCGATACCGCCGACCCATGCGCTCAGGTTCAGGTTGAACGCATAGCTGATGATCCCCACCGGCAGAATCTGTTTCCAGGTCAGGTCCTGGCGAATGTAGGTGCGGCCGATCAGGTCGAAACTGGCGTACACCAGAAAGCTCAGCAGGGTCAGGCTGGCGGCGATGATGAGCGTGCGCACCTTGAAGTCGGCGAGGGTTTGCAGCACTTCGGCCCATTCGATGCGCGTGGCGAACATCGTCAGTAACACGATCAGCGCAAGGAAAAACAGCAGTGTCAGTGGCCGTTTCCAGCGACTCCATTTCGAGTGCGCTGCTGGCGTCGAATGCGGTGTGGCATGCGCCTCGGAATGGCTCATGGCGTATCACCTCGAAAAGGCTTGAGCCTTGGTTTGTGCGCCGGCAGCCAACCGGCCATGGCCGGAAAATGCCGCAGAAAGTGGAACACCAGAAAACCCACGGTCATGTGCCAGATGCGCCCCCGTGGTGATTTGCCGGGATCCATGGCTTTGCAGTGGTTTTCGCTGAGGTCTTCGAGGCGCTCGAACAAATGCTGATTGAACGCGCGGTCGCGGATCAGCACGTTGGCTTCCAGGTTCAGCGACAGGCTCAGCGGGTCGAGATTGCTCGAGCCGACCGTGCTCCACTCTTCATCGACCAGGGCGACTTTGCCGTGCAGCGGGCGCTGGCAATATTCGTGAATCTGCACGCCGGCCTTGAGCAGGTAGTCATAGGTCATACGCGCCGCCAGTTTGGCCACCAGCATGTCCGGCTGGCCTTGCAGAATCAGCCTCACCTCGACGCCGCGCCGCGCTGCATTACGGATTTCCCGCAGCAAGCGGTAGCCGGGGAAAAAGTAGGCGTTGGCGATCACCACGCGGCGTTTGGCGCGGCGCAGTACCTGCAAATACACGTCCTCGATATCGGTGGGGTGTTGATCGTTGTCGCGGAACACCAGACGTACCTGACCGTCGTGATCGTTGAAGGCCATTTCCGCGCGGCGCTGGCGCCGGCGTTGCCACCAGAATCTTGCGCGCCCGGGGCGGCCGCTTTGCAGCAGGGCGAAGTGGTGAATGTCAGCAACCGCCGGGCCCTGGACCTGCACCGCATAATCCTGCTTGGCTTCGGGGCCGAAATCGGCCAGGTGATCGCCGGAAAAGTTGATCCCGCCAATAAACGCGATCAGACCGTCGACCACCACGATCTTGCGATGCAAACGGCGGAACCAATTGGTGCGGATGCCCAGGCGTTTCGGCGCCGGGTCGAAGATCTGCAAATGCACGCCGGCTTCGCTCAGCTCGCTGAGATAGCCGGTAGTCAACTCGCCACAACCGAAACCGTCGAAGCTGACGGTGGTACGCACGCCACGCCGGGCGGCGTCGATCAGAACTTCCTTCAACTCGGCACCGACCTTGTCTTCGAAAACGATGAAGGTCTCGAGGAGGATTTCACTCTTCGCCGCGCGCATCGCTTCGAACACGCGGGGGAAATACTCCTCGCCGTTTTCCAGCAACTCGACGCGGTTGTTGCCCTGCCAGCTGTACTCGACATCAACGTGGCCGGGCTCACGTATCGGCGGGGTGATGGCTATCGGTTCCACGGCGGATTTCTCCAGCGGCGCGCTGCTCATAGTTCGATCTCCACCGATAGCGGGACGTGGTCGGAAAGGTGCGACCACGGTCGGTTCGCGAGCACTTTCGGCAGGCTGGCCTTGAGGTTGCGCACGTAAATACGGTCGAGCCGCAGTGTCGGCAGGCGCGCCGGGAAACTGCGCGCCGGTTTGCCCTGCTGCTCGGCAAATACTTCGCGCAGGCCACAGGGTTTGAGTTGGGCATCGGCGCGCTGGCGCCAGTCGTTGAAGTCGCCGGCGACGATTACCGGTGCATCGTCGGGCAACTCCGCCAAGCGCTGCATGAGCAATTCAAGCTGGGCGTTGCGATGACTTTCGCGCAGGCCCAGGTGCACGCAAATCGCATGGATCTCGACACCGTCGCCGGGCAGGCGCAGCACACAATGCAACAGACCACGGTTTTCGTGGCCGCTGATCGACACGTCGAGATTGTCATGGCGGATGATCTGGAATTTCGACAGCAGCGCGTTGCCGTGATCGCCCTCCGGGTACACCGCATTACGCCCGTAGGCGAACTGCGGCCAGAGGCTGTCGGCGAGGAATTCGTATTGCGGCATCGTCGGCCAATTGTTGTAGCGCTTGGGATGCTGTTCGTGGGTGCCGTGGACTTCCTGCAGAAACACCACGTCGGCTGCCACGCTGCGCACTGCTTCGCGCAGCTCCGGCAGGATGAAGCGCCGGTTGAGCGCCGTGAACCCCTTGTGGGTATTCACCGTCAGCACGGTAAAGGTGCGCACTGACGGTGCGACCACGCTGCCCTCGTCAGTGAAGCCAACCGGTTCTGGAATGCTCATGGCAGTACCCCTTCGGCAACCGGTTCACCGGGGGTGGTGGCGAGGTTTTTATCCAGTTCGAAACGGTGCAGCAGATCGCGCGCGTCATACGGGGCACGGACTTTGATGTCGTTGTCGAAATAGCAGAACACCTCACGGGATTTGCGCGCGCGCGGTTTTAGCCGTGGGGCGATCAGGAGGGCGTCTTTGGGTTGCTGGCCGTGGTGCCAGGCGTCGATGCGCTCGGCCCAGCGTTTGAGTGCCGGTGCGGTGTAGCCACTGGCGTACAGCTCTTCGGCGCCGTGCAGACGCAGGTAGACAAAGTCGCTGGTGAGGTCTTCGCGGTACGGCCATTTGTCCGCGGTGTCAGCGATCACCAGCGCGGTGTTGTGGCGCTTCAACAAGCGCACGAACTCGGGGGTGATAAAGCTCTCGTTGCGGATTTCCACGGCGTGGCGCAGCGGTTTTTTACGCCAGGATTTCATGCTCGCGTGACCATGCAGGTGGGCATCGTGCTGATGGGCGAGGGTGGCGGCGGCTTCGGTGTCGTGGGGTAACAATGCGAGGAAGTGTTCGAAGCGCTCAGGCTCGAATTTGAAGTTTGGCGGGAACTGCCAAAGGATCGGACCGAGCTTTTCCTTGAGTTCCAGCACCCCGGAGGCGAAGAAGTTCGCTAACGGTTTTTCGATCTCGCGCAAGCGGCGGATGTGGGTGATGAAACGCGGCGCCTTGACGCTGAAAACGAAGTCGTCGGGTGTTTCGGCGTACCACTGGGCGTAACGCTCGGGCCGCTGCAGGGCGTAGAACGATCCATTGATTTCGATGCTGTTGACCGCCCGCGAAGCAAATTGCAGTTCGCGCTTTTGCGCCAGTCCCTTGGGGTAGAAATCGCCGCGCCACGGGGCGTAGCGCCAGCCGGAAATACCGATGTGAATCGTTGCCATGCCGCCCTCCGTCGAAAGTCCTCGTGTTGCCGGTATCTTTTGATGACTGCGAGCGGTTCGGGAAAGTTTCGATGGCATTACGGACGGTCACGTCCAAGGCGTAGATCAAAAGCGCTCCCCCTCACCCAACCCTCTCTCCCAGAGGGGGCGAGGGGGAAGGGAGCGGATCTTCAGGGTTCTCAGGATTTGAGTTCGACTCCGGACTTGTTGATCGTTCCCGCGCTCTGCGTGGGAATGCCTCAATGGACGCTCCGCGTCCGCTTTTGGGACGCATAGCGTCACTGGCTGCATTCCCACGCAGAGCGCGGGAACGATCGGGTTCGCGGTGATGCTCTGTGAGGGTGCTCTTGAACTTGCTGTGCAATTACCGATCAGTTCCTTACAGGTTCAGTCACGGGAGATCGGAGTTTTGCTCAAGTTCAGGATCGCCATGGTGCTGGGAGCACTGTTGTTTCTCGGCGCCAGTGAAATCGACGCCGCCGCATTGCCGGGCGTACCGGCCACCACCGAAGAAGCGGCCAAACCTGAACCGATTGTGCAGGGCGGGCTGCTCGGTGCGATCAGTTCGAGCATCGACGACGTCCAGGACAAACTCGACCTCAACGAACACCTGGTCGATGCCTGGCGCCTGCGCGCCGATCGTGCCGCCGATGAAGTCGACAAACTGGTCAATCAACCGTCGAACCGCTCGGGCTGGAGCGTCGCCGGGGATTTCCTCACGCTGTCGGGCGTCTGGCTCGGCAGTTTCGCGTTATTGACCGTGCTTGGCAGCCTGTTGGCCAAACGCTTGGGTGAGGGGCGATGGCTGCGCACCCGTCAGCGCAGTCAGGACCTGCTCGGTTACTTGCTGCCGTACACCGTGCCGGCGCTGATCTGTCTGCCGCTGACCCTGTACGTCAGCCATTTTCTGCAAGCTTCGGTAGGCCGTGCACTGGCGCTATGTCTGGCCTACGCCACTAGCAGCGGCATCTTTTCCACCTCGATGTTGCTGTGCGTGGTGGTGATGTTCAACATCGGCCATAAACGTCCGGCGGCGCGGATCATTCGTGATTATTGCCCGCGTCCGCTGTTCCTGATTGGCTTCCTCGCGGCCCTCAGCGACGCGCTGACCAGCCCGCAGATCGCTCGTCAATTGGGTGGCAATATCACCAGCAGTATTGCGGTGTTCACCGGGCTGATCGCCTCGATCATTTTCGGTTTACTGGTGATTCGCCTGCGTCGCCCGGTGGCGCATCTGATCCGTAATCGTTCGCTGAGCCAGCGCTTGAAACAACCCTCATTACAGGAATCGCTGCGGATTTTCTCGGGGCTGTGGTATTGGCCGATTGTGCTGATGGTGCTGGTCTCGGCGGTCAATCTGATCGGCATCGGCGAGGACAATCAGAAAGCCCTGCGCTGCGCTCTGTTGACCACGGTTTTGTTAATCGGCACGGTATTCCTCAGCACGATCCTGCAGCACTTGTTCAAGTCACGAAAGGCCGAAGCGATCCAGCGCAGCAGCGCCTACAAGGAACGTTTCCTCAGCCTCTTGCATGCCTTGCTGCGGATCGTCATCGCCATTGCCTTCATCGATATCCTCGGGCGGATCTGGGGCGTGTCGCTGCTTGATTTTGCCCAGAGCAGCACGGTCGGCCGGGCGATCAGCAACGCGTTGAGCAGCATTGGCCTGATCTTCCTGGTGACGTGGCTGTTGTGGGTGGTGCTCGACACGGCGATTCAGGAGGCACTGAAACCGCCACTCAGCAGACGCGCGGTGCGCCAGCCGAGTACGCGGGTAAAAACCATTCTGCCGCTGCTGCGCAACGCGATCAAAATCATCCTCGTGGTGATCTGCGCGATCACCACCATGGCCAATCTGGGGATCAACGTCGCGCCACTGCTGGCGGGTGCCGGGGTGGTCGGGCTGGCCATCGGTTTCGGCTCGCAGCAACTGGTGCAGGACGTGATCACCGGGCTGTTCATCATCATCGAAGACACCCTGTCGATTGGCGATTGGGTGGTGCTCGACTCGGGCCATGCCGGTACGGTCGAAGGGTTGACCATTCGCACGCTGCGCCTGCGTGACGGTAAAGGTTTTGTGCACTCGGTGCCGTTCGGCCAGATCAAGGCAGTGACCAACCAATCGCGGCAGTTTGCCTTTGCGTTTTTCTCGGTGCAGTTCACCTATGACACGGATGTCGACAAGGCCATTGAGTTGATCCGCGAGACGGGCGATTCGATTCGTGAAGACCCGTTCCTCAAGTACAACCTGCAAGGGCCGCTGGATGTGTTTGGCGTGGACAGGATGGATTTGAACGGCGTGGTGCTGACGGCGCAGTTCAGAACGGTGTCGGGCGGCCAGTATGCGGTGAGCCGGGCGTTCAACCAGCGTTTGAAGAAGCTTGTGGATAACAGCCCGCAGGTGCATTTCGCGCAGACTTATCCACAGCAGGTTTTGTTGCCGAAACGGCAGCAGGAGGGGGCGGTGGTGGCGAGTGAGGTGCCGCAGCAATCGCGGACATAGAGCATGTTCTGGTGTAGGGCTGCTGACGCCTTCGCGAGCAGGCTCGCTCCCACAGGGGGAACGCGATCAAACTGTGGGAGCGAGCCTGCTCGCGAAGGCGTCGGTTCAACTCACCCAATGCCGGATCAGCTTGCTGCGCACCTGCTCCATGGCGACCTGATCCAGCTCCAGCCAGAACTGCTGCTTGCCGGCAATCTCCGCCGCCGCCGGCAACCCATCGCGATACACCAGCCGATTACTCACCAGCGCCGGCACTTTCACCCCTGGCAATAACGTCCCGGCCAAATTCAGCGGATCAACCCCACACACCGCCACCAGACTGCCGTCATGCGGCCGCCGACGTACTTCGCGCAGTAATGGAATCGCTTCGGGCAAGGCAAACTGTTCCCCCGCCAAACCACTGACAAACCGCCCGCCACGAATCTCGCCCCGCGCTTCCAGGCGATGAAACGTTCGCAGCAATTCCCGCCAACTCGGCAACCAATCCGCCTCACGTTCGAGCAGGCGCCAGAACACTACGCCGTAGCGCCGCAATAAGGTCATCGCGACGTGCTCCAGCGTCTCGCTGTTATCCACAGCGGCCCCGCGCCGCAGCAATGCCCAACGCCCGGCATCGTCCATCCCACCCACAAACGCGCCGCGCCCGCGACGACTGCTGCGCTGCTGGCGCTTGCTTGCCGGGGTGATCAACGCGCGCAGGCCGGCGAAGCTGTCGGCGTTTACCAGGCCAGCGCCGACCAGCTCCTGCAAGGCGATCTCCAGTTCGGTGCGCAGCAGGTGCGCTTCATGAATCAGCTCATCGAAAAACAGCGCACCGTGCTGGCTCAGCGCTTCAAAAACCTTTTGGGTTTTCGGCGACAGTTCGCTTACCGGCGTCTGCTCAGCCAATGCACTCCATACACCCACCTGATTGCGTGGCAGCAACACGATCGGCGTGCTGCGCAACGCCGTGCCGCTGATTTTTTGCCGGGCGCTGAGGCGCGTCCACACCAGTTTGCCGTTGCGGCACAGGTCATCCAGCCAGCTCGGTGAATAGTCCTTGAGACGGGCCGGGAGCAGGTCGCTGTCCCACGCCGAAGCCGCCGCCGCGTAACCTTCGAACTGGCCGACAATCGCCGGCAATATGGCGCTGCCCTGACCCCGAGTCGCGGGCGACAGATGCTGCCAGTCGAACAGAAACCGCATGAAATCCTGCAGCGCGACCGGTTCGATTTCCCGGCGCAGGCGCTTGACCGTGTAGCGATGAATGCGCGCGAGCAAATGCCGTTCGCACCATTGCTCGACATTGATTTTCGGCGTGAATTGGCCACGTAACACATAGCCTTCGCGTTCCAGTTGGGCAAGGGCTTGCTGGACCTGAGCAGGCGCTAACGCGAGCGGTTCGGCAATAGCGGATAACGGCAGTGGGCCGAACGCACCGAGACGCGCGCGGATCACCTCGACCAAGGCTTCATCCAACGTCCAGATTTCAGCGAATCCCGGCAACGCCTCCAACTCGGGTTGCACAATCGCCTGTGGATAAAGCGTTTGCAGGCAGGTCAGGCGTTCACGGGCGAGCCATAAACAATGCTCGGAGTCGATCTGCAGACGGCAGGCGCGACCGCTGCTGGTCAGGGTTTCCAGCCATGCACGCCAACCTTCGTTCGCTTGCACTTCAGCCTCGCTGATGCACGCCAGGCTCATCAGCGCCTCATTCATTTCGTCCACAGCGTTCGGCGTCGGCCACGCTTCTTCACGCACGGCGGCAATCGCATCGGTATCCAGCGCACCGAGATCATCAGTCGATTGCGGATCGCTCCAGCGCCGGTTGATCACCGCCTGGGTTCGGCGTTCTTCCAGCGGTGCGTCGTCGAGAAAGGTGTACGGCCGCGCGCTGAGAATTTCAGCGGCGAGCGGTGAGGGCGCCGGCAGATCGCGGCTGATCAGACGCACCTCGCCACGCTCCATGCGCCGCAGCAGATTGAGCCAGCCTTCGCTGTCCATCGCCTCGTGCAGGCAATCGTCGAGGGTTTGTTCGATCAACGGGTGAGCGGGAATTTCCCGTTCACCGGCGAGGTTTTCCAGGCACGCAATCTGATCGGGAAACACGCTGGCAATCAGGTCTTCGCTTTTCATCCGCTGCAACTGCGGGGCGACTTTGCGCCCGCCGGTAAAGCGCGGCAGCGCCAACGCCACTCCGGCATTCCAGCGCCAGCGCACGCCGAACAGCGGCGCATCGAGCACCGCTTGAATCAGGACATGCTCGGCACTGCTGCTGTGCAGGTAACGCCAGACGTCATCGAGTTCAAAACTGTGGCTGGTGGACAGCGACAGCACGATGGCGTCCTCGCTGGCGGCAGCCTGCAATTCGAAGTTGAAGGTGCGGCAGAAACGCTTGCGCAAGGCCAGTCCCCAGGCGCGGTTGATGCGGCTGCCGAACGGTGAATGGATAATCAGTTGAGTGCCGCCGGACTCGTCGAAAAAACGCTCCATCAGCAGCGTGTCCTGCGAGGGCAGGGCGCCGAGGGTCTGCCGGGCTCGGGCCAGATACTCGACCAGTTGCTCGGCGCTGGCGCGGTTGAGGCCGAGGGTCTGCGTCAGCCAGTCGAGCGCCGGTTGCAGATCGCCGGGGCTGGCGCCGAGTAGCGAGTCGAGCTGTGCTTGCAGACGTGCGACAGCGGATGACAATTCATCGCTGCGCCCCGGCGCCTCGCCGAGCCAGAACGGAATGGTCGGCGGCTGGCCGTGGGCATCTTCGACGCGCACCTTGCCGGCTTCCACGCGCAGGATCCGGTAGGAGGTATTGCCAAGCTGGAACACATCGCCGGCAATGCTTTCCACGGCGAAGTCTTCATTGACGCTGCCGATGTTCAGGCCTTGCGGCTCGAGCATCACGCTGTAGTCAGCGTTGTCGGGGATGGTGCCGCCGCTGGTCACGGCCGTCAGTTGCGCGCCGCGCCGGCCACGCAAAGTGCGGCTGACGGCGTCGCGGTGCAGGTAGGCGCTGCGGATACCCTGGCGGCCGTTGTAGCCTTCGGCGAGCATGCTCAGCAGGGCTTGATAGTGTTTTTCGTCGAGGTCGCGATAGGGCGAGGCGCGGCGGAACATCGCCAGCAAGGCGTCCTCCGGCCATTCCTGACAACTGACTTCGGCGATGATCTGTTGCGCCAGCACATCCAGCGGCGCGGCGGGAATGTGCAAGGTGTCGAGCTCACCGCGGCGCACGCAGTCGAGCAGGGCGGCGCATTCGATCAGGTCGTCGCGGGTGGTGGCGAACAGGCGACCCTTGGGCGTGCCGCCAACCTGGTGCCCGGAACGGCCAACCCTTTGCAGAAACCCGGCGATGGAGCGCGGCGAGGCGATCTGACAGACCAGATCGACTTCACCGATATCGATGCCCAATTCCAGCGAAGCGGTCGCGATCAATACCTGCAGTTCGCCGCGCTTGAGGCGTTGTTCGGCGTCGAGGCGAAATTCCTTGGCCAGACTGCCGTGATGCGCCGCCACGGCTTGTTTGCCGAGGCGTTCACTGAGGTGTCGGCTAAGACGCTCGGCCAGGCGCCGGGTGTTGACGAAAATCAGCGTGGTGCGGTGCTCGCGAGCGAGTTCGGCGAGGCGGTCGTAGACCAATTCCCAGACATCGTTGGCCATCACTGCTGACAACGGCACCGGCGGTACTTCGATGCCAAGATCCCGTGGCCGGGCGTGGCCGATGTCGATGATCTCGCAGGGACGATCATGGCCAACGAGGAACTGCGCCACGGCTTCGACCGGTTTCTGGGTGGCGGACAGGCCGATGCGGGTCAGCGGTTCGGTGCATAACGCTTGCAGTCTTTCAAGGCTCAGGACCAAGTGACTGCCGCGCTTGCCGGCGGCCATGGCGTGGATTTCATCGATGATCACGGTGCGTGTGGTGCCGAGCATTTTGCGTCCGGATTCGGAACCGAGCAGCACGTACAGTGATTCCGGCGTGGTCACCAGAATATGCGGCGCCGATTTGCGCATGGCCGCGCGTTCTTTTTGCGGTGTGTCACCGGTGCGCACGGCGGTGGTGATTTGCAGCTCGGGCAGACTCATCTGCCGCAGTTGTTCGGTTATCCCGGCCAGTGGATGTTGCAGGTTGATGCGAATGTCGTTGGACAGCGCTTTGAGGGGCGAGACGTACACCACCAGCGTTTCGTCGGGCAGGCCATCGGGGTTTTCCAGGCCTCGGTGCACGAGATCGTCGAGCACGGCGAGAAACGCGGTGAGGGTTTTACCGGAGCCGGTGGGGGCGGCGATCAGCGTCGAACGGCGCTGGCGGATCAGCGGCCATGCGCGGGCCTGGGCGGCGGTGACCGTCGGGAAGGTCTTGCTGAACCAGGCGCTGACGGCGGGGTGAAAGCCTGCCAGGGCCGCGTCCGTGGGGATGGGCAGATTCATGGCTTAAGTTATGCGGGCGCGGGCGGGAAGATGCAAGTACCGCCGGGATCTTCAGCGTCTGGCGGGGCCGAATCGCGAGCAGGCTCGCTCCTACAGGGCGAATGCATTTCAATTGTAGGAGTGAGCCTGCTCGCGATGGCGCCAGTCGAGGCGACACAAATCCCGGCGATCTACACTTTACGGATGACGGTTGCGCACTAAACCCGCAAAATGCAACGATTCCGGTAATTATCGACGACGGTTCCACGAGATCCGTCGCTAAAGCCATCGTTCCAATCAGACTGGGCCTGCTGACTCTATGCGAATGCGCCTTATGTTACTGGGCGGCGGAAATGCCCTTGGGCAGGCGCTGATTCGCCTCGGTGCAGAGGAAGACATCGGTTTCCTCGCCCCCCGCCCGCCCGAAGACGGCTGGGATGCCGCGAGCCTGACGCAACTGCTCGACGACACCCGTCCCGATGCGTTGATCAACCTCGCCTACTATTTCGACTGGTTCCAGGCCGAGGCCGTCAGCGAAAGCCGCATGGCCGGGCAGGAACGTGCCATCGAACGTCTGGCCGAACTGTGCCAGCACCACAACATCGTCCTCGTCCAGCCTTCCAGTTATCGGGTGTTCGATGGTTCGCGTGCCACGGCGTACAGCGAAAAAGACGAACCGGTGCCGCTGGGTCTGCGCGGTCAGGCGTTGTGGCGCATCGAACAAAGCGTTCGCGCCACTTGCCCGCAGCATGTACTGCTACGTTTCGGCTGGCTGCTCGATGACAGTCCGGACGGCACCCTTGGGCGTTTCCTCGCTCGCGCCGAGCAACCGGATGAATTGCTCCTGGCCGATGACCGCCGTGGCAATCCGACCCCGGTCGACGATGCCGCGCGAGTGATCATTTCGGTGCTCAAGCAACTCGATTGCGCCGCGCCGCTGTGGGGCACTTACCATTACGCTGGCCACGAGGCGACCACGCCGCTGGCGCTGGGCCAGGCGATTCTGACCGAAGCGCGCAGCCTGCACGCCCTGGCCATCGAAGCTCCGACTGCTCAGGCTCATGCCGCGCGGCCGGACGCTGCCGAAGAGCCGCAACATGCCGTGCTGGCCTGCAAGAAAATTCTGCACACTTTCGGGATCAAGCCGCGCGCCTGGCGTGCCGCACTCCCGGGCTTACTGGATAGGTTCTACCGTCATGGCTGAAGGGACTGTTTTAATCACCGGCGGAGCCGGTTTCATTGGCTCGCACCTGACCGATGCCTTGCTTGCTCAAGGCCATTCGGTGCGCATCCTCGACGATTTGTCGACGGGCAAGCGCAGCAACCTGCCGCTGGACAATCCCAAGGTCGAGCTGATTGTCGGTGATGTCGCCGATGCGTCGCTGGTGGCCAAGGCCATGCAAGGCTGCAGCGCTGTCGCTCACCTGGCGGCGGTGGCGTCGGTGCAAGCATCGGTGGATGACCCGGTGAAGACTCACCAGAGCAACTTCATCGGCACGCTGAATGTCTGCGAAGCCATGCGTCTGGCCGGGGTCAAACGTGTGTTGTATGCCTCCAGCGCAGCGGTGTACGGCAACAATGGCGAGGGCGAGTCGATTGATGAAGACACGCCCAAAGCCCCGCTGACGCCTTATGCCTCGGACAAACTGGCGGGCGAGCATTATTTCGATTTCTATCGCCGCCAGCATGGCCTGGAGCCAGTGATTTTCCGCTTCTTCAACATCTTCGGCCCGCGTCAGGATCCGTCCTCGCCGTATTCCGGAGTGATCAGCATCTTCAGTGAACGCGCGCAGAAAGGCCTGCCCATTACCGTGTTCGGTGATGGTGAGCAGACGCGCGATTTTCTGTATGTCGAAGACCTGGTCGATCTGCTGGTGCAGGCGATCGAAAAGTCTGAGGTCGAAGTCGGTGCGGTGAACGTCGGCTGGAATCAGTCGATGAGCCTCAAGCAGATGCTTGAAGCCCTGCAAGCGGTGGTCGGTGAGCTGCCACCCGTCAACTACGGACCGGCGCGCTCTGGTGACATCCGTCATTCGCGGGCGAATAACGCTCGTTTGCTGGAGCGCTTCAAGCTGCCGCAGCAGACGCCGATGAGCGTGGGGTTGGCGCGGTTGTTGGGGCGCTCTTGAAAGTCCCCTCATCGGAACGCCGCCCGCCTAACCCTCTCCCAGAGGGAGAGGGGACTGACCGAGGTGTCTGGACGAGATACATCGACCTGAAATATCGAGTCGAGCTCAGGTTTTGAAGACACCACAAATCGGCTCCCTTTCCCCCTCTCCCTGAGGGAGAGGGCTGGGGTGAGGGGGGAAATCTGACTCACGCCACAGGTTTGCAGCGGACATGAAAAAGGCGCCCTTTGACAGGCGCCTTTTTCACGGCCGGAATATGTCGCTACTCCTGTGGCGAGGGGATGTTATCCCCCGATCGACTGCGTAAGGTCGCCGTCAGTTCTATGCCTGCTCACCACCAAGCCTCATTCACCACCACGTGAACGTTCGGTCAATCGACTTAGAACTTATAGCCCAAACCGACCATGTAGATGAACGGATCGACATCCACGTTGACCCGTGCGCGAGTGCCCGGCGCAACGGCGTTGTTCTCGACGGTGGCGCGGGTGTCGATGTCGATGTAACGCACTTGGGCGTTGAGCATGATGTTGTCGGTCAGCATGTAGTCGGCACCGACCTGCCAGGCCAGACCCCAGGAGTTTTGCGCCTTGAAGTTGCTGAAGCCGTTGGCGCTGGCTTCGCTGCCGACGTGTTCGTCATAGATCCAGGTGTAGTTGATACCGCCACCGACATACGGCTGGAACGGCGACGTCGAGTCCAGCGGGTAGTAGACGACGCTGAGGGTTGGCGGCAGGTGTTTCAGGGTGCCGAGCTTGCCATTGGCCGCTGACAGAGCAGTGCCCTTGATCTTGACGTCGTGCTCGAATGGCGTGGCTGCGAGCAGTTCGAGGCCGACGTGATCGGTGAGCATGTAGGCGAAGTTCAGACCCAGTTGGGTGTCGCTGCTCATGGTCGCCTTGCCGCCCAGATTGGTGCCGCTCAACGGGCCCTGATCGACCTTGACGCTGGAACTGTCGGCCTTCGGGTTGACGGTGATCGCACCGGCGCGAATGAGAATGTCACCGGCTTCGTGGGCGTGGGCGAGCGGGGCTGCGAGCGCGAGGGCAAACAGCGAGGCGCTGAGCAAGGACTTGTTCATGGGGGCTCCGAAAGGACGTTAAAAATGTCTGATGTCCTATGGTACGAAGCCAACTGATACGGTCTTTTGACTCAGCTCAATGAAACAGTGGAGGCCGCAAAAGATCGCAGCCTTCGGCAGCTCCTACAGAGAAACATGATCCTCTGTAGGAGCTGCCGAAGGCTGCGATCTTTTGATCTTGAAACTACCGGGATTTACTCCGGCAGCTCATACACATAAATCTTGTCGGCATCCATCTGATACCCGGCATCCGCCAGTTCACTGCTCGACGCCTTGACCTGCAACGGTCCTTCGACCCAGTACGGCTGATACAACTCATCAAGCTTCACGCCCAACTCGCTTTTCACATGCACAATCTGGTTCGACGGCGGTGGCGGCACATGGATGCACGCGCCGAAATACGGCACCAGCAGAAAGTCCGTGGTGCGTCCTTCTTCATTGACTTCCAGCGGCACGATGTAGCCCGGCAAACGAATGTTCTGACCGTCGAGTGATTGCACCACCGGCGCGTTCGGCAGGTCCTGCTTCGCTGCTGGCGCGGACTCCGCCGATAGCGCGTCGCTCATCTTCGACATGTCGTGCAGAGGTGTCATGTTCGGCACTTCCGGCGCGGCATCCGGCGGGATCATTTCCGACCACGTCAGGTCTTTCGGCGCCGCGGCCCATGCGGGCAGGGCGATCAGCAACAGCAGCGCGAGTACGGCGCGGGGCATGGTGAACATCCTCATAAACGGATCGACAGGCCATCGGCCAAAGATTGGCGATAAGCGCGCCAGGCCGGCACACTGCCCATCAGCAGCGCGGCCGCCAGAATGCCACCGAGCAGCGTCCATTCATACTCGCTCGGCCACGCCAGCGGCAGGTACAAGCCGTAATTGGCCTGCACGTAACCCTGCGCAGCGGCGATACCGATGTACAGCAACGCAACGCCGGCGATCACCCCGGTCAGCGCCAAAGCAAAAGCTTCCAACACCAGCAGACTTGCAATATGCCACGGCCGCGCACCCACCGAACGCAGAATTGCCATCTCGCGCCGCCGTTCGTTGAGGCTGGTGAGAATCGCCGTGAGCATGCCGATCAACCCGGTCAGCACCACAAACAGCGAAACCACAAACAGCGCTTTTTCGGCGGTGCTCATCAGGCTCCACAACTCTTGCAAGGCCACGCCCGGCAGAATCGCCAGCATCGGCTCGCCACGGAATTCGTTGATCTCGCGTTGCAGCGCAAACGTCGAAATCTTGCTGTTGAGGCCAAGCATGAAAGCGGTGATCGCTTGCGGCGTCAGGTCCATGTTGCGGGCCTGATCGGCGCTGATTCGGCCGTTACCTCGCGCCGGTACGCCGTTATGCCAGTCGATGTGAATCGCCTCCATGCCGCCGAGGCTGATGTGCAAGGTGCGATCCACGGGTGTACCGGTACGCTTGAGAATGCCGACCACGGTGAACGGTTTGTCGTCGTGCTTGACCAGGCTGATCGCCGCCACGCCGTGGGCCAGCACCAGTTGGTCGCCGAGCTTGTAATGCAGCGCCTCGGCCACTTCCGCACCGAGCACCACTTCAAACGGATCGGTGGTAAACGCGCGACCGTCGGCCAATTGCAGGTGTTGCTGGCGACCGTACTGGTAATGCTCGAAATAGGCTTCGGTGGTGCCCATCACGCGATAACCGCGATGGGAGTCGCCGAGGGACATCGGAATTGCCCACTTCACTTTCGGGTTGTTGGCAAAGTGCTCGAAGCTGTCCCAGCGAATATTGTTGGTGGCATTGCCGATGCGGAACACCGAGTACAGCAGCAGGTTCACCGAGCCGGAGCGTGCGCCGACGATCAGGTCGGTGCCGCTGATGGTGCTGGCGAAACTGGCTTTGGCCTCGGTGCGTACTCGTTCAACGGCCAGCAGCAGGCACACCGACAGGGCGATCGCAAATGCGGTGAGCAAAGCGGTGAAGCGGCGGTTGGCCAGGCTGGCCATGGCCAGACGAAACAGATACATCTCAGACCTCGGCAGACGTGGCGGCGCGATTGAGTTCGGCCAGGGACAGGTGACGGTCGAACAGCGGCGCCAGACTCTGGTCGTGGCTGACGAACAGCAGACTCGATCCGGCCTCGCGGCATTCGGCGAACAGCAGGCGAATAAAGTTTTCCCGGGCGTCGTAATCCAGTGCCGAGGTCGGTTCGTCGGCGATGACCAGTTCTGGCTGACCGATCAATGCGCGCGCGGCGGCAACCCTTTGCTGTTGACCGATGGACAACGAGTCAGCGCGGCGACTGAGGATGCTTTCATCCTTCAAACCCAAGTGGGCGAGCAGGGTGGCGGCGGCTTGATCGACGCTACCGTGGCGCTGTTTTGCCCGTTGCGCGCGCAGCTTGGAAAAGTGACACGGCAGCTCAACGTTCTCGCGTACCGAGAGAAATGGCAGCAAGTTGAACTGCTGGAAAATATAGCCGGTGTGATCGACACGGAAGGTGTCGCGGGCGCCGGCGGAAAGTTCGGTGAGTTCCTGGCCGAGCAGTCGAATGCTGCCGCGACCGGGTTTCTGCACACCGCCGAGCAAACCGAGCAAGGTGGTCTTGCCGCTGCCGCTGGGGCCTTTGAGGAACAAGGTTTCGCCCGCTTCCAGACGAAACGCCGGGATGTCCAGCAATGGCGGATGACCGGGCCAGTTGAAGCCCAGGTCGGACAGTTCGATGAGTGCTTGGGTCATGGCACCAGTTTCATGGTTGGACACAGAGCCTCCTGTAGGAGCTGCCGAAGGCTGCGATCTTTTGATCCTGTTTTTTTACAATCAAAAGATCGCAGCCTCGTTTCACTCGACAGCTCCTACAGGGGATTTTCAATGAGTGATCAGAATTTCAGCGACGCAGTCTTGGCAGTTACTTCCGTGCCTTGCTGGCCGTTCGCGCTGATCAGTTGTACCTGAATTTTCTGTGTCGCCGGGAAGGTATTGAAGACGTTAGCCAGGTCCAGGGTCTTCAACGCACCCGGCATAGCGCAGCTGAATTGGTAATGCGCGTGGATTTCGCTGTGGTCGTGGTGATGCTCGTGACCGTCCTTGTCCGCTTCATCGTCGTCATGGTCATGGTCATCGGCATCGGGCTTGTCGCCGAACAGCGGGCTTTCCAGTTCCTGGCTGACGACCTTGCAACCGGCAGCGGCGGGAAGGCTGAACAGGGCCAGCGGTTTTTCCAGTTGCGCGCGGGCAGCGGCAACTTTGGCTTTGTCGGCATCCGTGGTCGCAACGTGCTCGAAACCCACGAGGTTCATCGCCGGGCTTTCCAGCTCCAGTTCGAGGGTCTGACCATCGAGCGCAGCATTCAGTCGACCAACGCCATGTTCATGCGCGCCGAGGCTACCGTGTTCATGGTCATGGTCATGTTCATCGGCGGCGTGGGCGATGGCCAGCGGCAACAGGGCAAACGGCAAAGCGAGCAGCAGACGACGCATGGCGGTCTCCGGGAAGTAAAGTGAAAAGTTTGTTATGTAATCTTATAACGAAAGTGCGCAGAGTGTGCCCGTGCGCTCCGCTTTGCGCAAGACATGACTGAGCACCGCCCAAGGTAGATTCCGGGGCGGTGCTTAGATTGGAAGTCACACTTTTAGAGTCAGAAGCCTGCGCCGGGATAGTCGAACCAGTAATGGCCCGATAGCACATAATTGATCAGATTTGCATCAAGTACGCTCGGGGCATCGCGAGTGAAGCGCTGGCGCCATGCTGGCAGCCACCAGTAATTGATGGCTGTTCCGCGTGGACGTATCACCACTTTCATGACCTCCTGATCTATTTTGCCCTCTGCATAGAGTTGATGGGTACGATCCATGAAGGCCATGTATTGGCCTATCGGCAACTGGAACATCAACGCAGTGGTGAAGATTTTTTCACTCTGACTGAACGCCGGGCTTTGTAGTATCTGCAGTGCTTCGCACGTGTACGGCTCTGGTTGGCCAGCGATTTTTTGGCCTTCTGGAGTAGAAAGTATGTCGAAACGGTCGACCATATCCCGCCAGTCGATGCGGCTATTGCCCTCAAAGTAATTGCTGACCACAGCGGTCAGCGGACCCGGCGCTATGTCGTTGTAGGTACAGGCTGAAAGGTTGGCGGGCGACAAAAATCGCCATGCCACAATCAGTAAAAGTGAAGCAGTCAGGATTATCCAGAAAAGACGTTTCATTGTGGTTTGCTGTATTTGTAGCGTCGGAAGATGGAGAAGTCGTGGTCATCGCGAGCGGCATTGCCAGATGCGATTCGAAAACCGACATCGTTGACTTCTATTTTGTCCCAGCCTGCAGAAATGCAGACACCTTGGGTCAGAACAAAACCTACGTGGCCGCTGGCATCAGTGTAATTGACAGCATACGCACCGACGTCTCCGGGAAGCGGTGATTTCTCGGCGTTCCAGCTATTAAGCAAGCGGGTTTCGTCTGCCCATTCTCCTGCGGTCGGCGGACTCACTTTGGAATAACCCGGAACATACTTTGAAGAGCCATGTTCGATCATCGCCACATTGACACCGATTGCGGTCAATACGTCATAGACGAACACATTGCACTTGTTTGATTCCGCCCGGAATTCCACGCTTTTCTTAAGTGTTGGATGCGGTAAAGAGTGTTTAACTTTGTTACCGGCCCATACGGTCGAACCTCGGTGTGAAAGCGCCTCCATCAATATTCGGCGCGGCATATCCTGGATGACCACTTTCACGGTACGGGTCTCATTTTTTCGTTTGACCCCGTACTCCACCTCGTAAAAGGTGTCATTGGAAACGGCGCCGCTTGTGGACAAGGGTACCTTCACCCACGGTGAAACAGCGACGATCGACAGGGATTTGCCTTCGGTCAGCGTGGCTGTGTGCATCGCCTTTGTCGCTCCCGATGAGCCGACGATCTGAACAGTAACTTCGTGGCTCTCTCGGGTTTTTATTGATGGCAATGTCGTTGTACCCGAAAGGGTAATGCCGGTTTGTCCCTTGTCAGATATGAGCGAGTAAATGCGCGGTTTGTCATCGTTCTGAATAATGTTGTCGTCGATGATCGATCCATCCACCAGCATCTGAAACTTGATGCCTTTTGGTGGCTGCATCAGAAAGTCTTTAAAGATCAGTTTGATTTCCGATTTCATGACAGATCCTGTTGCAACGGTTCTTCGTAGGCATAAAACGTCCACTCGGAATCTTCACCGACCAACAAAGTGTCGTAATCCGCGTGGTTTTCTACTTTGTGTTCGCAGCCTTCACCCGTGGCGCTGCAGGTGCTGTCTTGCAAGACAGCCACCTTTTTTTTGTCCTTGAGTTTGTAGGACAGTCCAGGCTTTTCGCCGTCGTCCAAGCGTTCGATGATTACCTGCAGGTAACGATACGAAGTCAGCGCAACAATCGGTGGCCCCATGTCGATAGGGGCGGGGCGGCCTATTCCGGCGAAACCACTGTGTTGTTGAGGCAGCAGTTTGTTGGACATGGGCGGGCAGCCGCAGGCGACATAATCATCTACCAACGCAGCGGGGCCAGCAGGCAATATCAGCGTTCTTTCGCCCACCGCCACGATCGGACCTTTGCCGGGACCGCAAACCGGACAACTGGCGAGTTGTCCGATGGAGGCGATTATTTTTCCTTCGATATTGAGGTTTTCATTTCCCTCAAGTACCACGCCACCCGTAGAGGTCGGGCCTCCTTTTGAGGCCAGTTTTCGTCCTGAAGACATTGGGATCCTTCCCGCGAAAAAGAGACCAATGTAGTCGATTACCCAACAATTGCCAGTTGCGTTTGGCGCCTTTACTTGGCGTTGCACAAGTCCCGTGGGAGCATGCAGGTCAGAAAAGTGCAGGAGCGGACTCAATGTTGCGGATACGCGGAACCGTCGGCGACGTGCCGGTGGATTTGACGGTGGAACTGGATGAAGGCGACTGGGCGAAGCTTGGTTCGGCGCTGAACGGGCAGGCGCCGGTTGCTCAATCTGAAGCGGTCGCGGCAGCCCCGGCGGCGAAACCGCTGAATCAGGACGATGCCTTGTGGCAGTTGGCCAAGGATCTGTTGCGCAAGGCCGGACAGCTCAGCGGCCCGGATCTGCTTGATCAACTGGAAGGCCTGACCGGCAGTGCGGTGGCGGGCAAACGCTTGCTGGTGCGCTTGCGCCATAGTTCCGATGTGAAAGTGGTGAGCGGCGGGGATACGCCGCTCTACAGCTGGATCGAGTAAAGCGCCAAAGCTCGCCGCCTGCGGCAGCTCCTACAGATGTTCACATCATCCCAGTGTAGGAGCTGCCGCAGGCTGCGATCTTTTGATCTTAATAAAGCGCAGCAAACATCTTGCGGCGGTACACCGTCACCAGCGGATGATCATTGCCCAGCAGCTCGAACACCTGCAGCAAGGTTTTGTGCGGCAGGCCTTCGCTGTAGCTGCGGTTGCGGATGAACAGCTTGAGCAATGCTTCCAGCGCCGCTTCGTATTGCTGGCGGGCCAATTGCTGGATCGCCAGTTGATACACCGCTTCGTCGTCCTGTGGATCTTTCGCCAGGCGCGCTTTCAGATCGGCGGCGTCCGGCAGATCACGAGCAAGTCCGAGGAACTTGATCTGTGCCTTGGCCCCGGCCAGTGCGGCTTTGTGTTCATCGCTTTTGACCGCATCGAGCACGGTTTGCGCTTCGTCCAGTTCGCCACGTTCGGTCAGGCAGCGCGCGTAGAGAATCAGCGCTTTGGCGTTGCTGTTGTCTTCAGTGAGCATCACCACCAGCGCCGCTTCGGCATCGGCGTAACGACCGTCATCGAACAACGCCTGAGCCTGCTCGAACGGATCGGCGGCGGCCGGCGGTGGCATTTGCACGTGCGGCTCAAGCAGGGCACGCACGGCGGATTCCGGTTGCGCACCGGCAAAACCGTCGACCGGTTGACCGTCCTTGAACAGCACCACGGTTGGCAGGCTGCGAATACCGAAACGGGCGACGATGTCCTGCTCGATGTCGCAGTTGACCTTGGCCAGCAGCAATTCGCCCTGATAACTCTCGGCGATGCCTTGCAGCATCGGCATCAGCGCCTTGCATGGCGCACACCACTCGGCCCAGAAATCCACCAGCACCGGTTTGTTGAAAGAGGCCTCGATCACCGACTGGTCGAAATCGGCAGTCGTGGCGTCGAAGATGTACGGCGTTTGCTCACTCATGGGGGATCTCGTCAAAGCGTGGATGGGGCAACTATACGGCTTGGCGGGTGTTGGCCGGAAGCGGGGCAGGGTTTGAGAGGTGTATTGCATGGGTGGACGCCTTCGCGAGCAGGCTCGCTCCCACATTGGATCTGTGTCGTTCACAAAAAACCTGTGGGAGCCAGCCTGCTGGCGATGCTTTTAGCTAGCGCAGCGCATGGTAGAGGCTGACATGTCTGAATTCTTCCGGCTCGGCCAGATCCGGCAAGGTCATCGCCTCAAGCAGTTCAATCCGCTCATACAACGGATGCCGAAAATCCCGAACCCGCGAATCCGCCACCAATGCCTCTTGCCCACGGCTTAAAAACGTATCGAGCAACGGCAGATTTGCCCGGTCATACAACACGTCCGCCACCAGAATCAGATCAGAGATCGCATGCCACCACCTCCAGCGCCCCGGCCTTCACCGCCGCGATCCCGGCAATGCCGGAACCGGCGCCGAAATCCAGCACGCGCTTGCCGCGCACCCACTCGGGGAACTCCACCAGATACCGCGCCACCGCCAAACCGCTGGCCCAGCAAAAACCCCAGTACGGTGGCTCGTGCAGAATCCGCTGAATTTCTTCCTGGCTGAATTCGCGATCCATGTTGTCGCCATCGATCAGCCATAGCTGTAAATCAGTGTCCGGCAACGCACAGACCTTGAGTCTGGCGTCGCCAAGCAATTCACCTAACGCCTGTTGCAGGTCGAGCGGTGCAGTCATGGTGCTTTGACAAATTGCAGTTGGCCCAGCGCCTGCGTGGTCGGCTGAGTGATGGTCTGCGACGGCAGATGCAGGATCAACTGGCCGGACTGGCTGGCGCGACCGCGCAGCTCAACCCGCGCGCCGGCGGGGAAGGCGTCCGGGTTGAAGCGCAGGCGAAACGGCAGAATCTGGTTGTTGCCGATCAGGCTGGAACTGGCGAGCAATTGTTGCGGGCGATCCTTCTCGTCGATCACCAGCAGCGCCAGTTCGACTTCGGCACCGGCCGGCACACCTTGCAGGGTGCCGCTCAATTCCCGTTGATAGGCCGGCAGCGGCCCAAGGTCGGCGGCTTCTTTGGCTTTTTTCTGCGCTTGCTGTGGCGCAGGGCCGGGCGTCGGCGGCTGAGGCTTGGGTGCATCGCTGCCACAGGCCACCAGCAGGCTGAAAAGACTGAGCAAAACGAGCGGACGTAACGGCATTGGATGCTCCAGCAAAATGAAATCCATGGATCAAACGATCATGCCGTTCTGTATACCGCAAAGCCTATGGCTTGTCTTGCCACCGGGATGCGCTACCATGGCCCTCCCTTTTTTTGTTGCCAGCCACCATGCACTGTCCCTTCTGCGGTGCCAACGACACCAAGGTCATCGACTCGCGTCTGGTCGCCGAGGGCGAACAGGTGCGCCGCCGGCGTGAATGCCTGGCCTGCGGCGAGCGTTTCACGACGTTCGAGACGGCCGAACTGGTGTTGCCGCGCCTGATCAAAACCGACGGCAGCCGCCAACCGTTCGACGAAGAAAAACTCCGCGCCGGCATGCAGCGCGCGCTGGAGAAACGTCCGGTGAGCGTCGAGCGCCTCGAGTCCTCTCTGGTTCACATCAAGCACAAGCTGCGCGCCACCGGCGAGCGCGAGGTCAAATCCCTTGTGGTCGGCGAACTGGTCATGGCCGAATTGCAAAAGCTTGATGAAGTCGCCTACATCCGCTTCGCGTCGGTGTACAAGCGCTTCCAGGACCTCAACGAATTCCGCGAAGAGATCGACCGCCTCGCCCGCGAACCGGTGAAAGAATGACCACCGTCGCCGAGCAGGCCATCCTCGACGCCCACTTCATGGCGCGTGCGCTGGAACTGGCGCGCAAAGGTCACTACACCACGCATCCCAATCCGCGGGTCGGCTGCGTGGTGGTGCGCGACGGGCAGATTGTCGGCGAAGGCTGGCATGAGCGCGCCGGCGAACCGCACGCTGAAGTCCACGCGCTGCGCGCCGCCGGTGAACTGGCCCGGGGCGCCACTGCGTATGTGACTCTCGAACCGTGCAGCCACCATGGCCGCACGCCGCCGTGCGCCGATGCGCTGGTGAATGCCGGTGTTGGTCGAGTCGTGGCGGCGATGCGCGACCCGAATCCGCAAGTCGCCGGACGTGGTTTGCAGCGTCTGGCCGATGCCGGTATCGCCACCGAAAGTGGTGTGCTCGAAGCCGAGGCGCGCAAGCTCAATCAAGGTTTTCTGAAGCGCATGGAACACGGCTTGCCGTTCGTGCGGGTCAAGCTGGCCATGAGTCTCGACGGTCGCACGGCGATGGAAAGCGGCGAGAGCCAATGGATCACCGGCCCGGCCGCGCGTTCGGCCGTCCAGCGTCTGCGCGCTCAGGCCGCCGTGGTGCTGACCGGCGCCGACACGGTGCTGGCTGATGGTGCGCGTTTGACCGTACGCGCTGACGAACTCGGTCTGGACAGCGAGCAAACGGCGCTGGCGATGAGCCGTCCGCCATTGCGCGTGCTGATCGACGGGCGCCTGCGCGTGCCGCTCGATGCGCCGTTCTTCAAGGCCGGTCCGGCGTTGGTCGCCACCTGTGTCGCGATCGAAGAGCAATACGCTCACGGCCCCGAGTGCCTGATCGTGCCAGGTGATGACGGTCAGGTCGATCTGCATCAATTGCTGATTGAACTGGCCAACCGTGGCGTCAACGAGGTGCTGGTCGAAGCCGGCCCGCGTCTGGCGGGGGCTTTCGCTCAGCTCGGTCTGGTGGACGAATTCGTGATCTTCATCGCCGGCAAGTTCCTCGGTTCTTCGGCGCGTCCGCTGCTGGACTGGCCGCTGGCCCATATGAAGGATGCCCCGGAGCTGAAAATCAGCGAAATTCGCGCGGTGGGCGATGACTGGCGAGTCACTGCCATCCCTGCTCAACGGTCGAGCGTATAATTCCCGGCCATCGCGTTAGCGCTGGCTTAGTTCTCAAGGAGAACCCCATGTTTACCGGCATCATCGAATCCATCGGCAGTATCCGTGCACTGACCCCAAAGGGCGGTGATGTGCGGGTCCACGTCGCCACCGGCAAGCTCGACCTGAGCGACGTCAAACTCGGCGACAGCATCGCGGTCAACGGCGTCTGCCTGACGGCGGTCGAGCTGCCGGGCGACGGCTTTGCCGCCGACGTCAGCCGCGAAACCCTCGACTGCACCGCCATGAATGACCTGAAAAGCGGCAGCCCGGTCAATCTCGAAAAAGCCCTGACCCCGACCACCCGTCTCGGGGGGCATCTGGTCAGCGGCCACGTCGACGGCGTCGGCGAAATCGTCTCGCGCAGCGACAATGCCCGCGCCGTGGAATTTCGCATCCGCGCGCCGAAGGAGCTGGCCAAGTACATCGCCCATAAAGGCTCGATCACGGTTGATGGCACCAGCCTGACCGTGAACGCCGTCGATGGCGCTGAATTCATGCTGACGATCATTCCGCACACCCTGAGCGAAACCATCATGGCTTCGTACAAGCCAGGTCGCCGGGTGAATCTGGAAGTCGATTTGCTGGCTCGTTATCTGGAGCGTTTGCTCTTGGGCGACAAGGCCGCAGAGCCGAGCGCTGGCGGCACGATCACTGAAAGCTTTCTGGCCGCCAACGGCTACCTCAAATCCTGACTGAAGGGGGTGCCTTGTGGCGCTCAATAGCATCGAAGAACTGGTTGAAGATATCCGCCAAGGCAAGATGGTCATCCTCATGGATGACGAAGACCGCGAGAACGAAGGCGACCTGATCATGGCCGCCGAATGCTGCCAGGCCGAGCACATCAACTTCATGGCCAAGCACGCCCGTGGCCTGATCTGCATGCCGATGAGCCGCGAGCGCTGCGAACTGTTGAAGCTGCCGCTGATGGCACCACGCAACGGTTCCGGTTTCGGCACCAAGTTCACCGTCTCGATCGAAGCCGCCGAAGGCGTGACCACCGGCATCTCCGCCGCTGACCGCGCGCGCACCGTGCAAGCGGCTGCCGCGAAGGACGCCAAGGCTGAAGACATCGTCAGCCCGGGCCACATCTTCCCGCTGATGGCACAGGCCGGCGGCACCCTCGCTCGCGCCGGCCACACTGAAGCTGCCTGCGACCTCGCGCGCATGGCCGGTTTCGAGCCGAGCGGGGTGATCTGCGAAGTGATGAACGACGACGGCACCATGTCTCGTCGTGCTGAACTCGAAGCGTTTGCCGCTGAACACAGCATCAAGATCGGTACCATCGCCGACCTGATTCACTACCGGATGATCCACGAACGTACCGTTCAGCGGATTGCCGAGCAGCCACTGGACAGCGAACTGGGCCAATTCAACCTGGTGACCTATCGTGATTCGGTGGAAGGCGACGTGCACATGGCGCTGACCCTGGGCACTGTTTGCGCCGAAGAGCCAACGCTGGTTCGCGTGCACAACATGGACCCGCTGCGCGACCTGTTGATGGTCAAGCAACCGGGGCGCTGGAGCCTGCGCGCCGCCATGGCTGCGGTTGCCGAGGCGGGCAGCGGTGTGGTGCTGTTGCTCGGTCACCCGCTCGATGGCGACGTGTTGCTTGCGCATATCCGTGAAACCGGCGATCAGGCCGCGCCGAAAAAACCGACGACTTACAGCATTGTCGGTGCCGGTTCGCAGATCCTGCGAGACCTCGGTGTGCGCAAAATGCGTTTGATGTCTGCACCGATGAAATTTAATGCGATATCCGGTTTCGATCTGGAAGTTGTAGAATACGTGCCCTCCGAATAATGACCGGTTGTTTCCGGACCCGAATTCGCGGCAAATAAATCACTGAGGGACGCGTAGCAGACGCGTCCCGGCTCTTTAAGAGAACTGACGAATGACCCTGAAGACCATCGAAGGTACCTTCATCGCCCCTAAAGGCCGCTACGCTTTGGTAGTGGGCCGCTTCAACAGCTTCGTCGTTGAAAGCCTGGTCAGCGGTGCAGTTGATGCCCTGGTTCGCCACGGCGTGAGCGAAAGCGACATCACCATCATCCGCGCACCTGGCGCCTTCGAAATCCCGCTGGTTGCGCAGAAAGTCGCCCAGAAAGGTGAATTCGCAGCCATCATCGCCCTCGGTGCGGTCATTCGTGGCGGTACTCCGCACTTCGAATACGTGGCGGGCGAATGCACCAAGGGCCTGGCCCAGGTGTCCATGGAGTTCGGCGTGCCGGTCGCTTTCGGCGTCCTGACCGTTGATTCCATTGAGCAAGCCATCGAACGTTCCGGCACCAAGGCCGGTAACAAAGGTGCCGAAGCTGCCCTGTCCGCTCTGGAAATGGTCAGCCTGCTGGCGCAGTTGGAGGCCAAGTGATTAGCGACGAAAGCGATCGTTTCAATCCGCGCGATCCGCGTCCAACGGACGCCGGCAAGCCTTCGAAAAGTGAAAAGCGCCGCGCTGCCCGTCAGTTGGCGACTCAAGCGTTGTATCAGCGCCACATGGCCAGTACTTCGCTGAACGAAATCGAAGCGCAGTTTCGCGTCGACAACGATTTCACCTTCGCCGATGCCAGCTACTTCCACGACATCCTGCACGGTGTTCCGGCCAATCTGACCGAGATCGACGCTGCGTTGGCGCCGTGCCTGGACCTGGCCATCGAAGAGCTGGACCCGGTTGAACTGTGCGTACTGCGCCTGTCGACCTGGGAACTGCTCAAGCGTGTCGACGTGCCGTACCGCGTTGTGATCAACGAAGGGATCGAACTGGCGAAAGTCTACGGTTCCACCGACGGCCACAAGTTCGTCAACGGTGTGCTCGACAAGCTGGCCCCGCGCCTGCGTGAAGCTGAAGTGAAGGCGTTCAAGCGCTGAAACGCGCTTGATACTTCAATGGGCGAGTTCGAGCTGATCCGCAACTTCTTCGCCGCCGCGCCTTGTGCGCAGGGCGGCGAAGGCGTTGCTCTGGGGATCGGCGACGACTGCGCCTTGCTCGCTGTTCCCCCCGGGGAACAGTTGGCAATCTCTACCGATACGCTGGTGGCCGGTGTGCATTTCGCCGACCCCTGCGATCCGTTTCTGCTCGGTCAGCGCTCGCTGGCCGTTGCGGTCAGCGATCTGGCCGCCATGGGCGCCACGCCCGTTGCCTTTACCCTTGCCCTGACTGTGCCGACGGTGACCGCCGATTGGCTGCAAGCCTATGCCCACGGTTTGAACCGTATGGCGCAGAGCTGCGGCGTTGCGCTGGTCGGCGGCGATACCACGCGCGGGCCGTTGAGCCTGACGGTTACCGTGTTTGGTCGCGTGCCTGCGGGTCAGGCGCTGACCCGCAGTGGCGCGCAACCGGGTGACTTGTTATGTGTCGGTGGTGAGCTGGGCAATGCGGCCGGCGCCTTGCCTCTGGTACTCGGTCAGCGTGAGGCCGAAGCTCACATCGCCCAACCGCTGCTCGATCATTACTGGTCGCCACAACCGCAACTCGCCCTCGGCCAGGCCCTGCGTGGCAAAGCCACATCAGCGCTGGATATCTCCGATGGCTTGCTCGCCGACTGTGGCCACATTGCGTTGGCTTCAAAGGTGCGGCTTGAGATTGAACGCGAGCGCGTACCGCTGTCGGATGCATTAGTGGCATTTCTCGGTCAGCGCGGTGCCGAGCGTGCAGCATTGAGCGGTGGCGATGATTACGTCCTGGCGTTCACCCTGCCGTCCATCGAGTTGCCGGCGCTGCTGGCCAATGGCTGGCCGGTCCATGTGATCGGTCGCGTCGCAGAGGGGCAGGGCGTGGTCTTGCTGGACCGCGAAGGGCACGACATCACCCCGCAAATCCGCGGTTATCAACATTTTCAGGAGACACCGTGACAGATCACCCGAAACAGGTTCCGGCCGAATTCGTTCCGCCGTCGGTCTGGCGTAATCCCTGGCATTTCCTCGCGTTCGGCTTTGGTTCCGGCACCCTGCCGAAAGCCCCGGGCACGTGGGGTTCGTTAGTTGCGCTACCCTTTATTCCGTTGTGGCAGATGTTGCCCGACTGGGGTTACTGGCTGATGCTCGGGATCACCATGCTGTTCGGCTTCTGGCTGTGCGGCAAAGTGGCTGACGATCTGCGGGTACACGACCACGAAGGCATCGTCTGGGACGAGATGGTCGGGATGTGGATCACCCTGTGGCTGGTGCCGGAAGGCTGGTACTGGTTGCTCGCGGGTTTTCTGGTGTTCCGCTTCTTCGACATTCTCAAGCCATGGCCGATTCGCTGGATCGACCGGCATGTGCATGGCGGCGTCGGCATCATGCTCGACGACGTACTGGCCGGTGTGTTCGCCTGGCTGGCCATGCAGGGCCTGGTGTGGATTTTCGCCTGATTCCAAGGGATATCAGGGGGCAAGTGAGGGGACTAGGGATGGCTCGACGCTGGTTGGCGCTGGTGTTTTTTGCTTTGCTGGGCACAGTGGCCGGTGCGCAGGAAGCTGCGCCGACGCCGGCGGTCATCCATCTGGCCAGCGAAGACTGGGAAGACTACACCGCCGCTGACGGCCATGGTCTGGGCTGGGACGTGTTGCGCAAGGTGTTCGAGCCGGTCGGGGTGAAGTTGGACATTCGCACGGTGCCGTACACCCGTTCGGTTGGGCTGGTGCAGTTGAAAGAGGTCGATGCGCTGGTCGGCTCTTATCGCGATGAAGCCGATCAAGTGCTGTACCCGCGCTGGAATTTTGATTCCGATCACATCTATGCGTTGGGGCTGGCGAGCAATCCGGCGCCCACCCAGGCGACGCTGGGCAAGTATCGCCTGGCTTGGGTGCGGGGCTATCGCTACGAAAACTACCTGCCGAATATCAAGCGTTACAACCAGATCGAGCGGCGCACCGGCATTCTGTCGATGCTCAAGCAAGGGCGGGCGGATTACTACATCGATGCGCTGACCGAGATTGAAGCCGTGGTGAAAACCGCAGCCGATCCGGCGCAGTATCGCTATTCGCACTTGGCCGAGCTGCCGTTGTTCCTCGGCTTTGCCGACACGCCACAGGCGCGGGCGCTGATGGCGCTGTATGACCAGCGCATGGAGGCGTTGGTGAAGAGCGGCGAGTTGAAACCGATCTTCGAGAAGTGGAAGCAGCCGTATCCGTTCGCTACGGGCGCGACGAATCCCTTGTAGGAGCTGCGGCACGCTGCGATCTTCTGATCTTGATTCTAAAAGCCAGATCAAAAGATCGCAGCCTCGTTTCACTCGACAGCTCCTGCAGGGATCCCTGTCGATCGGGAGTGATCAAACTTTTTGATCGTTATGCCCGATAATTCAGCCTAAGCGTCTGTAGGAACCTGCTGTTACAATGCCGGCCTGCGAATTTTCAGACTCTTTAGATCAGGAGCACACCGGTGCCTGTCGTCTTTGTCGCCGCTTCCAAGCTGCCAACGCCTTTTGCGCAATTCACCATGCACGGTTTTCTCGATGAAGCCACCGGTCGCGAGCACGTTGTGCTGAGCCTGGGTGAAATTGCTGATGGTGCCCCGGTACTCGGCCGTTTGCACTCCGAATGCCTGACCGGCGACGCCTTGTTCAGTCAGCGTTGCGACTGCGGTTCGCAACTCGAAGGCGCCCTCAAAGCCATCGCCCGTGAAGGCCGTGGCGTGTTGCTCTACCTGCGTCAGGAAGGTCGCGGCATCGGTCTGCTGAACAAGATCCGTGCCTACGAGTTGCAGGACGGCGGCGCCGACACCGTTGAAGCCAACGAGCGTCTGGGCTTTGCCGCCGACCAGCGTGACTACGCCATGTGCCTGCCGATGCTCGAACATCTGGGCGTGAAATCCCTGCGTCTGATGACTAACAACCCGCGCAAGGTCAAAGCCCTGACCGACATGGGCATCACCGTCGCTGAGCGTGTGCCGCTGCACACCGGTCACAACCCGCACAACAAGCTCTACCTGGCGACCAAGGCCAGCAAGCTCGACCACATGATGGGCAACGAGCATCAGGGCGAGGTTGATCGCGCGTGACGCGGGGGCAGGTGCGACGCCGGTTGTCAGTCGATTGGTGGAAATACCTCGCACTGGCGCTGGTGCCGCTGTTCGTCCTCAACGCACTGTTCGGTCAGGGCGAGGGGATTCTGCCGGTACTGGCGATGCCGTTTTTCATTGCTGGCGTCGCGTCGATGTTTGTCAGCCTGAAGTTTTTCGGCCGTTACAAACACGCGCTGATCGCCACGCAAAAAGCCCTCGATACCGCGGATGAACCGGCCGCGTGGATTGCCCTCGCCGCCCGTCGTCGCACGGCTTTTCTCGCGGCTGCCTTGCCGGCCTGGATCGGTGCACTGGCGGTGTTTGTCGGTCTCGAAGCGGTACCGCTGATGTTGCTGGCGTTGTCCACGGCGGTGCTGTTCTACCTCTACCGTATCCCGCGTCAACTCGGCTGATGCGCGGTCTCTGGCTGGCGGTTTTGCTGCTGGCCGTCAGCGTCCCGGCGCTGGCCAGTCCGCGCGTGGTCAGCCTCGCGCCGTCTCTGTCTGAAATCGTCGTTGAGCTGGATTCCGCCGACCTGCTAGTCGGTGTACTGGATGCCGGCGAGCGCCCGGCGGCGCTTGCGGGCGTGCCTTCCGTTGGTCGTTATGGCCAGCTCGACATGGAGCGACTGCTCAGTCTCAAACCCGATCTGTTGTTGCTCTGGCCCGGCAGTGTCGGCCCGGCGCAACGTGATCAACTCAAGCGACTGAATATCCCGACTTATGTCGCCGAACCCCACAGTCTGGACCAGCTTTCTGCGCAGATCGAAGCCATTTCTGCGCAACTGGGCCGGCCCGAGCGCGGGGCGAAACTGGCCGCAGAACTGCGCGATCAGCTCGGTCAGCTTCGTCAGCGCTATCGCCGGGACCGGCCGTTGAAAGTGTTTTATCAGGTCTGGGACAAACCGCTGTACACCGTCGGTGGCGGGCAGATCATCAGCGATGCGCTGGAGGTGTGCGGGGCGCGTAATGTGTTCGGCGATCTGAGTCTGCCGGCGCCGCAGGTGAGTATCGAGGCGGTGCTGCAGCGCAATCCCGAGGTGATTCTGGCGGGGGATCAGGCGCAACTGAATGCTTGGAAGGCGTGGCCGCAAGTGGCGGCGGTCAAAGAGGGGAAGCTGCTGTTGGTCACCGACAAAGGCCTTGAACGCCCAAGTGGCCAAATGATCAGCGCCACCGCCAAACTCTGCCAATTGATCGCGCCTGACCGCTGAAATCGGAGTGACTTCTTCGCGAGCAGGCTCGCTCCCACAGGGGGATCGCATTCCAAATGTGGGAGCGAGCCTGCTCGCGAAGGGGCCAGTCAAATCACCGAAGATTCAAATCAAAGCTGTGGAGTCCAGGTGACGCCAAACATCCACACCCGTCCTTCCTCGCGATACCCGTATTGGCTGCCGTCATAGCTGTAATTGGCGCGGCTGTAGCCTTTGTCGAAAACGTTATCGACCTTCAGATCCAGTTTGATCTCGCGGGTCAGTGCCCAACTGCTGCGCAAGCCGAACAACGCATAACCGCCCAGCGGGTTTTCATTTTTCAGGTCGTCATAACTGCTGCTGACCGCCTGCCAACTGGCGCCGAGGCTGACTTGATCAAACTGTCGATCCAGGTCCCAACTCAACGTACGCCGCGCACGACGCGCCAAGGTGTGGCCACTGTCGCGGTCTCGCGGATCAATGATCGATACGCCAAGGTTGCTCTGCCAGTCGAACAGCTCCTGTTTCAGCGCCGCTTCAAAGCCGTTGATTCGCGCCGACGCGACGTTCTCCGGGCGTGAATTGCTGCCGAAGATGATCGCGTCTTCCAGATCCGTACGGTAAATCGAGGCTTCAAGACGGCTGCTATCGGTTAACTGACTGCGCCATTGCAACTCGTAGCTTTTCGAGGTTTCCGGTTTCAGATCCGGGTTGCTGAAGTCCGGGTAGTACAGGTCGTTGAAGGTCGGCGCGCGGAAGCCTTCGCTGTAGCTCAGCAACAGATCATTGTCCGGGTTTAGCGGCAGGGTGAACGTGCCGCTCCAGGTGTTCTGGCTGCCGAACTGCTGGTTGTCGTCATGGCGCAGGCCCAGTTCGGTGGAGAAGCTGTCGGCCTGATAACGATGCTGAATGAACGCGGCGCGGTTCCAGCGGCTGTCCTCATCGAACGCGGTGCTGCTGTTGACCCGGTCTTCGTACCAGTCGCCGCCGAGGATCAGGCTGTTACGTGCATCGAGGGTCAGGTCGTTCTGCCAGTTCACCGAGTCGCGGTAGGTGTTGAACACCGTGCGTTCGTCGCTGAGCTTGTCGAGGGTCTTCTCGCGGTTCTCGGTATGGCCGAATTCGACGCGGGTTTTCCAGGTTTCGTTGACCCGCGAGTCGATGTAACTGCTGACGCTGCTGACGTCGAAATCGCTGTAAGGCTGCTGTTGTACAGACTCGAACGTGGTCATGTCGAAGCGGCCGAACGGATTGTCGAACTCGCCCTTGCCACGGTTATCCAGCAGATTGGCGCCGACTTCGATGTCATCGGTCAGCGCATGGCTGAGGCTCAGGCTGACAGATTTATTGCGGTAAGCATCGTGATCGCCATCGCTGGGATACGACTCGTGGGTTCGGTCACCCCCGGCGGTTTCATCCAGACTGGCGCCAAGGTTGAAGCGGGTTTTCTCATCGCCACCGGACAAGCCGACACTGCGCTCCCAGCTCTGGTTGCTGCCGAAACCGACGTGCATCCGTTGCTGCAAACCCTGCTCGGTACCACGGCGGGTGAAGATCTGGATCACCCCGCCAATCGCATCGCTGCCGTAAATCACCGAACGCGAACCGCGCAGCACTTCAACGCGCTCGATCTGCTCGATGTTCAGATGCTGCAGGTTGCTGTCGCCGGAAGTCGAACTGCCGATGCGCTGACCGTCGACCAGCACCAGACTCTGCGCCGACTGCGTGCCGCGAATGTAGATCCCCGGCAGACTGCCGCGCCCGCCGGCCTGCGCCACCTGTACGCCCGGCACGCGCCGCAGCAGGTCTGGCACATCGCTCGGTTGCAGCCGGTCGATGTCTTCGCGGGTGAACACGGTGTTGGCGGCGCTGCTGTCGTTGCGGGCTTCGACCTGGCGGTTGGCTGAGATCAGCACGTCAGGCAGCTTCAGCGCTTGGTCGCGTTCGAAGGTGTCGGCGAACGCATTGGCGGCTGGCAGCAGGAAGAAGGGCAGGGCGAAGCGCGAGAGGTTCATGGACAGTCCACTGGTGTTTCAGGTGTACACAAATCAAATGTGGGAGCGAGCCTGCTCGCGAATGCGGTGTATCAGTCAGCAATGTATTGACTGACAGTCCGCTTTCGCGAGCAGGCTCGCTCCCACAAGGGTAATGCGTTTATTTGTCGAGTAAGGCCAGACGCTCGCGAATCGACGCTTCGATCCCGGCCTCATCCAGCCCGCACTCGGCCAGCATCTGCGCCGGTTTGGCGTGCTCGACGTAGATATCCGGCAAGCCCAGGTGCAGCATCGACTTGAGGATGTTCTCCCGTGCCAGGAACTCGCTGACTGCACCACCGGCGCCGCCCATGATCGCGTTCTCTTCGATAGTCACCAGCAACTCGTGACTGCCGGCAATCTCGCGTACCAGCGCTTCATCCAGTGGTTTGACGAAGCGCATGTCGACCACGGTGGCATCCAGCTTCTCAGCGACTTTCAGCGCCTCGGCCAGTTGCACGCCGAACACCAGCAGAGCGACTTTGCTGCCCTGACGACGGACGATGCCCTTGCCGATTTCGATCGGCTCGAGGTCTTTTTCGATGGTTGCGTTCGGGCCGTTGCCGCGCGGATAACGCACTGCCGCCGGGCCGTTGTACAGGTGGCCGGTCGTGAGCATTTTGCGCAGTTCGTTCTCATCGCTCGGGGTCATGATGACCATGCCCGGGATGCAGCGCAGGTACGACAGATCGAAGCTGCCCGCGTGAGTCGGGCCGTCTTCGCCGACCAGACCGGCGCGGTCGATGGCGAACAGCACGTCGAGGTTCTGCACCGCGACGTCATGCACCAGTTGGTCATAACCGCGCTGCAGGAACGTCGAGTAGATCGCCACCACCGGTTTTGCGCCTTCGCAGGCCATGCCGGCCGCGAATGTCACGGCGTGTTGTTCGGCAATCGCTACGTCGAAATAGCGCAGCGGGAAGCGTTCGCTGAACGCGACCAGATCCGAGCCTTCCTTCATTGCCGGGGTGATCCCGACCAGGCGTGGATCGGCAGCGGCCATGTCGCACAGCCACTCGCCGAACACTGCCGAATACTTCGGCCCGCCGGCCTTTTTCGGCGCAGCGGCCGGGGCGTCGAGTGGTTCGAGTTTGGTGATGGCGTGGTAGCCAATCGGGTCGACTTCCGCCGGGGCGAAGCCTTTGCCTTTTTTGGTGACGATGTGCAGGAACTGCGGGCCTTTCAGATCGCGCATGTTGCGCAGCGTGGCGATCAGCGTTGGCAGGTCGTGGCCATCAATCGGGCCGATGTAGTTCCAGCCCAGCTCTTCGAACAGGGTGCCGGGGACCAGCATGCCTTTGGCGTATTCTTCGGTACGACGGGCGATTTCCCAGGCGCCGGGCAGGCGCGACAGGACTTTCTTGCTGCCCTCGCGCATGCTTGCGTAAGTGCGGCTGGAAAGGATCTTCGCCAGATAATTCGACAGGCCGCCGACATTGCGCGAGATCGACATGTCGTTGTCGTTGAGGATCACCAGCATGTTGGCGTTCACTTCCGGCGCGTGGTTCAGCGCCTCGAAAGCCATGCCGGCGGTCAACGCGCCGTCGCCGATCACGGCGATTGCCTTGCGATCACTGTTCTGCAGGCGGGCGGCAATGGCCATGCCCAGCGCAGCGCTGATCGAGGTGCTGGAGTGGCCGACGCCAAAGGTGTCGTACTCGCTCTCGGCGCGGCGCGGGAAGGCAGCGATGCCGTCCTTCTGGCGCAGCGTACCCATGCGCTCGCGGCGACCGGTGAGGATCTTGTGCGGGTACGCCTGATGGCCAACGTCCCACAGCAACCGGTCGTCCGGCGTGTCGAAGACGTAATGCAGCGCGATGGTCAGCTCGATCACGCCCAGGCCGGCACCGAAATGCCCACCGGTCTGACCGACCGTATAGAGCAATTCCAGGCGCAACTCATCGGCCAGGGTTTCCAGCTCGGCTTCGCCTAACCGGCGCAGGCCGTCCGGCGTATTCGCGCGGTCGAGCAGGGGCGTGGTCGGGCGCTTGCGGGGAATCTCATGAAACGTCGTGGGCATCAGGCGAATCGTTATAGGTATAGAAGATGCGGCAGTTTACCTGATGCATCGCCCCCTGCCCACGCGTTGGTCTTTTTTGGCGGATTCGCCGTCAGCTGCGGCGCTCGACGATATACCGGGCCAGCTCGCGCAAGGGCTCGGCTGCCGCGTCAAACGGTCGCAGGGCGTGCAGGGCCTGATCGCGCAGTTCCAGCGCGTAGGCTTTGGCCGCGTCGAGACCGAGCAGGGCCGGGTAGGTCGGCTTGTCACGGGCAATGTCGGCGCCCTGGCGTTTGCCGAGGGTTTCGGTATCGCTTTCGACGTCGAGAATGTCGTCCTGCACCTGAAAGGCCAGGCCGATAGCCTGTGCATAAGTCTGCAGGGCACGCAGTTCATCCGGCTCGGCACGGCCGCTAGCAAGGGCGCCGAGTTTGACGCTGACTTCAATCAGCGCACCGGTCTTGTGCCGGTGCATCTGTTCGAGGGCTTGTTGATCGAGCTTGAGGCCGACCGAACCGAGGTCGATGGCCTGACCGCCGACCATGCCCGCCGGGCCCGCAGCCTGGGCGAGGGCGGTGACCATTTGCAGACGGATGTCGCTGCTGCAGTCGCTCAGGCGCGGGTCGAGCAGGGCGCTGAACGCCAGGCTCTGCAAGCCGTCACCGGCGAGGATCGCGCAGGCTTCATCGAATTTCTTGTGAGTGGTCGGCTGGCCGCGACGCAGATCGTCGTCGTCCATCGCCGGCAAATCATCGTGAACCAGCGAATACGCGTGGATCAGCTCAACCGCGCAGGCTGCGCCGTTGGCCTGTTCAGCCTTGCCACCGAGCGCTTCGCATGCCGCGTAGGCCAATAGCGGACGCACGCGTTTGCCGCCGTTCATCACGCTGTAGCGCATGGCTTCATAAAGCCGCGCCAATTCCGGCAACGGTGCGTTGAACAGGGTCTCCAGCGCCACGTTGACCCGGGCCTGGCTGGTCGCCGTATACGCTGCAATCATTCTGGCTGTTCCGCGTCGAAGGGTTCCTCGGCGAGTTCGCCATCGCGCTCCAGCAGCACCTGCACCTTCTGCTCGGCTTGCGCCAGCGCTGCCTGGCAGTCACGGGTCAGACCGATGCCCTGCTCGAAAGCGGTCAGCGAGTCTTCCAGCGACAATTCACCGTTCTCCAGACGCTCGACCAATGTTTGCAGGTCGGCGAGGGACTGTTCGAAATCCAGTGCAGCTTTTTTGCGGGCCATGGCGGCGATTTCCGGTTGACGTTAAACCGGCGCGACACTAGCAGATAGGGGGGGTATGGGCAAATGAGCAGGGCCTGCGCAGGTATCGCCAAGGGCCGTATAAACCTCTGTGGCGAGGGAGCAAGCTCCCTCGCCACAGGATTTGTGGTTATTCAGGCTTATTCGGCTCATTTTGTGAGTCGAATAACCGTGCTATTCGGCTCACGGCCAATAAAACTGCGTGATTCCCACCGCAAATGCACATGTATCCGATTGTTAAAAAACTGCCAAATGGCTAATCTTCGCGCCTTCTACGACCCCATAGTCACGGGTCTTTCAGACGAAACGCAGTTTTCACCGCTGTGAAGTACCGAGGATCGGGTGCAAGGTTTCGTTCAGGCATGGCAGGAGGCATCACATGCGTTCATTTCTTTTGCTGCTGATCGGCCTGGCCGGTGCGCCCGCGCTGTGGGCCGCGCCGACGGCCGAGCTGGCGGAACCGGTGGGTGGCTGGCGCTATCACGGTCTGCTCGATCGCACGGAAAACCCGCAAGTCGCCTACCCGACGCCGCCGATCGATCGCGGCATCCAGCGCAATCGCACGATGATCCAGGGCCAGCTCAAGGCCATCGGGCACATGCGCCCGCCGCACAGCCTTGCGGTGAATGGCAATCCACTGAATCTGTACACCGACGACGATGGGCGTTTCGCCCGGCCGTACGCGTTCGGCGCCGGCTCCAACAGCGTCGAAGTGATCAGCGCCGAAGGCCAGTCGCTCAAGCGCGTGCAATTTTATGAAGCAAATAACCTGCGCACGCCGGCGCGGATTCGTCTTGTCTTGGGATGGGACGATCCAAAAGCCGAACTCGATCTGCACATTGTCACGCCCGACGGTCAGCATGCCTTCTGGGCGCAGCCGGCACTGAGCAATGGCGGCGGTCTGGACCCGGATGGCGTCGATGGTCCGGGCCCGGAAATGTTCACCATGACCGCGCCGCTGCATGGCACCTATCTGGTTTACGTCAACTATTGGGGCAACTTCGGTAACGGCGGCTATAACTTCGAGGAGACCAGCAACCAGAACGAGGTGATCACCTCGCAAATCACGCTGGTGCTCAACGAAAACACCGTCGACGAAAAACGCGAAACGTTCATCGTGCCGCTGCGGGCGATCGGTGATCTGCTGCTGGTCAAGACTTTCAACTATTAAGCATTCCGCCACGGATGAAATCCTGAGCTTTGGGAAATGAGCGAGAAGATGAGCGATAACACTGTGACTTCGGCTGCCGATACGCCAGCGGCCAAACCTTCGCGGCGCTGGCCGTTGCTGCTGGCCGGGTTGTGCCTGGTGGCCGGCGTGGCGGGTGGTTTTGGCTGGCTGCTGCTCAAGCCCAAGGCGCCGCCGGCGGAGTTGGCGAGTGACAAGCTTGGCCTGAGCCGTCCGGATGCGTTGCTGGAGACTCGCTCCCTGAGCCAGTTGCCCAAAGACCTGCTGACCGTGCCGTTCCTGAAGGCCACGCTGACCGAAGATTTCGTCTTCTATTACGAGACCCATGCTGATCGCCTTGGCTTGATCGGCAGTCTGCGCCGGATCATCTACGAGCATGATCTGAAGTTGCAGGACAGCCTGATCGAGCAGCTTTTCGATCAACCGGCCGATGTCGCGCTGTGGCGCGGGGCGGATGGTCGCTTGAAGGATTTCCTGCTGGTAATGGATCGTGGCGGTCTGGCGAAACTGCTCGAACCGTTGGCGAAAGTCGCGCTGGACGACACGCAGCTCAGTCAAATGGGCGAACTCAAAGTTGGCGGAGATAGCGTGCCGCTGTACCAACTGACCTACAACGCCAGCAAAGCCCTGTTGTTCGCCTCCCACGGCGACAAACTGGTGGTGCTGTCCAATCCGGCCAAGTATTCCGACCCGGAAAGCGGCGTGTCTGAAGAGTCCGGTCACGTCTCGCCACAAGCGCTGGCGGCGTTGCTCAATGGCGAAAAACTGTTCCCTGAAGCGTTCGGCCTGCCGGCGAAAACCGCGGAAACCAAACAGCGCCTGTCGGTTAACTCCAGCGTACTGGCCATGGGTTATCAACGCTTTATCCCGAATTTCGCCGGGCTGCGTTTCGACATGGACGACAAGGGCTGGCACAGCTACCTGGCCATGGACGAACTGGATAACCAGCCAGACTTCGATTTCAAACCGGTCTGGCAAGCCATGCCGCTGGGTGCCAGTGCCTGCGTAACCCTGCCGGTCGCGGCCGAGCCGCAGAAGCCGCTGTTGGTGAAACTCGGCGCCGAAGAGGCCGTGGCGCAAACCCTCACCGAACACGTGGCTGGCGCGGCAGGCCTGTGCTGGTACGCTGATTCGCGTTTGTACACGCCGTTGCTGGTGGCCAGTCTGAAAGACGAGGACAGCAGCAAGCTCGACGGCGATCTCGGCAAACTGTTCGGGTCAATGGTCGGTGCGTTCGAGGCCAACGTCGACGAAAACGTCTTCCCGGTGGTCGAGAGGCAGGAAAGCCAGAACCACGTCTGGCAGCGTCAGGTCAGTTCCAACTTCGGTCCGTATGCGGCGAAGACGGCGGAAAACCCGGACGCGATTTCTGGCAAGGCGTTCATGAAAGTCAGCCTCGCCCGTCACGGTTCGACGCTGCTGTTTTCCCTCGACGACAAACTCGTCGACAAAGCCCTCGGAACCCTCGACAAACGCTTCCCGCCGATGGCCGACGTGCTGCCAAAAGATGTGTTGATGCCGATCTATTTCGGCCCGGACTCGATGGCGCAACTGATGCAGCAGGAAACCCTCGACAGCCTGCCGCAGGACATGGAGCCGGTGTTCTACAACGCCGCGCAAACCTACCTGATCCCCAAGCTGCGCACCCTCGGTGGCTATGGCAAATATGCCCTGACCTTGCCCGAAGGCAGCGAACCTGACGGCCACTGGCAATGGCTGCCGCTGGAATGGAAAGCGCTGTGACGACACTGATTCGCAGCCTCGGCTTGCTCGCGCTGTTGCTGAGCGCGAGCGCCCGCGCCGTTGAAGCGCCGGCGCTGGATCCGGCGCAATCCCAGGTATTCCGCGCCTGGTTCGTGCGTATTGCCCAAGAGCAACTGAGCCAAGGCCCGAGTCCGCGCTGGTATCAGCAGGACTGTGCCGGGCTGGTACGTTTCGCCGCCAACGAAGCGCTGAAAGTCCACGACGACAAATGGCTGCGCAACAATGGCCTGTCCAATCGCTATTTGCCGCCGGAGCTGTCGCTCAGCGATGAGCAACGCAAGCTCGCCCAGCAATGGCAGCAGGGCGGTGGCAAGGTCGGGCCGTACGTCAACGCGATCAAACTGATTCAGTTCAACAGCCACTTGGTCAGCCGCGACGTGTCGCAGGCGCGGCCCGGTGATCTGATGTTTTTCGATCAGGGCGACGACCAGCACCTGATGATCTGGATGGGCCGCTACATCGCCTATCACACTGGCACCACCACCCCGACTGACAACGGCATGCGTTCGGCAAGCCTGCAGCAACTCATGACATGGAAGGACACCCGATGGATACCCGACGCAGCCAACCCCAACTTCATCGGCGTCTATCGACTGAACTTTCTCTCCCAATGACCGGTGCCCGCATGTTGCGACTCTGCTCCCGAATTCCTTTGCTGCTGGCGCTGTTGCTGCCAGTGGCTACCGTCAGCGCCGAAGATTCGGTCGAGCCGAGCGGCTATACGCCGGTCTCCGGTGAAAGCTTCTTCCTGCTCGCCGATAGCAGTTTCGCTGCCGACGAACAGGCAATGGTGCGCCTCGAAGCGCCGGGCCGTGACTATCGCCGTTTCCGCATGGAACCCTATGGCGGCGCCGACATTCGCGTGTACCGCATCGACAAACCGCTGGATTTCCTCAAGCGCCAGAAGAACCTGCACCGGGTGGTCAGCGATGGCCAGTTCAAGGGCGAAGGCCTGTCCAACACCCTCGCGTACCTGTGGGACAACTGGTACCGCAAATCCCGTCGGGTGATGCAGCGCGCGTTCTCCTATGAATCGCGTAAACAGGTCACCGACGAGGTGCCGGAACTGAAGATGGGCAACGCCATCGCCGCACCGACGCCGTACGACGCGCAGCCGCAATTTGCGCTGATCCCGGGTCTGCCGGTGGTCAGCCAGTTCCGCTATCCGCTGTGGCAGGCCAAGCCGATTCAGCCACCGGCCGGCGTCAATCTGGCCGGTTCTTCCAGCGACTTCGTCAGCGTTGCGCCGGGCAACGTTTATATCCCGCTGGGCAATCTGAAACCGGGTCTGTATCTGGTCGAAGCGCTGATCGGCAAGTACCGCGCGACCACCATGGTCTTCGTCTCCAACACCGTCGCGGTGAGCAAGATTGCCGGCGATGAATTGCTGGTCTGGGCTGCGCGCAAACACGAAGGCAGTTCGGTGCCGAAGGTCAATGTGCTGTGGACCGACGGCCTCGGCGTGATGAGCAGCGGTGCCACCGATGCCGATGGTTTGCTGCGCCTGAAGCACGTCAGCCCCGAGCGTTCGTTCGTCATCGGCGAGGACGAAGAGGGCGGCGTGTTCGTCTCGGAAAACTTCTATTACGACAGCGAAATCTACGACACCAAACTCTATGCCTTCACCGACCGGCCGCTGTATCGCCCGGGTGACTGGGTGTCGCTGAAAATCGTCGGTCGCGAGTTCAAGAATGCGCGGGATTCGGTGTTGCCAGGCGCGGCGGATGTGACCGTCAGCGTGCTCGACGCCACCGGCACCGAGCTGCAACACCTCGACCTGAAACTTGATTCCAAGGCCGGTACTCAGGGCCGTTTCCAGCTGCCGGACAACGCGGTAGCAGGCGGCTACGAGATTCGTTTCAACTACAAGGATCAGGCTTACAGCAGCGCTTTCCGCGTAGCGGAGTACATCAAGCCGCACTTCGAGATCTCGCTGAACCTGGCCAAACAGGATTACCGTACCGGCGAGCCGGTCAAAGGCAGTCTGGTGTTGCTATACCCCGACGGCAAACCGGTGGCCAACGCCAAACTGACCCTGAGCCTGCGTGCCCAGCAATTGTCGATGGTCGACAACGAGCTGCAATACCTCGGGCAATTCCCGGTAGAACTGACCAGCACCGAACTGACCACCGACAGCAAGGGCAACGCGAGCCTCGACCTGCCGGCCGCTGACAAACCAAGCCGCTACATGCTCACCGTGTTTGCCAGCGATGGCGCGGCGTATCGGGTCAAAACCACCAAGGAAATCCTTATCGACCGTGGTGCGGCGAGCTTCCGTTTGAGCGCGCCGCAACGCTTCAGCGCGGTCGGCGACAAGGTTGCGTTCGGTTATCTGAATGAAGCTGGCAGTGAGCCAAGCCAGGCCGTCGTGCCGAGCAGCTATAGCTGGGTTCGTCTCGAAGATCAGACTACGGGTGAAGGCAAACTGGCGGCCAAAGATAAAGGCTTCAACCTGACCTTTGATCGTCCGGGTACCTACAACCTTTCGCTGAAAGATCAACACGGTCGCGTCCTCGGCGCCACCGGCCATTCGGTTACCGGCGATGGCGTCAAAGCGGTGCCGGGCACCGTAGAAATCGTCCTCGATAAACCCGAATACAAGGCTGGCGATGAAGCCCTGGCGCTGATCACGTTCCCGGAACCGGTCAGCGATGCGTTGCTGTCGCTGGAGCGCGACAAGGTCGAAGCCACTGCGCTGCTGGCCAAGGGTGGTGACTGGCTGAAACTGGAAAAACTCAGCGATACCCAATACCGCGCGCGCATCCCGGTGAAGGACAACTTTGCGCCGAACCTGACCTTCTCCGTGCTTTACACCAAGGGCGGTCAGTACAGCTTCCAGAACGCCGGGATCAAAGTGGTCGCGCCGCAAATCGACGTAGCGATCAGCACCGACAAAGCGCTGTATCTGCCAGGAGATACGGTCACGGTTGACCTGACCACGCAGTTCGCCGGCAAAGCGGTGCCGGCGCATCTGACCGTCAGCGTCGTCGACGAAATGGTCTACGCGCTGCAACCGGAAGTTGCGCCGACCATTGACCAGTTCTTCTATCACCCGCGCCGCAACAACGTGCGCACCAGCGCCAGCCTGTCGTTCATCAGCTACGACGTGGCGCTGCCGGGCAGCCCAGGCGCGCCGGGTAAAGCCAACCGCAGCGAGCGCGGGGTGAAAGTGCTGGAGCGGCCGCGCCGGGAAGACGTCGACACCGCTGCGTGGCAGCCGGAGTTGTTGACCGGTACCGATGGCAAAACCCGCTTTACCTTCAAGATGCCGGACTCGCTGACCCGCTGGCGCATCACTGCTCGCGCCATCGCCGATGACGGTCAGGTCGGGCAGAAGAAGCAGTTCGTCCGTTCGGAAAAACCGCTGTACCTGAAGTGGAGCGGGCCGAGCAAATTCCGTAAGGGCGATCAGCCGCAACTCGGCGTGTTCGCGTTCAGTCAGGCCGAAAAACCGGTCAAGGCTGAACTGGTCACGCATTACGCTGGCGCCGAACAACGCCTGCCGGTGACCCTGAACAACGGCATCAATTACCTGCCGCTGCCGGCGTTCGCCTTGGCTTCCGGCGAGTGGACGGCGGAGTTGGTTCAGGACGGCAAAACTGCGGATTCCCTCGCCGTGCGCCTGAGCGCGACCGGTGATGGCTGGCAAGTGACGCAGACCCAGAGCCTCGACGTGGCCAGCGGTGATACACCGCTGAGCCTGCCAGGCGACGCCACGGACATTCGCCTGCGCCTGGATGACAGTCCGCAAGCGCTGTTCCGTTCCGCACTCGACGATCTGCTCAGTTATCCGTACGGCGGCGTTGAACAGACGGCCAGTCGATTGCTGCCACTGAGTATTGCTTACCCATCGCTGGCGTCGAATCCGCAGATCCGCGATCGCTTGCGCCTGATCATGCAGAACAGTCGTCTGCGTCTGGTGCAAATGGCCGGGCCGTCGGCGAGCTTCACCTGGTGGGGCTACGACGGTGAGCCGGATGCGTTCCTCACTGCCTACGCGTACTACGCCGACTGGAACGCCAGCCAAGTGTTGGCGCTGACCTTGCCGCCGGAGCACTGGCAGCGGGTGCTGGAGGTGTACGCCAAGCAAGCGCCGAACACGCCATTGCTGCAACGGGCGCTGATTCTGTCGTTCGCCAGGCAGATGCATTTACCGGTGAACACGTTGCTCAGCGGTTTGATGGAGGATCTGGCCAAGGCGGGTGAGGGCAACGCCGAAACGCTGATGGACGATGGTCAGGACAGTCTGGTGATGAGCGACCCGGATTCGGCGCTCGGTCTGGCGGCGGCGCGGGTATTGACCGCTTCGTTGGCCACGCAGTCGAAAGTTGCCTTGCCGGATGCGTTCAATCGCCAAGTGGCTGCTGCGCAACAGCGTCTGTCCGTCAGTTCGCAGCCGTTTGCCGAAGCGCTGAACCTGTCGCTGCAACCGTTCGATCAGGCCCGTGCGCAGGCGCTGCTGCAACGTCTGCTGCCACAGCAATCAACGCTCGAACGTGCGCTGGCGCTGACCTGGCTGCAACGCAGCATCGCCCAAGCGTCGCCGACCATTGCCCTGACGCCGGGTGAAGGCTGGAAGAAAAACTACAGTGCAACCGGTGAGATGTACTGGACTTGGCAGGGCGCGTCGCCAGTGCTAGGCGTGTTGACCGTGTCGGGCACACAAGAGCGTCCGCTTCGTGCGGCGTTGAGCTTCCAGACCCAACAACCTGCGGTCGATCCGATGGCCGTGACCATCACTCGTCGCCTGTCGCGACTGGTGCCGGGTGATGAGGCGTTCACCTTCAAACTGAAGCCGGTCGGGACCAAGCCGTTGTCCAGCGACAGCCTGTATCTGGACGAAGTGATCCTCACCAGCAAAGCGCCGAAACCGCTGCGCTACGGCATGCTCGAAGTGCCGCTGCCACCGGGCGCCGATGTCGAGCGCACGACGTGGGGCATCAAGTTGCAGGGCAAGGACGGCACCGAACCAGCCGCGCTGGAGAAAGCGCGCTTCGAACCGGGTCAACTGGCTTACGCGGTGCCTGTCGATGCGCTGAGCGGCGAATTGCGCCTGCGCCATCTGGTGCGTTTCTCGCAGAAGGGCCAGTTCAACCTGCCGCCGGTGCGCTTCACCCAGGTGTACGCGCCGCAGCATCAGGCCCAGGAAGCGAAAGCCTCCCTCGGTCAGGTCACGGTCAACTGACATGACCCGGCCGCTGCTGTGGCTGCTGATGTGTGTGATCCCTGCGCTGGCGACGGCGCAGGATGAGCCGTTGCGCGTGGCGTACAAGGGCGAGTTGCTGTCGTTGAGTCAGATGCAACTGATCGCCCGTGAACCGTTGCCATCATCACTGGATACGCCACTGGGCAGTCTGTGGAAGTTGTTTGTCTATGCGTGGCTGGTGGACACCGGTGCGCGGGAACCGGCGTATGAATGTCGCGGGCAATCGAAGGACGAGGTTTATTGCTGCGCGGCGGGCGGCAAGATCGAGCGTGATCAGGCGCTGGTGAAATCCTGCGGGTTGTTTTTCGAACCTGCGCGATTGGGCATTGCGGCGGCTGATTGGAGAAGCTATTGGCAGGCGCGGCAAGCGCCGTCGTGGTTGCTGGATTTACCGTCGCTGCAACCGGCCCAACGGGTTTCCGTGGTTGAGTTGCTGAAGGTCCTGGCCTCGTTACCGGCGCAGGATCAGGCGCGTCGAGTACTGCTCGACGTGGTGCTGAACGCGGCGGACGGCAATGTCGTCGGTGAACTGGGCGGGCGTCTGCGGGTGAAAACCTGGAGCTGGCTCGGCGATCAGGATCCGCAATCGCGACAGGGTGGATTCGCTGGCTGGACGGCTGATGGTTCGCCGGTCTGGGCAGGGGGCCGTGGCACCAGCCAGATGGTTTTGCGGCATTACGGCCAGGCACTGGCGACGGTGTTGCCAGCAGCATGGCCGGCGGAAGCGGGGCGTTGCGTTGAAGTCGGGTTGTTCTCGCGCTATCCGGTTTCACGGGTTTTGAGCGGTGAGCGGGTCATGACTTCCGGCCCATTGCTTGGCGACTACCGCGTCGAATTCGCCAACGGCAATGCGCTGGATATCCACAGTGACGGCGAACTGTTTCTGCTCAACGACAAACTCGTCGCAAGGCTTGATCGCGAAGAGTACGTCGCGAGAGTACTGGACCGTGAAGCCAAACCCGAACCTGGCGAAGCAGCCAAGGCGTTGGCCGTGGCGATTCGCACGTATCTGCTGCAAAACGCCACGCGCAACGGCGACTGCCTGAGTATCGACGACAGCAGCAATCGCCAACGCGTCGCCCCGCGTCCGGCCTCCAGCGAATCACGCAGTATCGCTGCATGGACGGCAGACCTGGTATTGGCCGGCAGCACCGTCACCTATCACTCCGATCAGCCCGGCCCGGACAAACTCGCCTGGCAACAAGCCGTCGAGCAAGCCAATGCCGGTCAACGTTACGACGCGATTCTGCTGCACGCCTATCCGCGCGCCAGCCTCAGTCGTTGGGACAACCCGGTCGCCTCCTGCGAAACATTGCCCGCCGCGCAAGACTGGCTGCAGAAACAGCGACGCGGCTGGCGCCCGACACTGGAAAGCGAAACCGGCTACAACGAAGTCAGCACCTTCGCCGTGTGCAAACTGGCGTTCGGCCGTCCCTTCGTCGACCGTGAGCGCCAGCGCATCTATGTACGCGGCGTACTGACCCTGCAGGATCGCCTCGACCTGACCCACGAATATCTGCACCTGGCCTTTGCCGCACACCCCAACGGCCAGGATGAAACCTACATCGAAGGGCTCGCCCGTCACCTTTTGCTGGAATAGACCATGACACTCCGTTATCCACAGGTCTTGCTGCTGCTTTGCACGTTGACCGCGCTAGCGCCGGCCATCGCCGCCGACAGCGTCAAACTCGACACCCCGGTTGGCGGCTGGCGTAGCGGCGCACCGGAAGGCGAGGGCGAAAGCTTCCGCCAGACCGTCAACTACCCGGCCTCGTCGGTCAACACCCCGGTCGGCCAGGCCAATACCGCACGCATCAGCGGCGAGATCAAAGCTGCGCGGAAGGACAACGAACCCGGCCGTCTGATCGTCAACGGCGTCAGCATGCCGTTGAAAATCGACGACAGCGGCCACTTCGATCGCCCGTTTTCCTTCCCCAACGGCAGCAACAGCGTCGAAGTGCGCAGCCCCGACGGCCAGCAACGCCACCGCACACAGTTCCTCAACAGCAGCGGCGGCGCCACCCCGGCCAAACTGCGCGTACTGCTGGCGTGGGACAGTGACGGCACCGACCTCGACCTGCACCTCGTCACCCCCGACGGCGCGCATATCTGGTACGGCAACCGCACCGCTGCCAACGGCGCCGCGCTCGACGTCGACGTCACCACCGGCTACGGCCCGGAAATCTTCGCCATGCCGGCGCCGATCAAGGGCCAGTATCTGGTGTATGTGAATTACTACGGCGGTGGGTATCGCGGGGATGAGGATGGCGGCGATGAGGCGATGCAGCCGCTGACCACGGCGCAGGTGACGGTGATTACCGAAGAAGGCACACCCAGCGAGAAGATGGAGACGTTTCTGATCCCGATGCGTGCGGTGGGTGAGCTGACGTTGGTGAAGTCGTTCAGTTATCCCTGAGCAGGTACTGGCTCAGGGACAGCACTAGAATCCGGGCGGAATGTAACCGGGTACGAATGGAACGTTGATGCACTTGCCGTGAATGATCTTGCCGTCCTCGATCCTGAACAGCACGATCTTTTTGGCTTTATTGACGGTGGCTTCCACTTTGCAGTCAGAGCTATGCCCGACCGTATCGTAGTACTCGGTGTACACCATGCCGTTGCCGGTGTGATTCATGGAAGTACCGGCCGCTTCAGTGGTAGTCCAACTGGAGGACTTGTACCACGTGAGAACGGCGAGATTCTCCCCGCTGGCAGTGGTTTGTTTTTTCATTGAGTCGGGTTTGCCGAACAAATCGAGTGCTTCCTGAACATCCCGTCCTTCCCAGCGCGACTGCGCAATCAGGTGGCAGCCATTCACCATTGATACTGTGGCTGTTAGCAGCAGCGTCAGTAACGTTTTAGTCCATTGATTCATCATGACTCCCGATGTCATGTGCGCGACGAAATAGCGCGCTGGAGAGTTAAACAGTCAGGCTGTTACTTGTTGCCCAGTATCGAGTCGAGGTTGTCCATCATTTGGCCTTTCTCTTGAATCGGTGCCAGTTTGAAGAACATTTGCTGCATGCCCTGGATCATCTGCAAATGCTCCATTTTGCCCACGGCAATCATGTCTTTTTTCTCTGGGGTGCAAACGAATGCGAGGGCGCGCTGTACCCAGAACTCCTTCGGCTGCTGCCATTGCTGGTTCACTTTCAGGTGACGCAGCATGTAGGCAATTCGATCCACCGACTGGCCATTAACAAACCGCACCTTGTTGGTCTTGCACTGAACTTCCAGGTTGTAGGCATCAATCATCGGCTTGCCCGGCTCTTCATACACCAGCGTCACCGCCAACATCTGCGCGCCCTTGGTAAGTGTCGACGGCACCACAGAAGTTTTGTCGGCGACATACATGATGTTTTTGTGCGGGACGCCGTTGCCATAAATGATCCACCAGTCGCCGATGGGGTTCGGCTCTTCCGCTAACGCTGCAGTGGCAGACGATAGTGCGGTCAGTAAAGCGAGGGATTTACTCAGTTTGAAAAACGATGACATGGTGCTGCTCCATTCCTTGGCGCTTTTGTGATGCACAAAAACAGAATGGAAATTTAGTGGTGGGTGCCGACTGGGGCAATTAGGGCGGATGTGCTAATGGCTTATTGGAATGGTCGTTTGTTGAGCTTTAATGATCGGTAAGGCTCAGGTACAACGAACGCAACGTCTGCACGCGGTTGCGCCCCTGATTCTTGGCGCCGTACAGCGCCTGATCAGCTTCCGAGAGCAGGCGTGACAGGTCATGACCGGATTCGCGGGTGGTCACCACGCCGATACTGACGCTGAGTAATCCAGGCTCAAGAATCGACAGTTGCGAGAAGGAACGACGGATCCGTTCGGCAATTTCCAGTGCGGTCTGCTCATCGCAATCGTTAAGCAGGCAAGCAAACTCCTCACCGCCGATCCGCCCGCAAACATCCTCCTTGCGCAGGCTCTCGAGCATGATCCGGCCGAACGCAATCAACGCCTGATCCCCAACGGGATGGCCATAAGTGTCATTCAGGCGCTTGAAGTTATCCAGATCGCAAAGCAACAACGCTGCCGGTTCGCCGTGTTGCTGACTTTCGGCAAGCAACTGCCCGGCGTTAATCATGAACGCGCGACGATTGCCAATGCCAGTCAGCGGATCGCTGAACGCCGCCGCTTTGAGCTTGAGTTCTGCACGCTCCTTGACCATCGCCAGCGTGATGTAGGCGATGCCGATCACATACAGCATCGACTCGAACAGCATGAACGAGAAAAACGGCACGCCTTCGCCACTGCCCAGCAGCGCCTTTGTCACCGGCAGCCCTTCATCGGTCGCACTGCGAACGGCGTAGAACACCGTGTGCAAAACGGTCAGCACCAGCGCCGGCATAAACGCGACGTCCAGAGTGTGGCGGCTGCGCCAGAGCTCCAGCGTTGTCAGCACGCCGTAACTGAATGCCAGCAAGGAGTAGACCAGAACCCGATTCGGCATCGACTCGTAAAAGGCGGGAATCAGGCACAAGGTCAGCCAGGCGAACGCCCCCGCCAGAATGCCGGACACCGAAGGCTTGCGCCCGACCAGCGTACGCATGGCCGTCCAGTTCATCGCTGCACTCAGCAATAGAACAACATTGCCGAACACAATGGGAATGAAGTCGACGCCTCGATCACGCCAACTGACCAATACCACGCCGATGGCGCCAAGCAGCATCATGCTGCCGAGGTACGCCAGTGGCGACTCGCGGGTTTCGCGATACCAGGCGTGCAGCGTCAAAAGCCCCATCAGAAAAAAGACGAAGACTGAAACGACCAGCAGGGTCGGGATATGCAGGGCCATTCCATGGATTCCCGTGAGGCTCAATACCGGAGTCCGGCCGGCGGCGGGAATGCGGGTAAAAACAGAGGGGGTGGTTGTTGGGCGGGATTTAGCACTGAGGGGGTTGGGATTGGCAAGTGTTGAGTCGGGCTCACCAAGGTAACTGTGCTTTTTTGCAGACATTAAAAAGCCGGCTTGTGGCCGGCTTCTCGGGGACTGGCTTGGTTTATTTTTGGTAAACCGCGCCAGCCTTCAAAACGTACATCCGGATCTGCGTCCGGCTGTGGGACTTGGTCAGACGTTGGTCTGCCGCGTCGGGCGCTCTCTGAGCCGCGGGGCGGGTCGATGCGCAAATGTGGGGCGCAGGATACTGAGTTTTGCTTGGGATTCCCAGCCTGAAGTGCGGTTTAGAGCGACCGCAGTCGAACAAATTCGAGATTTGTACCGATTATCAGGGCCTCATCGCGAGCAGGCGCACGCCTACAGGGGGCTTTGTGGGCCGTTAGATCATAGAAACGGCACCACCGGCCGCCGCTTGCTCACTGTCGACCACCAGAACACCCAGCCCAATATGTGAATCCGTTGCTCTTCGATCTGCGCCGGGCGGAACACTTCGTCCGGGTATTCGGCGCTGTTGTGGCTGCGCAGGCGCAGGCCGTTGCCGGGCATGCGGTGCAGGTATTTGATGCGCAGCATGCCGTCGTGTTCGATGGCGTAGATCTCGCCGTCTACCACTTGGGTCAGGCTGCGGTCGATGGCGACGATGGAGCCGTCTTCGATGCGTTCGGCCATGCTGTTGCCGATCATGTGCGCGCAGATGGCGTCGGCGTGGCGGATTTCCAGTTGATCCAGTGGTGCGCGCAGCAGGCGGATGGACAGGTCCGGGTCCTGGATGACGTGGGTTTTGTCGGAGCCGTTGGTCAGGGGTGTTTCTTTGAAGAAGGCCAGTTCGATGTCGTTGGGATGGATAAATCGGTAGGCGCCCTGAGGATCGTGGGCGTCGAAGCTGTCGCCGTTGCTGGCAGGCGGAGCGAGGCTCGGCAGCTCTTTTGCGCCTTCGCCGGTTTTCAGCCATTCGCTGTTGACGGACAGCAGGCGTGAGACTTCTTCCATGCGATACGCCGGGACGCCCCGGGTGTACCAGTTGTGGACATTTTGGGCTTCCGTGCCCCAGAACTTTGCGAAACCCGTCGTCGAGATGTTCGCAGCTTCCAGGAGTGCCTTGAATCTTGGACCGCTAGTGTTCTTTCTCATAAACACGGAGTCTACGGCCGTGCCAGAGCGGTTTGAATAAACCGGACGTTCAAAAACGGGCTGAATTTTGCGACGGGATGTAAGACGATCTTGTGGGAAATTACACAGGCTAAAACTTTTCTGTAGTCCGCCATAAACACTCTGTTTAAGACGGCTTTTCCCGAGCACAAAAAACCCCGGATCAACCGGGGTTTTCTTCAAGCTTCACGCGTAGCGCTGGTGCTTAGCCTTTGTAGGCGGCAACCGACTTGGTGATCGCTTCGCGGGCGGCGTCTGCACCGGCCCAGCCTTCAATCTTGACCCATTTGCCTTTTTCGAGATCCTTGTAGTTCGCGAAGAAGTGCTCGATCTGTTGGATCAGCAGTGGCGGCAGGTCGGTGTATTCCTTCACGTCGACGTACAGCTGGGACAGCTTGTCGTGTGGGACTGCGATGACTTTGGCATCGCCGCCGCCGTCGTCGGTCATGTTCAGGATGCCGACTGGACGCGCGCGGATTACCGAGCCTGGAGCAACCGGGTAAGGGGTCACAACCAGTACGTCGAGGGGATCACCGTCGTCAGCCAGGGTGTTCGGGATGTAACCGTAGTTGGCCGGGTAGAACATTGGGGTGGCCATGAAACGGTCAACGAACAGGCAATCGCTGTCTTTGTCGATTTCGTATTTGATCGGCGCGTGGTTGGCCGGGATCTCGATCGCGACGTAGATGTCGTTCGGCAGGTCTTTGCCAGCCGGAATCTTGCTGTAGCTCATTGGGCGTTGCCCCCGTAGTTGACCAAAAACACTTGGCCGGATTGACCAAAAAGTGGCGGCGATTATAGGCATATTCTGCCGTCGACGCCATGTACCGAAAGTCGTGCAGACCTTAGTCGTGCGCCTGATAGACCGGGTCTGTGGCCTGAAGTTGCCGCAACCGGCTCAACGGGTCCTGGCGGTAGAAAAGCCGCAACTGCGCATACACCTGTGGATAAGCCTCGTGCAACAGATCCGGGGCGCTGAAAAAGTACTCGCTGGTGACGGCGAAGAACTCGGCCGGGTTCTCGGCGGCGTAGGGGTCGATGGCGGTTTCGGCGTCAGGGTTGCGATCGAGCTGGCGGTTGAGGTCGTCGTAGGCGTGTTGCATCACCTCGGCCCAGTCGCTGACGCGCATGTCGGCGTGCAGTGGCGGCAGGCCGTTGGCGTCGCCGTTGAGCATGTCGAGTTTATGCGCCAGTTCGTGGATGACCAGGTTATAGCCTTCCCAGCCGCCACTGGCCATCACGCCCGGCCAGGCGAGGATGATCGGCCCCTGTTGCCAGGCTTCGCCGCTGTGTTCACCGTCCCACTCATGCTCGACACCGCTGGCATCGCGATGACGTTGCGGGCTGAGGAAGTCGTCGGGATACAGAACAATCTCGTGAAAACCCTGATACCAGTTCAGGTCGCCCAGATTGAGCAGGGGTAATTGCGCCTGGGCGGCGAGCAGGAGGCGTTGTTCCTGATGCAGTTCGACGCCGGGCAGGGCGCTCAGGTGTTTGTCTTCGAGGAACAGCACGCAGGCTTCGCGCAACCACTGATCTTCGGCAGCGCTGATGCCATCCAGAAAGCTCAGGTGATGGCGCACCCGTTGCCACATGTCGTCGGCAATCGGGTGCTTCGCCAGAAGGCGCCGGCGTCGCCAGGCGCGCAGCGACCACATCGGCTTAGTGCGATTGCGCTTTGGTGCCGCCGAAACGGCTGCGAACCACGCCGAGGATCATTGGCACCAGCGACAGCAGAATGATCGCCACCACCAGTAAGGACAGGTTTTTCTTGATGAACGGTACGTTGCCGAAGAAGTAGCCCAGCGTCACCAGACCGCCGACCCAGAGGATGGTGCCCAACACGCTGAAACCGAAGAAGCGCGCGTACGGCATCTTCGCCACACCGGCGACGAATGGTGCAAAGGTTCGGATGATCGGCAGGAAGCGCGCCAGCGTTACGGTCTTGCCGCCATGCTTGTCATAGAAGTCGTGGGTTTTCTGCAGGTAGTCGCGACGGAAGATTTTCGAGTTCGGGTTGCTGAACAGCTTCTCCCCGGCCGTTCGTCCGATCACGTAGTTGGTGCTGTCGCCCAGTATGGCCGCGAGCATCAGCAGGCCGCCCAAGAGTACCGGATCCATTCCACCGCCAGCGGCAACGGCACCCGCAATGAACAACAGCGAATCACCCGGCAGGAATGGCATCACCACCAGACCGGTTTCACAGAAAATCACCAGAAACAGAATGGCGTAGATCCATGGACCATAGTTGTTCACCAGCAAATCGAGGTACACGTCGAGATGCAGGATAAGGTCGAGCGGGTTGAAATCCATGGGGGCACCTGTATGGCGGCCCGACTCGGCAGGCCTGTGCGGATGACTTCGTGTAAGCCTACAGCGGGGTGTAGTTTTTCTTACAAGCCGGAAAGATCGGGATTATACGGTCGGAAAGATGAAAAGCGCGTTGGTTTTGTAGCGGGGGATGTCGGGGTGTGAATATTTGTCAGGCGGGCGTCGAGCTTGATGAGGGCGGTAACACTCGGTCGAGCGTCAGGCAAAAGCAAAAAGATCGCAGCCTTCGGCAGCTCCTACATTTGGAATGCGTTGCCCTGTAGGAGCTGCCGCAGGCTGCGATCTTTTGATTTTCAGAGCTCTTCGCTGATCGGCAATACGTAGTTCTTGAATTCAGTGTCTTCCTTGAATCCGATGGATTCGTAGGTTTTCTGCGCGACTTCATTATTGCTGCTGGTGGATACGCGCATGCGCACGGCCTGGGTTTCCTTGGCCATTTTTTTTGCGGTGCGGATCAGGTTGTCGGCGACCAGTTGGCGGCGGGCATCTTCGGCGACATAGATATCATTGAGGATCCACACGCGTTTGAGTGACAACGAAGAAAAGCTTGGGTATAGCTGACAGAACCCCATCAGCTTCTTGTCGTCATCATCGGCCAGCGCCAGATAGATCACCGATTCCTTGCGGCGCAGGCGTTTTTCGAGGAAGGCGCGGGAGGAATCCGGGTAAGGCAGGGAACCGTAGAACTCGCGATATTTGACGAACAACGGAGTCAACAAATCCAGATGTTCGAGGGTCGCTTGAATAATCCGCATGATAGGTCTCGTCTTCAAGTGGCTGTCTTCAACTGCTCTGACGGCGATGGGAAACCCGTGCGGCCGTGCATCGATCCTGCCTGAAACCTGCGCAGAAACGCAATGCGGAAACGGTTCAGGCAGGGGGCGGGCTGAGTAGGAAGTTTCCTTTCATGTCCGCACCGGCGTCCGACTCCAGCGTCTGAATCTGTGCTTCGTCCTTCAGATTCACGCCCGACAGCTGTCTGCGACAAGCTTCTCGCATCAAGTACAGCAAGCGATGCGCCGCCATGCCGTAGCTCAAGCCTTCGAGCCGCACATTGGAAATGCAATTGCGGTAGGCGTCGGTCAGGCCGATCTTTGGATTGTAGGTGAAATATAAACCGAGGCTGTCTGGCGAACTGAGGCCTGGGCGTTCGCCGATCAGCATCACCAGCATTTTTGCGCCGAGCAGTTGGCCGATCTCATCACCGACGGCAACGCGGCCCTGTTCCACCAGGACAACGGGCGCCATCGACCAGCCGTCGGCGCTCATTTGTTCTTCCAGTCGTGTGAGAAACGGCAAGGTATGCCGATGCACCGCCAGCGCCGACAAGCCGTCAGCCACCACAATTGCCAGATCGACACCGCCCGGATGCGCCGCGGCGTACTCGCGCAAGCGCCGGGCCGAGTCATCGCTCAGCTTGCGCCCCAGATCCGGGCGTTGCAGGTAGCTGTTGCGATCCACTGCGGCGCTGTGCAGCAACAGGCTTTCGCGCCCGCGCTCCTCCAATTGCGTGCTGAGGCCGGCGTGATCGAAGGGCAGATGCACGGCATCGCGCGCCTGGGCGTGGGCAAACTGGAAGTCCAGTTGTGCACGGGTTGGCAGGCTGGTGCCGGTTCGGCCCAGAGCAATACGCGCCGGGGTCAGGCGACGCAGTTCCAGCCAGGGGGTTTGCGGGTCGACGGGCGGTTTTTCCATGTGACTCATCCCAGTTGCGCCAGCGCCTGGCGGAAGGCCGGCGGCAAGTTGTTACCGAAGCGAACCTTGCCGTCCGCTTGGGTGAAGATGCCCATGTTTGCCAGCCACTGCTCGAACTCGGGCGCCGGTTTCAGGCCCAGGGTCTGCCGGGCGTAGAGCGCGTCATGGAACGACGTGGTCTGGTAGTTGAGCATGATGTCGTCGGAGCCGGGGATGCCCATGATGAAATTGATCCCGGCGACACCCAAGAGGGTCAGCAGGGTGTCCATGTCGTCCTGATCGGCTTCGGCGTGGTTGGTGTAGCAGATGTCGCAGCCCATCGGCACGCCGAGCAGCTTGCCGCAGAAATGGTCTTCGAGGCCGGCGCGGATGATCTGTTTGCCGTTGTACAGGTACTCCGGGCCGATAAATCCTACGACGGTGTTCACCAGAAACGGTTTGAAATGTCGTGCTACGGCATAGGCCCGGGTTTCGCAGGTTTGCTGATCGACGCCGTGATGGGCGTTGGCCGACAGAGCGCTGCCCTGACCGGTTTCGAAATACATCAGGTTCTGCCCGAGTGTGCCGCGATTCAGGCTCAGGCCGGCGTCGTAGCCTTCCTGCAAGACATTCAGGTTGATGCCGAAACTGGCGTTGGCCGCTTCGGTGCCGGCGATCGACTGGAACACCAGATCCAGCGGCACGCCACGGTTGATCGCCTCGATAGAGGTGGTGACGTGGGTCAGCACGCAAGCCTGGGTCGGGATGTCGTAGCGCTGGATGATCGCGTCGAGCATTTCCAGCATCGCGCAGATCGAGGCGATGCTGTCGGTGGCCGGGTTGATGCCGATCATGGCGTCACCGTTGCCGTACAGCAGACCGTCGAGAATGCTCGCGGCAATACCGGATGGCTCGTCGGTCGGGTGATTGGGTTGCAGTCGGGTCGACAGACGTCCGCGCAGACCGAGGGTGCCGCGAAATTTCGTCACCACGCGAATTTTCTGCGCGACCAGCACCAGATCCTGCACGCGCATGATCTTCGACACCGCCGCGACCATTTCCGGCGTCAGGCCGGGGGCGAGGGCGCGCAGGCTGGTTTCATCGGCGGCGTCACTGAGCAGCCAGTCGCGAAAACCGCCGACGGTGAGGTGGCTGACCACGGCAAAGGCCTGTTTGTCGTGGGTGTCGATGATCAGCCGGGTGACTTCATCGGATTCGTAGGGAATCAACGCTTCTTGCAGGAAATGCGTGAGCGGGATGTCGGCCAGGGCCATTTGCGCGGCCACGCGCTCGCCGTCGTTGAGCGCTGCGACGCCAGCGAGGAAGTCCCCGGAGCGCGCCGGGCTGGCCTTGGCCATGACGTCCTTGAGGCTGTCGAAGCGATAGGTTTGGGCGCCGACGGAATGGGCGAATGCGGCCATGCTGTCCTCCTGTAATTGATACACCCTGTAGGAGCTGCCGAAGGCTGCGATCTTTTGATCTTGACCTTTGACGATTGAAAGATCGCAGCCTTCGGCAGCTCCTACACCGTTCCAGCACAGCGCCTATATGGGGCGCTGCGCACTTTTATATGGCAACTAGATCCCTTCGAGCATAGCGTCTGCCGGCGCTTCGGAGCGCTGCTTGGCGGTCAGCTGGAAATACAGGTAACCGGCGGCCATAAAGCCAAGGAACACACAACCGATCAGCGTGTTGAACCACGCCATCGCCACCAGGCACACCACCGCCAGAAACAGCGCAATCGCCGGCACCACCGGATACCCCGGCGCGCGGAAGGTGCGTTCCAGGTTCGGTTCGGTTTTGCGCAGTTTGAACAGGCTGAGCATGCTGATGATGTACATCACGATGGCGCCGAACACCGACATGGTGATCATCGCGGCGGTCAGGGTCATGCCTTGCAGATTGACCAGACCATCGCTGTAGATTGCCGCGATGCCGATCACGCCGCCGGCCAGAATCGCCCGGTGCGGAGTCTGGAAACGCGACAGTTTGGCCAGCCCCTTGGGCAGATAACCGGCGCGGGCGAGGGCGAAGAACTGCCGCGAGTAACCGAGAATGATCCCGTGGAAACTGGCCACCAGGCCGAACAGGCCGATCCACACCAGCATGTGCATCCACGAGGAATTGTTGCCGACCACCGCTTTCATCGCCTGTGGCAGCGGATCGTTGATGTTCGACAGCTGACGCCAGTCGCCGACGCCACCGGCCATGACCATCACGCCGATCGCCAGAAATACCAAGGTCAGAATGCCGCTGACGTATGCCTTGGGAATCGTGCGTTTCGGGTCTTTCGCCTCTTCGGCCGCCATGGCCGCACCTTCGATGGCGAGGAAGAACCAGATCGCAAACGGTATCGCCGCGAAGATCCCCGGAATCGAGCCGAGGGTGAATTCGTTGGCGCCCGACCAGCCGTTGAGCACGAAGTTGCTGAAGCTGAAGCCCGGCGCAACTACGCCCATGAATACCAGCAGCTCAGCGACGGCGAGCACGGTGACCACCAGTTCAAAGGTCGCGGCGATACTCACGCCGAGAATATTCAGGGTCATGAACACAAAGTACGCGCCGACCGCCGCGATCTTCGGATCAAGCTCCGGATACTGCACGTTGAGGTAGGCGCCAATGGCCATGGCAATCGCCGGTGGCGCAAAGACGAACTCGATCAATGTGGCGATGCCGGCGATCAATCCGCCTTTCTCGCCGAACGCCCGGCGGCTGTAGGCAAACGGCCCGCCCGCGTGTGGGATGGCGGTGGTCAATTCGGTAAAACTGAAGATGAAGCAGGTGTACATGGTCGCGACCATCAGCGCCGTGACCAGAAAACCGAGGGTGCCCGCAGTACCCCAGCCGTAACTCCAGCCGAAGTATTCGCCGGAAATCACCAGGCCGACGGCAATGCCCCACAGGTGCAGGGTGCCGAGTGTGGGTTTGAGCTGTGTGGTGGAAGTCATAAGTCCTCTCTGTTTTTTATTGTTCGATCTGTTGGACTTTCGGGTGCAGCGGTTGAGTGGGTGGATGCTGTTCACGCAGCGGCAGTTTCGGTGCGAATCCTGAATGACGGGTACGCAAGGGCCGTGCCAGAGCGGCCAGGCCTTTGGGTTGTGTCATTAAGGACGCCAATCGCGAGCAGGCTCACTCCTACAGGAGGAATGCGGTGCAATTGTAGGGGTGAGCCTGCTCGCGATAGCGGTCGATGGGGCAACACAGAAACACCTGTGTCGCCCCGGTTTTTTAGAAGAAGCCCAACGGATTGATGTCGTAGCTCACCAGCAGGTTTTTGGTCTGCTGATAGTGATCGAGCATCATCTTGTGGGTTTCACGGCCGACGCCGGACTTCTTGTACCCGCCGAACGCGGCATGCGCCGGGTACAGGTGGTAGCAGTTGGTCCACACGCGACCGGCCTTGATCGCGCGGCCCATGCGGTAGGCGCGGTTGATGTCGCGGGTCCACAGACCGGCGCCGAGACCGAACTCGGTGTCGTTGGCGATGGCCAAGGCTTCGGCTTCGTCCTTGAACGTGGTGATGCTCACCACCGGGCCGAAGATTTCTTCCTGGAACACGCGCATCTTGTTGGTGCCCTTGAGCAGGGTCGGCTGAATGTAATAACCGCTCGACAGATTGCCCTCGAGTTTTTCCACTTTGCCGCCCGTCAGCAGCTCGGCGCCTTCGCCCTTGGCAATTTCCAGATACGAAAGGATTTTGTCGAATTGCTGCTCGGACGCCTGGGCGCCGACCATGGTGTCGGTGTCCAGCGGATCGCCACGTTTGATTTGCAGGACTTTCTTCATGACGACGGCCATGAACTCGTCGTAGATCGATTCCTGCACCAGTGCGCGGGAAGGGCAGGTGCAGACTTCGCCCTGGTTGAAGAACGCCAGCACCAGACCTTCAGCGGCTTTTTCGATAAAGGTCGGCTCGGCCTGCATGATGTCTTCGAAGAAGATGTTCGGCGATTTGCCGCCCAGTTCCACGGTGGACGGAATGATGTTCTCGGCCGCGCATTTCATGATGTGCGAGCCGACCGGGGTCGAGCCGGTGAAGGCGATCTTGGCGATGCGTTTGCTGGTGGCCAGCGCTTCGCCGGCTTCTTTGCCGTAGCCCTGAACAATGTTCAGCACGCCTGGCGGCAGCAGGTCACCGATCAGTTCCAGCAACACGGTAATGCCCAGCGGGGTTTGCTCGGCGGGTTTGAGTACCACGCAGTTGCCCGCGGCCAACGCCGGCGCGAGTTTCCACGCGGCCATCAGGATCGGGAAGTTCCACGGGATGATCTGGCCGACCACGCCCAGCGGTTCATGAATGTGATAGGCCACGGTGTTGCCGTCGATTTCGGCAGCGCTGCCTTCCTGGGCGCGCAGGCAACCGGCGAAGTAGCGGAAATGGTCGGCCGCCAGCGGGATGTCGGCGTTGAGGGTTTCGCGGATGGCTTTGCCGTTGTCCCAGGTTTCGGTGATCGCCAGCAGTTCGAGGTTCTGTTCGATACGGTCGGCAATTTTCAGCAGGATCAGCGAACGTGCCTGCACGGAGGTCGAACCCCACGCATCAGCAGCGGCGTGGGCGGCGTCCAGTGCCTTGTCGATGTCTTCGGCAGTGGAGCGGGGGAATTCGGCAATCGGTTGACCATTCACTGGCGAGGTATTGGTGAAGTACTGACCTTTGACAGGCGCGACGAACTCGCCGCCGATGTAGTTACCGTACTTGCTCTTGAACGAGACTTTGGCGCCTTCAGTACCGGGGTGAGCGTAACGCATGATGTTGTTCTCCTTGGCTTTGTACTTATTAGAGAAACGCGCAATTGCGCTTGCTATAAGCGTAGAGCAAAGGTTGGGCCACTGCCGTGCGGGGCAGGTAAATCAAGGGTTTGGACGGTTTGCGTCAGACGAGCGGGGGGGAGCTGTGACGGTTTCGGTACAGGTGCCGTGACAGTTTGTACCGCTTCTGGCACAGCCAGTGACCGAGTAGTCTTGCCAGCATTGCAATGGCGGCCTGCCTGGAGGATCCTCAGCCAACAGAACCCCTGTAGGAGCTGCCGAAGGCTGCGATCTTTTGATCTTGATCTTCAGAAACCAAAGATCAAAAGATCGCAGCTTGCGGCAGCTCCTGCACGAGGTTTGCGTCGACCTTTCGGGGAGAACAATAAGAAATGCACGACAACCATTTGAGTCGCCATGCCCGGCAGGTCCTCACCGTCAGTCAGGGCAAGCCGCACCTGCACGGGCCCGGAGCCGATCCGTCGATTGCCCGTTCGTGGCTGCGCTGTCTTGAGGACTATCACCTCGACCCCGCGCTGACCATGGCGCCGACCGTGCTCGAACACGGCCGGGTACTCGAAAGCCGCGAGCGCCTGCAACAGGTGTTGCAGATCGCCGGCAATGAAATGAGCAGCCTGCATCAACAGCTCTCCGGCGCCGGCCACGCGGTGCTGCTGACCGACGCGCGCGGGGTGATCCTCAACTGCGTCACCGCCCCCGCCGAACGCAAGATTTTCGAGCGCGCCGGCCTCTGGCTCGGTGCGGACTGGAGCGAGGCTTGCGAAGGCACCAACGGCATCGGCACCTGCCTGGTCGAGCGCCAGGCGCTGACTATTCATCAGGATGAACACTTTCGCGGTCGCCACACCGGCCTGACCTGTTCGGCGAGCCCGGTGTTCGACCCGCATGGCGAACTGCTCGCGGTGCTCGACGTGTCGTCGGCGCGCCATGACGTCTCGCGGCAGAGCCAGTTTCACACCATGGCACTGGTCAATCTGTCGGCGAAGATGATCGAGAGTTGCTACTTCCTGCGCTGTTTCGATAACCAATGGTTGTTGCGTTTTCATTTACAGGCCGAATCGGTCGGGTTGTTCAGCGAAGGCTTGCTGGCGTTTGACGGCGAAGGGCGGATCAGCGCGGTCAATCAGAGTGCACTGAATTTGCTTGGGCATATTCGTGGCGGTTTGCTGGGTAAACCGGTTGAGGCGTTTTTCGATTGTTCACTGGATGAATTGCTTGGCCGCGCCAGTGCCCATGCCAGCGCCAGTTGGCCGCTACGCACCCGTGACGGCCGACATTTGTTTGCCGTGTTGCGCGGGGAATCGCGCAAACCTGTACCGATGGCACCGACGCCGGTGGTGGCTGACTCGCCGCGCCTGTCCGGCATCTGTCTCGGTGACGAGGCGTTGCAGGCCGATTTTCGTAAAGCCCTGCGCGTCTTCGAACGTGATGTCCCGCTGCTGATCAACGGCGAAACCGGCTCCGGCAAAGAGGCCTTCGCCAAGGCTGTGCACCAGGCCAGCCAGCGTTCTGGCAAAGCCTTCGTCGCCCTCAACTGCGCGGCCATCCCGGAAAGCCTGATCGAAAGCGAACTGTTCGGCTATCGCGGTGGCAGCTTCACCGGCGCGCGCAAGGACGGTATGCGCGGCAAGTTGCAGCAGGCCGATGGCGGCACGTTGTTCCTCGATGAAATCGGCGATATGCCACTGGCCTTGCAGACCCGGTTGTTGCGGGTGCTTGAAGACCGGCAAGTGGTGCCGATTGGCGGTGAGCCGGAGGCGGTCAATGTGCGGATCATCAGCGCCACCCACCGTAATCTGCTGGAGCGGGTCGCAGAGGGCAGTTTTCGCGAAGATCTGTATTACCGGCTCAATGGGCTGGAAGTGGCGTTGCCTGCATTACGTGAACGTAGCGACAAGTCGCAGTTGCTGGATTTCCTGCTGGCCGAGGAGGCGGGCGGCGAAACGATCTTGATCGAAGAGCCGGCGCGTCAGGCTTTGCTGGCGTTCAACTGGCCGGGCAATGTGCGGCAGTTGCGCAATGTGCTGCGCACGCTGGCGGCGCTGTGTGATGAGGGGCGGATCGGGATTGAGGATTTGCCGGTGATGATTCGGCAGGGGCGTCCAGTCATTTCGCCTGTCGAATCTAGCGAACACCCACTGGAAGATGCCGAACGGTTAGCCTTGCTCGGAGCTCTTGAACAAACGCGGTGGCACATGACTCGCACCGCTGAGCAACTGGGCGTTAGCCGCAATACGCTTTACAGAAAACTGCGTAAGCATGGGATTGAGCGGCGGGTCAGTTAGAAGGCCCTCACCCTAGCCCTCTCCCAGAGGGAGAGGGGACTGACCGAGTCGCTCTACTGATCTGCGCCGACCTGAGTTATCGAGCCGAACTCAGGATTTGAAGGCAACGCAGATCGGCTCCCTCTCCCTCGGGAGAGGGCCGGGGTGAGGGGCGACAATTAGCCGCCGAACCGAGATGCTGCGGCCAACCAGTCCCGCCCCTCAGCTAAAGAGTGCGATTTCCCCCTCCCTACGCTAACCTGCGGCCATGTTTTACGAGGTCGACTATGCACATTCATATTCTGGGTATCTGCGGCACTTTCATGGGCTCGATGGCAGTGTTGGCCAAAGAGCTGGGCCATCACGTGACCGGCTCCGACGCCAACGTCTATCCGCCGATGAGCACGCAGCTTGAAGCCCAGGGCATTCAACTGACGCAGGGTTACGACCCGGCGCAACTCGATCCGGCACCGGATCTGGTGGTGATCGGCAACGCCATGTCCCGCGGCAACCCGGCGGTGGAATATGTCCTGAACAAAGGCCTGCCGTACGTTTCCGGCCCGCAATGGCTGGCTGACCACGTGCTGCAAGGTCGCTGGGTACTGGCGGTGGCCGGTACGCACGGCAAAACCACCACCAGCAGCATGCTCGCCTGGATGTTGGAGCACGCCGGCATGAGCCCGGGTTTCCTCATCGGCGGCGTACCACAGAACTTCTCGGTGTCTGCTCGCTTGGGCGGCACGCCGTTCTTCGTGATCGAAGCCGACGAATACGACAGCGCCTTCTTCGACAAGCGTTCGAAGTTCGTGCATTACCGTCCGCGCACCGCGATCCTCAATAACCTTGAATTCGATCACGCTGACATCTTCCCGGATTTGCCGGCGATCGAGCGGCAATTCCACCACTTGGTGCGCACCATCCCAAGTGAAGGTCTGGTCATCCATCCGACCACCGAGCCGGCCTTGCAACGTGTGATCGAAATGGGCTGCTGGACCCCGGTGCAAACCACCGGTGCCGGCGGCCAGTGGCAGGTCAGACTGCTGAGCGAGGACGGTTCGGCGTTCGAAGTGATGTTCGAAGGGGTGTCGCAAGGCACCGTCGAGTGGGAGCTGACCGGTCAGCACAACGTTGCCAACGCCTTGGCTGCCTTGGCAGCGGCGCGGCATGTTGGCGTGGTGCCATCGATGGGCATCGCCGGCCTGAGCGCGTTCAAGAACGTCAAACGTCGCATGGAGAAAGTCGCCGAAGTACGCGGCATCACCATTTACGACGACTTCGCTCACCACCCGACGGCCATCGCTACGACCCTTGATGGTCTGCGCAAACGCATTGGCGATGCGCCGCTGATTGCGATCATCGAACCGCGCTCCAACTCGATGAAGCTCGGCGCGCACCGTGATGGTTTGCCGGACAGCGTCGTCGATGCCGACCAGGTAATCTGGTACGCCCCGGCCAACCTCGGCTGGGACCTGGCTGCCACCGCTGCGCTGTGCACGGTGCCGTCGATTGTCAGCGATTCGCTGGAAGGCATCATCGAGCGCGTGAAGAGCCAGGCCCAGCCCGGCACTCATGTGGTGATCATGAGCAACGGCGGCTTCGGCGGCCTGCACGGCAAACTCGCCGAGGCGCTGCAATGAACACTTTTGCCCGGGACGGCGGCCCGGAACGCATCACGCTGGCCATGACCGGCGCGTCTGGCGCGCAGTACGGCTTGCGCCTGCTTGATTGCCTGGTGCGTGAAGATCGCGAGGTGCACTTCCTGATCTCCAAGGCCGCACAACTGGTGATGGCCACCGAGACCGATGTGACGTTGCCGCCGAAGCCGCAGATGATGCAGGCGTTCCTGACCGAATACACCGGGGCTGCCGCCGGGCAGATCCGCGTGTACGGCAAGGAAGACTGGATGTCGCCGGTAGCCTCGGGGTCTGGTGCGCCGGCGGCGATGGTCGTGGTGCCGTGTTCTACGGGCACGCTGTCGGCGATTGCCACGGGCGCCTGCAATAACCTGATCGAACGCGCGGCTGATGTGACATTGAAAGAGCGTCGCCAGTTGATTCTGGTGCCGCGCGAAGCGCCGTATTCGAGCATTCATCTGGAGCACATGCTCAAGCTGTCGAACATGGGCGTGACCATTCTGCCGGCCTCGCCGGGGTTTTATCACCAGCCGCAGACCATCGATGACCTGATCGATTTCGTTGTGGCGCGGATCCTCAATCTGCTCGGCATTCCCCAGGACATGCTGCCGCGTTGGGGTGAGCATCATCTGAGCAGCGATGAATAAGCTGCTGGCGCTGGTGCTGGCGCTGCAACTGAGCGGGTGCGCCACGGCGCGCACGCTGGATGCGGCCAAACCGGGCGCTCCGGTGGTGTATTCCGGGACGCGACTGGATTTGTACGCAATGAATGGCGGGTGTTGCGCGATGGATCGGTTCGGGGCCGAGGCGCCGAGCTACCCGGGGGTGGATCTGCCGGCGAGTGCGTTGCTCGATACGCTTTTGTTGCCGTTGTCATTGCTGACGGTGATAGGCGTGGGGTTTCAGGCAACTGGCGGATTGTAAAAAGCAAAAGATCGCAGCCTTCGGCAGCTCCTACAGGTGATCTCGTGTAGGAGCTGCCGAAGGCTGCGATCTTTTGATCTTGGGAGTGCTTCGCACTCCATCGCCAGCAGGCTGGCTCCCACAGGTTTTCGGGTTGCCCACAAATGTTGTGTTCACTGAAGATCAGTGTAGGAGCTAGCCTGCTGGCGATAGCGGTTTCAGATTATTTACCCAGTTTCCTGAGATCATCCGACTCGATCACCCGCACCCCATCCTGCTCTTCCAGCGCCAATCGCCACATCGCCCGCGCCAGTTGGCAGGCCTCGATGCCACGGTATTTGCCGGGAATCAGCTTCGACAGCGGCCCGGCGAGCTGCTCGGCCAGACGCGGTTCAGTCCGTTCACCCAACAACAGTGACGGCCGGCAAATGGTCAGTTGCGGCCAGTCCTGCGCGCGCAGTGCCTGCTCCATTTCGCCTTTGACCCGATTGTAGAAAACCGACGATTTCGGATCCGCGCCAATCGCACTGATCACGATCAGATGCCGTGCACCCATTTCCCGCGCACGTTTGGCGAACGCCACCACCATGTCCAGGTCCACCGCGCGAAACGCCGCTTCCGAGCCTGCCTGCTTGATGGTGGTACCGAGGCAGCAGTAGGCGATATCGACGCGACCACTGAGCTGCGGCAGAAACGCCTGCGGATCACCCACCGGGTTTTCCAGGTGCGGATGTTCGGCCAAAGGTCGACGGGATGGGGCGAGCACGCGAGAAATCGTTGGCTCGTTGAGCAAACGGTCGAGTAGATGTTCACCGGTCAAACCGGTGGCTCCGGCAAGCAATACGTGCTGAGGCGTCAAGTACATAGTGTCTCTCCCTTGATACTGTTCAGCTTAGTTGCTCTTTATCGCTCCGTCGTTCAACGCAGCACTTTGCAATGCTTTTCTGGCTTGCTGTTTGCGCAGCAGTTGCCAGTGCGACAGCACGGTTTTCGGCGCCCAGATCTGCGGCTCCGAGGCCTCGAAGTTATCGGCCAGTTCACGCTCGGCCACGGTGGCCTTGGCCAGTTTGAAGGCTTGCTCCAGATCATCGGTCTGGTTCAGCGCCTGGGCGAACAGCGCGTCGCCGAAATAGGTGAAGTTGGCTTCTTCCGAGCAGCCGAAGGACACGCGATCAGCGCGCGAGGCGGTCATGATCAGCGTGCGTTCGTCTTTCAGCGCCGGGATAAAACCGCCGGAGTAGCACGACGAAATCACGATGATCTTGTCGCGGTTTTTCAGCGGCGCCAGTACGGCGGCGAGTTCGTCGGCGGGCAGGTCGGCCAGCTCCATGCGCGGCTGGTCGAGCACCAGTTCGTGCTCGGCGGTGCCGTGGCTGGTCAGGTAGATGAACAGCAAATCTTCCGGGCCACTGCGTTCGGCGAGGGTTTGCGCGGCGCGGCGCAGGTTCTCGCGCGTGGCCATCGGCCGGTCGCTGAGGTGGTCGCGGTGGTTGACCAGACGGATCTGGCCATAAGCGCCGAAGCGCGTGTTGAGCATATTGGCGACGTAGTCGGATTCGCGCAGGAACACACTTTGCTTGCCGTCGCCGCCGAGGGTCAGGGTGTACAACTCGACCGCCGGGGTCGAAGCAGGAATGGCGGCCAGTGCGTCCTCGAGCAGGCGGCCCTGAGCGAGCAAGCCGAGTTCGAGCGTATCGGGCAGCAACTTGCCGTCGGCGTCGCGCACGCGCTGGCCATTGATCCAGGTGCCGCTCATGACGCTGCCATCGGTGAGCACCAGAGTGCCGCGTCCGGCGTAACTGTCGTTGTCGAAGCCACCGATGTAGAAACTGCCATCAGACAGGTTCAAACGGCCCTGACCGCTGAAGCGCCAGTCGCTGAATGCGCCGATGTAATGGCTGCCGTCGGCGCCGATCAGTTCGCCCTTGCCGGTCAGTGCGCCTTCCTTGAACTGGCCGAGCCAGACATCGCCGTCAGCGTTTTCATAGCGGCCCTTGCCGTGCAATTGATTGTTCTTGAAGCCGCCGACATAGATGTCGCCGTCGGCACTGTTGAAGGTGCCGTTGCCTTCCAGTTGACCGTTGACGAAATGCCCGCTGAACGAGTTGCCGCTGGCGTCGCCGCGCTGGCCTTCGCCGTTGGGTTTGCCGTGGGCGAACTGGCCTTGATAGGAACTGCCGTCGTCCATCTCCAGACGGCCGAGTCCGGAATATTGATCAGCCTTGAACTCGCCACGATAGGTCATGCCGTTTTCTTTCAGCGTACCTTCGCCTTCGCGGCGGCCCTGCTTGAAGCCGCCGGTGTAACTGCTGGCATTGGTGGTCAGGCTGCCCTGACCGTCGAAAAGACCTTGCTGAAACTGGCCGCGATAAACCTCGCCATTGCTGCCATGCCATTCGCCCTGACCATGCCACTGGCCCTTGTCGAACTGCCCGGCATACCAACTGCCGTTGGGGTAGTCGACGCGGCCCTGACCTTGCAGCAAGCCATCGACCAGTTCACCGCGATAGCGTCCGCCGTCAGGCAGGCGCGCATCCGGGGGCAACAGCGATTCGCCGTCGCCGCACGCGGTGAGCATCAGGGTCAAGGCAAGGGGTGCAAGACGAGCGAGTGAGCGCATAGCGGGATCCGGGCAATTAGGCGACCGAGTATGCCGCAGCTGTGTGACCTAATGCAGCCGGTAAAAACAGTGTTGACGCGAAACAGCGTGCGCTGCTTCGCATCCAGAACCATCAGACGAAGCAGAGCGACAGCGGCTCGGCGATGTAGGCCGGTTTGTCCGAGCCTTCTATCTCCAGTGTTGCGGTGGCTTTGAGCAGCCACTGGCCCGGTTTTTTCTCGGTCACTTCGCCCAGATCGACCTTGAGCCGGACTTTGGAGTTGACCTTGACTGGCTGGATGAAACGCACACTGTCCAGCCCGTAGTTGACCACCATCTTCACGCCTTGCGGCAGGATCAGGATGTCTTCCATCAATTTCGGGATCAGCGACAACGACAGGAAACCGTGGGCAATGGTGCTGCCAAATGGCGTTTGCGCGGCTTTGACCGGGTCGACGTGAATGAACTGATAATCACCGGTGGCTTCGGCGAACAGGTTGATGCGTTCCTGATCGATGGTGAGCCATTCGGAACGTCCGAGTTCCTTGCCGACATAATCTTTGAGCTCTGCAACGGGAACATAGGGCATTGAGACTCTCCTTGGGTTCATCGGTTTTATAGTTTTTCAGGTGGGGGGATTTGACCTCCCTGCGAACCACTGTAGATCATCATGGCGATTTGCTCCGGTCAACCGACCATGCTTTTGGCGAATGCCGATCCATAGCGCAGGCGTGCTTATAATGCCGACGACTTGCAGGGTGAAAAGTAAGACGGAGATGTCGGATGTTGCTACGTGGCCTGACCATGCTGGTGCTGTTCCAATTGCTCGGTACGGCGCTCAATCATTTGCTGTTGCCGGTGCTGCCTGGGCCGATCATCGGTCTGCTGTTGTTGCTGGTGTTCCTGATCGTTCGCGGTGAAGTCGGCGAACCGCTGAACCTCGCGGCCGGCAGTCTGCTGCGTTATCTGCCGTTGTTGCTGGTGCCGCCGGCCGTGGGCGTGATGGTTTATGCGAGCGACATTGCCGCGGATTTCTGGGCGATTGTCGGCGCCCTAGTGGTGTCGCTGATTCTGTCGATGGCCTTCGCCGGCGTGCTGATGCAGCGCCTGGTCAAACGTCACGCGCACCGTTCGGAGGAGTCCTGATGCTTTTCGACTGGCACGGCGCCTGGGCGTCGGTGATTCATCATCCCTTGTTCGGCATCGGCATCACCCTCGGTGCCTATCAACTGGTGCTGGCGGCGTTCGAGAAAACCCGCTGGATCTTTCTGCAACCGGTGCTGGTCTCCATGTTGTTGGTGATCGGCGTGCTGGTCGGCTGTGGCCTGACCTACGCCGAGTACCGCAAGAGCACCGAAATCCTCAGCATTCTGTTGGGACCGGCGACGGTGGCGCTGGCCGTACCGCTGTATCTCAATCTGCGGCGCATTCGCCAATTGTTCTGGCCGATTTTTACTACGCTGGTGATAGGCGGAGTGGTCGCTACGGGCATGGGTGTGGCGCTGGGCTGGTGGTTCGGTGCCGAGCACATGATCCTGATGACCATGGCGCCGAAGTCGGTGACCTCGCCGATTGCCATGCTGGTGGCGGAACAGATCGGCGGTGTCGCGGCGCTGGCGGCGGTGTTCGTACTGATCACCGGGGTCATCGGCGCGATCTTCGGCCCGACCCTGTTGAACCGCCTCGGCGTACACAGCCCTGAAGCGCGCGGCATGGCGTTGGGGATGACGGCGCACGCGGTCGGCACGGCGGTGGCGATGCAGGAAAGTGATGAGTGCGGTGCCTTCGCGGCGCTGGCGATGAGTCTGATGGGCGTGGCCACGGCGGTGTTCCTGCCGTTGGCGGTGTCGATGGTGGTGTAAGGAAATGTCTATGAGTCTGCCGCTTTTTCCGCTGAACACAGTGCTGTTTCCCGGCTGCAACCTCGACTTGCAGATCTTCGAGGCGCGCTATCTGGACATGATCGGTCGCTGCATGAAACAGGGGGGCGGCTTCGGCGTGGTGTGCATCCTCGACGGCCATGAGGTCGGTGTTGCTGCCGAAGGTTTTGCCCTGGTCGGCTGCGAGGCGCGGATCACCGATTTCCAGCAACAAGACAACGGCCTGCTCGGCATTCGTGTGCAGGGCGGGCGTCGCTTCAACGTGTTGCGCACCGAAGTGCAGCGCGACCAGTTGATCCTCGCCGATGTCGAGTGGCTGGATGACGAGCCCGAGCAACCGTTGCAGGACGAAGACGCCGACCTGGTGGCGCTGCTCAAGGCCTTGGCCGAGCATCCGATGGTCGAGGCGCTGAACATGGGCACCGATGCGCTTGGCCAGCAATCACTGGCCAATCAGTTGGCTTATCTGCTGCCGTTCGCCGAGGAGGACAAGATCGACCTGTTGCAACTCGATGATCCGCAACAACGGCTGGATGCTATTCAGGCGTTGCTCGATGAGTTGCAGGGTGAACTGTTCGCCTAGTTGGTTGTTTTCGGCTCAGGGCCTGTAATGTTCGGGAACCGGCCAGACGACATCGTCGGAGTATGTGCCTCTGCCTTGCGACAGGTTCAGCACCACACCCTCCGTTTTGGCGAGTTCGTCGATCAGTTGGTCATAGCGAAACAACTTTCGTACCTCGAATTCATTGCTGGGAAACATTTCAAGGAAAGTGCCCACGACTTCGTCGTTACCTGCCCATGTTGCTTGCTCGATTGCCTCGGCGTTATCACCGGCCTGTCGAAAGACATCTTCCACCCGGGCAGCCTTGGTCAAGTCCGAGTGCACCAGCCAGATTCTCTCGGCGCTGATACCCCGCGTCGGCATGGATATCCGGCCTTCCAGCACGTCGCCGTCAAAGTCCTTGTCGTTCAGGTAAATGTTTTCCGCCCGGGGTACCACTTCGACGCCCCGGGTGTCGATGACATACAGGAAGCCAAGTGTTTGTTGGCGCCTGCGCAGTGGATAGTCACGCGAGTTGTCCATTTCGAACGATGTATCCGATTCCCCGTCCGTGCTGTGTCGTCTTCCGCTCGACGAATCACTGTCACTGAAATGCCCCGGGTAGCGATTGGCCTGGCTGTTGTAATGCCGAGGGTTGGAGTAGTAACGAAGTCCCGTGTATCCCACGCCGTCGGACAGACTGAATGTCGCGCTTAATGCCCTTTTGGTGGTGGAGTCGGAGGGATTACCCCGCAGTTTCACCAGGCGTTTGTCCCGGGCCAGTTCAAACGGCGTGCGCAGATCTGCGCGGAACATGGCAGGGATGTCGGTTCGATACAGCATGTCGTGCACGTTTCGCTTGTAGCCGGCATGCTCCAGATAACTGTTCAGAAACTGGCTGTCGTAGCGTTGTTTAACGTCGGGTAACGAGACGTCTGGGTTTTCGCCTTCAGTTCTCAAACTGAGAATGTATGGATCCAGCTCCTCGGCGATCTGCTGGAATCGCCGGGCGTCATCGCTTTGGGTCAGTCGCTTGTGCTGTTCGGCCCATTCGGGGAACACACCGTGTTCCATATCCCTTCGCAGTTGATTGCGTTGGGCGATGCTCAGGTTGTAGGCGCGCAGGATCTCTGCGCGCTCGGCCAGGGATTTCTGTGGATAAGACCAGCGCAGAGAGTCGGTCAGGTATTTGTGCATGTCCGGCTCGTCGAAGCGCGTGGCCCAGTCAGGTGCCCGCCCTTTGGCTTCTGCCTCACTGCGAAAGACCAGCGCTTCTGACTCCCGCAAGCGGTATGCGCTCCAGATATCGCCATCGGTCCAATGCGCCAGTTTCAAAGGCACCGACGCATCTCCCCGAGCCTCAAGCGGATCGACCCGGATCAACCTGCCACGTTCGTCCTTGAGGGCGAAGCCGATATCTACAGGCTTCAGTTTGAATGGCGAACCGGTGATAGCCGCTTGCTCGCGAACGGCGTAGTAGCCTCGTGTGTCCGGAGTATGAGACGAGGCGTACCGCGTGGAGTCGTAGTACTCGATCGGCTTTTGCAAACTCCAGGTGTTGCTGTCGGCGATGCGATAGAGCGGTGGCCCCGTGGGCGCTCGTTCGTTCGGCAACTTTGCCCGGTAGGCTTTCATGGCCTCGTGGTACCCCACCATCACCGTCTGCGTGGCGGCGGTGGCGTCATCGCTGGCCATATCAGCGAATGGCCGGCCTTTATAGGATCTGAGGCCGACGTCATTGTGTGCGGACAACGCACTCGGCGGATTTTGCACGTAGGCTTGCAGCGGGGATTGACTGGCGTTGTGCTGCGTTGAGACGAGGTCGATGATTGGCGTGACCGTGACCGTGACGCTGGCCTGGTTGTGCGAAGCGCCAGCCGTGGGGCTGTCGAGGATCACGCCTGACGGCACGTCCGAGCCTTGTGGCCTGATACGGCCGGGCAGACCGAAATCCACATCACTCGGGCCGTCGTCAGGCGAGTCTGGACGGCGCGTCGGCAGATCGGGTGTCTCGACCGTGGGTTTACGGCCGGAACCTTTGGGTTTGTTGCGCATAAGTGTTCTTCCATGGTTGGTTTGTCAGCCTGTCCGTTGGCTGAATGGAGCAAGCACCGGAGTGACGATAACCGTGACTCCGGGCGGTTGTTATCAAGCGGTCTTGCTTGTCGTTATGACCAGGTTTTCCGGGGCGATTCGTAATGTCTGGTTTGATTCGACTCCCCAATAATTGCCAATCGTGTGGTAGATAACAGTGCCGTCAATCGAGGGGAACGCGCCGATGTGGGTGACCGCGACCCGGGCAGCCAGCTCGCCGCGTTCGCGGTGGTTGCGCAGATCCGCCAGCAGCTCATCCACACTGGCGTAGCCCTGCGCATTGATGACGTACAGTTGCAGCACCTCGAACAACAGCGAGACTTCATAAATGTTGCCTGCCGAGGTCGCCACGCTGACCGACTCCACCGGTGCGTCATCCGGCACGTCCGGCAATTCGATCACGGCGCTGCCAATGCGCAACCGGTTGGCGTCCAGCCGTATCTCGTCGCGGGTCACCGTTTCGGCCATGCGGCGGGTGAACAGCGTCCAGGTGGAGGCATCGGCGCTTTTCGCCAGGGCGTCGGGGGTGGACAGCCGGATGATCGAGTTGCTGGCCAGGTAGACGCCATAAGCGCAACTTTGACCTTCCAGGGCATAAATGCCGGTGTGAGGTTTGGCGGCAATATCGACATTGCTGTTTTTTGCCGGCAGTCGCTGGGTTTCTGTCACTTGCGGCTGGATAAACAGATACTTGCCGTGGCGTCGCTTCAGGCAACTGCGGGTGCTGCGGGTTCTGTGACCGGGATTTTTGGCATCGTCCTCATAGTCCATGTCGGGAATTTGCAGGCGCCAGGACACCTCGTCCTGCAAGACCAGGGCAACGTCATGGGCCAGCAGGGGTGTCGTGACTTTGAGGCTGTTCCTGCCGCTGTAGCCAGTGGCCGCCGCGATGGTCTGGATGACACCTTTCACCCTCACGGTTTTGCCAGCCAGCGCGATCGAGAGATTGAGGTCTTTGTAGGTCAGGTGGGTATTGCCCGATACGCCTTTGCGCGTTTGAACTTCGTAGTCCAGCCCGACACTGATAATTTCCGTGTGCTTGAAATCCAGGTAAATGACGTTCGACGTTTCTGCTGCGTTGCGTTGTGCCACGAATTCGACGTCGCCTGCTGCGCGTGAAACAAAATGCCGTCTGGTTCCCTGTGCGGTGAGCGAAAACGTGCCGTTGTTGACGATGACGGCAGCGGCAGCCGGTCGGCCTTTGACGCTCACTGCGACCTCGATGTCCTGACTCGGCGAATCATCCAGCAGTGCGGGCAGCGAAGGCAGCAACTCATAGCCGTCGCCGGTCTTGAACAGCAGTTGATCGTTCTTGCGGTGGCGCTTGCCATCGATCCACTGGTAGACATTTTCAAGGGTCAGTTCATGCAGCGGGGATCTTCCGTCCCGGTCACGCAGTGAGCTGACCACCAGCGAGGTGCCGACGATTTCCCAGCGCTGGATGACGTCCATCGTCCAGCCGAATTCGATCAGGCTCAACTGTGCGCCGTCCTCGACAATCGTCGTTTGCGCGTTGGTGTCGGCGATGTAATAGCGGTCCTTGCCGCTACCGCCCTGCACATGACAGTCCGGCCCGCGTACCGCGATGGTGTCATCCCCGGCACCCGCGTTGATGCGGTCGTAGCCGTTGGCCGAAATCTGATTGGCCTGATCGTTGCCGGTAACCCGGTTCGTGCCTTTGCGCAGTGTCGAGACGTTCTCGACCGCTGTGAGTTGCGCGACCTCGACGCCGTCGCCCTCAGGATCAAGACCGCGCAATTTGACCTTGTTGCTGACAAGGTTGACGTCGTAACCGACATGGCGGGTATCGCTGAGCGGACGCTGGCCTTCAAACGCCAGGGTGTCGACGCCCGCACCGCCATCGATAAAGCTCAATTGCGCGGGGCGGGTCGCCCGGTTCAGTTCCTGCTCGGGGACCTGGTAATAAAACTCATCGTTTTTGTCGCCGCCGGTCAGTGTTTTGGTGCCGTCGCGGTAGGTGAACAAATTGGGTCTGGCCTGGACGCCAACGACGCGGTCATCGCCGTCACCGAGGTTCCAGAGCAAACCCTTGGCCTCGCCCGGCGTGCCCGTGACTTTGCCTTTGAGGTTGGCCGGCAGGCCGTCACGGGCATTAATGACGTCGTCGGTGCCGACAATCACAGGCTCACTGTCGAGCTTGAAGGGTTTCTCCCCGGCGCTTTCATTCCAGCGATGGCGCCAGACCTGCACGTCTTTCAAGACCACCTTGAAGCTACCGTTGACCACGTGTTCGATCGAATCTTTGTAGGCGCCTTCCAGCACGGCCCTGGCTGAGGATCTCAGTTGATGGTCGTAGTCACTGAAGGTCTTGGAAATCTTGAAGCGATCCATGACTTCCTTGTCCAGCTCCTGGCCGGTGCAGGCGAACCAGCCCGAGCGTAAGCGTTCGTGAGCGCTCAGTTCGATGTAGTCATCGATGTCGTCCACGGCCCGGGCGGCGTGGTAAATCATCGAGCCGAAAATAAGCACCGCAGCGGCGGCGAGGCCGAGAGGCCCTGCGACGCTGCCGAACCCCGCCAGCGCCGCCACGCCCAGCACCAGGCTGACACCGGCGCCGGCTACGCTCACGGCACCGTTGACGTAGTGATCCTGGGCTACCTTGTCTTTTGCATCCGCCGCCGCATTGAAGGATTTGACGGCATCGACGATGTCGAAAGGCATTGTGATTGCACTGGCAAACAGTCCGGCACCGCGACTCAGGAATTTGCCTGCCGAGGTGCTCGAGAAATGCCCGAAGGCGGTCGAGCCGTTCCTGAGCATCGCTTCGCCGCCCTTGCGCAAGCCCTGTTCGATGATCAGTGAACCGAATTCGGCGGCGATCGATCCGCCCTGGTAGATCGCTTCCCCGGCGTCGCCGTTCTTGACCGCATCGAGCATTCCCCGGTAGCCGCTGTAAATACCGAAGGCTTGCAGGCCGACGCCGGTGCCGCTCATCAAGTAGCTTTTGGTCTTGCTGACCCAACCGGGCGTGTTCTGGAATGAGTCGACCCGGTGAATATCCAGTTTCTGTGCGGCGGTGCCCAACTTGTTGAGGCGATCCATGGCACTGCCCGGGTCGAGCCCTTCGGCGCCGATGAACAGTGGCGCGGCGTTGTACGAGCGTTTGCAGGCAATTTCATAGAACAGCGTGGCGACGACGCCGCTGTCCGGGATGTCGACGGATTTGAGCCGGGTCTTGACCGTGGCCGAGTCAAAATTAAGCCCGTCCAGAAACCCTTGATCAGGCGTTTGCATACCGGCGTTTGCCGGGCTGATCGGATGGCCGTTTACCGTGGCACCCAACGACTTGAGTTCTGCCCGGTTGACCATGACTTCGCCAATACGCGATGGCCCGAAATGTTTGTCGAGGGCTTTGAGTGTACGTCGGTAGGGGGCATCGCCGTCCTCGGGCGCGGGTGCAACTGAGGGTGGCGCGGGAGAGGCGACTTTCCCCGCCGGCGGTGCATGCGCATTGGGCGACGTGTCGATTTCCGTTACTTGGATGTTGCTGCCTTGCAGGGTGTCAGTGGAGGCTTCGATAGGTATTGCCACGTTTTTAATCCTTTGATAGTGAGCGGGTTAAGCCCCGGTTTCCGTACCGGTTGTGTTGCAGGGGCAGTTTAGTCTGGTCTGCGCTGTTGGCTCAGGGCCAGACGATGTCGTCGCCAAACTCGTTGCCGTTGCCGGACAGTTTGAGAACGGGTTTGCCCGCCGCTTCGGCGTCATCGATGAGTTGATCGTATTCGTGTTTATTCCTGTGCCCGGCATGGGTACTCGCTTCGATGGGTTCGGCGCGACTGCCGGCCAGCTCAAGGAGGTCGTCCACTTTCACCCCTTTGGTCAGCGCTGAATTCAACAGCCAGAGGCGATCTGCCTCGAGGCCGCTGCGGGTGACTGAAATCAGTCCTTCGAAATCATCCGAGGGGAACCAGGTGGGCGGTGTGTCGCGGGCGGTCGAATTGAACAGCATGTTTTCTTCGTGGCGGACGACTTCCAGCTGGCGGGTATCCAGGGCATACAGGAACATTTCTTTTTGCCGCTCGCGAACGCGCTCGTAGTCGCGGTCGTGATCCCAAGGAATCGGACTGTCGGCGTCCGACCAGTCGGAAGCACTGCTGCTGTCCGAGTCGTCGGCATCGCTGCGCGGCGGCGACGCGTCGGCGTCCCGGCCGGGATAACGATTGGTCTGGCTGTTGAAACGCAGGTACTCGGGGTCGGGTTCGCGGGCGTACAGCTGGCCCTCCTTCAGGCTGAAGGTCGCACTCATCGGCTTGTGCGTGGTGGCCCCGGGTTGGTGGCTGTAGCGCGGCAGCATGGTGCCGTCGTTGGCAAGTTCAAACGGCGTGCGCTCATCGCCGCGAAACAGGGCCGGGACGTCAGTGCGGTACAGACAGTTGTACTTGTTGCGCAGGTAACCCATTTTTCTCAACAACGCTTCGCGCAGTTCGAGGGTCATGCTGGACTCGGGGTCGTACCAGGCATGCCGGGCATTACGCTTGAGGTTCAGCTCCTCGACGGTATCCCGGGCAAGCTGATCGAGGCGCTCGGGGTTGGCGATGTCGTCGACCCGCCGTTTGTGTGCCAGCGCCCATTGCGGCATCGCTGTGGCGGTTTTCATCGCTTGCTGCAGGCGGGCCAGTTGGCTCGGCAGCAGGTTGAACGATTGCAGAAACGTCTGACGGTCGTGCAGATTCGAGGCTGGATACAACTGGCGGATGGCGCCTTGCAGCAGGTCAGTCTGCGGGTTGTTCGTCACGCTCCACTGCGGGGATGAGGCATGACCGCCGTGGTCAATATCCGGCGGCTGATCGGCAGGTCTTGGACGTTTAGCGGCCGGGGGGAGATCAGCCAGATCGTCCGTTGGCGCCAGCGGTCGTGGTGACGAGGCGCGATCCACGCTGACGGCCGGTGGCTCGCTGATCTCTGCGGTCAGGCGCCATGTCGGGCGGTCTTCGTTCTTGTAAATCAACGGGCCGGTGGGTTCTCCCTCGGTTAGCAGTTTGCCTCGATAGGCGCCGGATCGATCAACGCCGACATGCAGGGTCTGCAGCACTCCCTCAAATTCAACATCGACAAAGCGCCGTCCGACGATCCAGCGAAATCCGTCGGCGTCCGCCGGTTTCATTCCGCGCACGAGTTTTTCCGGTTGCCAGTAATGGTGCACAGAGCCGTCGTTCTCGGGGCGGACAGCGTCTTGCCGGGACATCGGAGTCACTTGTATTGCGGGCGGCGGGGCGAGCTCGGTGTGCAGGCCGGTATCAAAGGGCGGGGTCGGATGCACGCGTTCAGGAACGCCTGTGGGCCAGATCCGATGAGGCAGGGTGGTATCGAAGTGGGTATCGGTGCGCCGCGTTGACGATGCCGTCGGGTCTGTTGTGGAAGTGGGTGGTTTGCGAGGTAACTTGGGACTCATGGAATACTCATTCTGGTGATCTACGAAAAATCTTGGTTGTCGAAAAAGATGCTTGGCATTAACAAAAGGTGTGCGAAGTATTGCTGTTGCGCGCGGTTTATTAATCGGCGGCTGAAAGTATGTGAATTGAATCTAATCGATTTTTAACGGTGTGAAAGGCGCAATTGTTCCGGTCACAAGTAAAATATGTAACCTGAATTAAGTTATTCAAAAGATTGAGGCGTTTTGGAAGTTTTAACTAAGAAAGTTAACTTCGCGTCGGTAAGTTGGAGTAGGGCAATAGCGCCACTCTCGTCGGAAGATTCCTTAAAGAGTGGCGCGGTGGCAACACAACGAGTCGTTCGCTGTTGGTTAGTAGGCGTAGCGCAACAGCGTATGAGGCAAATGACGCAGGACGAAGAAGGAGAACAACGCCACCATGGCCGGCAGGATCAGCCACCAGACTTTAAAGGGCATGGCATTGAGCGGCGCCTGCCGCTGGTTGAGCCACAGGCTCGCCGCACACACGCACGCGGCCAGCATGGCGCCGGCCAGAATGTCCGTCGGCCAGTGAGCGCCCAGGTAGACCCGCGAGAGGGCAATCGCCATGGCCGGAATACAGCCGATCAGCAGCCACGTCAGGCGCATGCGTGGCGGTTGCCCGCGTCCGGCGAGGACGGCCAGGGTCAGAAACAGCGCAAACGAGCCGGAAGCATGGCCGCTGGGCATGCTGTAACTGGTGATCGGATCGGTCAGCACTTCCGGGCGGACCCGGGCGAAAAACAGTTTGGTCGCGGTGTTGGCCAGTGCGGTGACGAGCAGGGTGCCGCCAGCGAAAACCGCCTGACGCCATTGCCGGCACAGCAGCAACAGGCCGGTCAGCAAGATGCTGAACAGCAGCATGTTGCGAAACTCACCGATCAGGGTCAGCGTGACCGCGATCTCATCCAGTACCGGCTGGCGATGCTCCTGCACCAGCGTCATCACGCCTTGATCAAGGGCGTTCAGGTACGGATAGCCGATGAACAGACCGATCAGAATCAGCAGGCTCATGCTGCTGATCCAGATCGTCGCGCGGCGGTGGCGGCGCAGGCTGCTGTTCACACTGAGGCCGACCATCACCGCGATGCTGGCGGCGACGATCCCCGCTTCAAGCCAGAAACCTTCCGGCAATGGCAGGCGAAAAGCCGCGCCGGTGGCCCAGCCGGGCAACAGATAGGCCAGACTCCAACCGGCGGCGGCCAGCAGGCTGACAGCGGCGAAACGCGGGAACGGCATGTCGCACATGCCGGCGACCATGGGCAGCATCGGCCGCAACGGCCCGATAAAGCGACCGACCAGCAGGCTGGCGATGCCATAGCGCTGGAAGTAGGACTCGGCGCCCGCCATCCATTCCGGATGATGGCGCAGCCCCGGCAGGCGCCGAATGTTCTGGTGGAAATGGCGGCCGAGGAAATACGAAACGGCATCGCCGAGAATCCCGCCGAGAAAACCCAGCAACAACGTTTCGCTCAGCGACAGTGCGCCGCTGCCGGCGAGAACGGCGACGGCAAACAGCAGCACGGTGCCCGGCACGATCAAACCGGCAATCGCCAGGCATTCCACAAAGGCAACAATGAATACCGCAGCAGCCAGCCACTGTGGATTGGCCGCCAGCCAGCCGGTCACGCTATCGAGCCATGGGCCCATACAGAAAAACTCCAAACCATTGATGATCCCTGTGCAGCCTTCGGCAGCTCCTGCACAGGTTTGTGTTTACAGCAGAAAATAATCCCGGCCTTCGACCTGACCGCGGCGTAGCGGGTTCCGCGTGCACCATTGCGCATAAGCGGCATCGACAAAACGGTACATGAGGTGTTCGTCACGGCCATGGGGTATGCCCAGGCGCGTGGTTTGAATGATGTGCGCGGGCGCCGGCCCGGTGTCTTCGACCAGCAGCACTTCATGATCGAAACGCTTGGCGTCCCATACCGGCACCTTCAAGTCCAGTGCCTTGCACAATAATGTCTGCCCCGCGCAGAGCTTCTGCGACGGACGCGGGCGACCTTGGGCATCCGGGTTGTTCAGCAGCATCTGCGCCAGACTCGCCGGGCCGCTGATTTCATCGACCCACGGATAGGCGGATTTGATCAGTACTGCATTGCCCGGCCCTTGGGCGCTGAAGTTCAACGAATCACCGCCTCGGGCGTAATACATATAGATGTGACCGCCATCCAGAAACAATGCCTTACGTTTTTCTGTGTAGCCGAGGGAGGCGTGGCTGCCTTTTTCTGCGCAGTAATAAGCCTCGGTTTCGATGATCCGGGCGCTCAGCCAAAGGTCGCCGACGCGGTGGCGAATGACTTTGCCGAGCAGATCCTGCGCCACTACTTGGGCGTCACGGTCGAAAAAAGCGTCCGGAAGTCCCAGTGGCAGGCGCTCGGCGCTGTTGCGAACGGTCAGGTTGGACATGGCAGGCAATGTTTATCCAGGCTCAATGAGGACGTGATGATAACAATCCGCGGCTTAATTACGGCTGAACATCGGCAATTTGCCGTCCATTTCGACCATCCGCCCGTCACCGCTGTTAGTCCCGGGACGCGACAGCTATAATCTGCCGCTTTCCTCTTTGCCAAGACCCCAGCAGACCATGACTGAGTCCGTTCTTGACTACATGACCCGATTGGGTCGCGCCGCCCGCGAAGCTTCCCGGGTCATCGGCCGTGCCAGCACCGCGCAGAAAAACCGCGCCTTGCAGGCTGCTGCCAATGCCCTGGATGCCGCCCGCGCCGAGCTTGCTGCAGCCAATGAACAGGATCTGGCCGCCGGCCGCGCCAATGGTCTGGAGCCGGCACTGCTGGAACGGCTGGAGCTGACCCCGGCGCGCATCGACGGCATGATCGTAGGTTTGCGTCAGGTCGCCGCGCTGCCGGATCCGGTCGGCGCGATCCGCGACATGAGCTTCCGTCCGTCGGGCATTCAGGTCGGCAAGATGCGCGTGCCGCTGGGCGTGATCGGGATAATCTACGAATCCCGTCCGAACGTGACCATCGATGCTGCCAGCCTGTGCCTGAAGTCGGGCAACGCGACCATCCTGCGTGGCGGCTCCGAGGCGATTCACTCCAACCGGGCGATTGCCGCATGCATTCAGCGCGGTCTGGCCGAAGCCGAACTGCCCGCCGCCGTGGTGCAAGTGGTCGAAACCACTGACCGTGCCGCCGTCGGCGCGATGATCACCATGCCTGAGTACGTCGACGTGATCGTGCCGCGCGGTGGCCGTGGCCTGATCGAGCGCATCAGCCGTGATGCCCGCGTGCCGGTGATCAAGCATCTGGACGGTATCTGCCACGTTTACGTCAGTGCCGATGCCGATTTGCCGAAAGCCCAACGCATTGCTTTCAACGCCAAGACTTATCGCTACGGTATCTGTGGTGCGATGGAAACCTTGTTGGTCGATCAAACGGTTGCGAAGGATTTCCTGCCGTCGATGGCCGCACAGTTCCTTGAAAAAGGCGTCGAACTGCGCGGCTGCGAGCGTACGCGGGCGATCATCGACGCCGTTGCCGCCAGCGAAGACGACTGGAGCACCGAGTACCTGGCGCCGATCCTGTCGATTCGTGTGGTCGACGGTCTCGACCAGGCCATCGAACACATCAACCATTACGGCTCCCATCACACCGATTCGATCGTCAGCGAAAACCTCGCCGACACCCGCCGGTTTGTGGCGGAAGTCGACTCGGCATCGGTGATGATCAACACCCCGACCTGCTTTGCCGATGGATTTGAATACGGATTGGGTGCCGAGATCGGCATTTCTACTGATAAGCTGCACGCCCGCGGCCCGGTGGGCCTCGAAGGACTGACCTGCGAGAAGTACATCGTGGTCGGTGATGGCCAGTTGCGCGGCCAGGCGACGGTCTGACTTGACCGACCTCGACCTGACAGCGCCGCAAGCCGGCAGCGAGTCGCGCCCCCGACGCATCGGCGTTCTGGGCGGTACGTTCGACCCGGTGCACATCGGCCATTTGCGCGGTGGGCTGGAAGTCGCCGAAGCGCTGGCGCTCGATGAGTTACGCCTGACGCCCAGTGCGCGGCCGCCGCATCGCGATACGCCGCAGGTGTCGGCGCAGGATCGGCTGGCGATGGTCGAGTGCGCGGTGGCCGGAGTGCCGCCGCTGGTGGTGGACGCCCGCGAATTGCAGCGGGACAAACCGTCTTACACCATTGATACCCTGGAGTTGATGCGGGCTGAAATGCCCGCCGAGACCCAGGTTTTTCTGCTTTTGGGCTGGGACGCATTTTGCGGCCTGCCCACTTGGCACCGCTGGGAAGAGTTGCTCCAGCATTGCCACATCCTGGTGCTACAGCGCCCGGACGCCGACAGCGAACCGCCGGATGCCTTGCGCAACCTGCTGGCAGCGCGTTCGGTGAGCGACCCGCTGGCCCTGAAAGGGCCGAGCGGACAGATTGCATTCGTCTGGCAGACACCGCTCGCGGTTTCCGCCACCCAGATCCGTCAACTGCTGGCCAGCGGTAAGTCGGTACGTTTCCTGGTGCCCGACGCGGTCCTGGCCTACATCGATGCGCACGGTCTGTACCGTGCGTCGAACTGAGCAAGGCGTGCTTCACTGATACGAATTCACGTATCGCCAAGCCGCCGAATATATGAGCAAAACGAGTTTTATATGACTGACATCGAAAAGAAAGTTAAGCGCAAAGGTACATTCAAGAGCGCTCCGCTGCCTGAGCCGATCAACACCAATGAGCCACTGACTGGCGATCAGCTGGTCAAGATTGCCGAAGCGGCCCTGGAAGACGTCAAGGCGCAAGATATCCAGATCATTGATGTCCGCGACAAGCAGAGCATCACTGACTACATGATCATCGCTACCGGTACGTCCAACCGCCAGATCAACGCGATGCTCGACAAGGTTCGCGAAGAAGTCAAAAAGCAGGGCGCCAAGCCGCTGGGCGAAGAAGGCAAGGGCGACAGCGACTGGGTGCTGTTGGACCTGGACCTGGTGATCGTGCACATGATGACCGCCTCGGCACGCCAGTTCTATGACCTGGAGCGCCTGTGGGCCGGTGCCGAGCAGAGCCGTGCGGCGGACGCCAAGCACCACAGCCCGGAAAACACCCACGAGCATTTCACCAAGCTCAACAAAGACCAGCTGTAAGGGATTGCTGTGCGACTGCGCCTGATCGCCGTCGGTTCACGCATGCCCAAGTGGGTGGAAGAAGGCTGGCATGAATATGCCAAGCGTCTTCCGTCCGAGCTGGCACTGGAACTGGTGGAAATACCGCTCAATACCCGTGGCAAGAATGCCGACGTGGCCCGATTCATCCGTCAGGAAGGCGAAGCCATGCTGGCCAAGGTCGGGCCGAACGAGCGGATCGTCACGCTGGAAGTCCACGGCAAACCCTGGAGCACCGAGCAACTGGCGGTCGAACTCGATCGCTGGCGGCTGGATTCGCGCACGGTCAATTTCATGGTCGGTGGCCCGGAAGGGCTGGCGCCGGAAGTCTGTGCCCGGGCCGATCAGCGTTGGTCGTTGTCGCCGCTGACGTTGCCGCACCCGTTGGTGCGGATTCTGATCGGCGAACAGTTGTATCGTGCCTGGACCGTGCTGTCCGGTCACCCTTACCACAAGTAATCCAGCCCTCATGTCTCAGCCGATCCGCATCAAGGACCACGAAAAGGACGCACGCCTGGTGCGTAGCCGCGTCGTGTTCGGGGCCATTGCGATCATGCTGCTGATCGGGGTGCTGATTGCGCGGCTGTATTACTTGCAGGTGATCCAGTACGAGTACCACTCGACGCTCTCGGAAAACAACCGCGTCCACGTGCAGCCGATTCCGCCGACCCGAGGGTTGATTTTCGATCGCAATGGCGTGGTGGTGGCGGACAACCGTCCGAGTTTCAGCCTGAGCATGACCCGCGAGCGCTCCGGCGACTGGCAGCAAGTGCTCGACGTGATCGTCGAAGTGCTGGAACTGACGCCCGAGGACCGGGTGATCTTCGAGAAGCGCATGCGTCAGGGGCGCCGGCCGTTCGAGCCGGTGCCGATCCTGTTCGAGCTGAGCGAAGAGCAGATCGCCCGGATCGCGGTGAACCAGTTCCGCCTGCCGGGCGTGGAAGTGGTCGCGCAGCTGGTGCGTCACTATCCGCAGGGCGCGCATTTTGCGCACTCGGTCGGTTACATGGGGCGGATCAACGAGAAAGAGCTGAAGAGTCTCGATCCGGTCAACTACAGCGGCACCCATCACATCGGCAAAACCGGCATCGAACGTTTCTACGAGCCGGAATTGCACGGGCAGGTCGGTTACGAAGAAGTCGAGACCAACGCCCGTGGCCGCGTGCTGCGTGTGCTCAAGCGCACCGATCCGATTCCCGGCAAGGACATCGTCCTGAGCCTGGACATCAAGTTGCAGGAAGCGGCCGAGGCAGCGTTGGGCGGGCGTCGTGGTGCAGTCGTTGCGCTCGATCCAAAGACCGGCGAGGTGCTGGCGATGGTCAGTCAGCCGAGCTTCGACCCGAATCTGTTCGTCACCGGCATCAGCTTCAAGGCCTACGCCGAGTTGCGTGATTCCATCGACCGGCCATTGTTCAACCGCGTGCTGCGCGGTCTGTATCCGCCGGGTTCGACAATCAAGCCTGCGGTGGCGATTGCCGGTCTCGATTCCGGTGTGGTGACGGCGTCCAGTCGAGTGTTCGACCCGGGCTACTACATGTTGCCCAACTACGATCACAAATACCGTAACTGGAACCGTACCGGTGACGGTTTCGTCGACCTCGACACGGCGATCATGCGCTCCAACGACACCTACTTCTATGACCTGGCGCACAAGCTCGGCATCGATCGGTTGTCGTCCTATATGAACAAGTTCGGCATCGGCCAGAAGGTTTCGCTGGACATGTTCGAAGAATCCCCCGGCCTGATGCCGTCCCGCGAATGGAAGCGGGCGACGCGCAAGCAGGCGTGGTTCCCCGGCGAAACCCTGATCCTCGGGATCGGCCAGGGCTACATGCAATCGACTCCGCTGCAATTGGCCCAGGCCACAGCGCTGGTCGCCAACAAAGGCGTGTGGAACCGTCCGCACCTGGCCAAATCCCTCGAAGGGGTGAAACCGGTCGACGAAAACCCGATGCCGGACATTATCCTGCGTGATCCGTCGGACTGGACCAAGGTCAATCACGGCATGCAGCAAGTGATGCACGGCGCTCGCGGTACCGCGCGCAAAGCCGCGATCGGCGCGCAATATCGTATCGCCGGCAAATCGGGTACGGCTCAGGTCGTCGCGATCAAGCAGGGCGAGAAGTACGACCGCTCCAAGGTTCAGGAGCGCCACCGCGACCACGCCTTGTTCGTCGGTTTCGCTCCGGCCGATGACCCGCGCATCGTCGTGTCGGTGATGGTCGAGAACGGTGAGTCCGGTTCCGGCGTCGCTGCACCCGTCGTGCGTCAGGTCATGGACGCCTGGCTGCTCGATCAGGACGGACGCTTGAAGGCCGAATACGCCAGCCCAATCAGTGCGGAGGCTACGGCCCGTGATGAATAACTTTGATCGCATGCTCTCCAGTGAGGATGTGATGCGTCGCCGCGCGACGCTGCTGCAAAGACTGCATATCGATGGCCCGTTGCTGATCCTGCTGCTGATCCTCGCCGCCGGCAGCCTGTTCGTGCTGTACTCGGCCAGCGGCAAGAGCTGGGACCTGCTGGCCAAACAGGCTACTTCGTTCGGCATCGGCCTGGTCTCGATGATCGTCATCGCCCAGTTCGAGCCACGTTTCATGGCGCGCTGGGTGCCGCTCGGCTACGTGATCGGCGTGGTGTTGCTGATGGTGGTCGACATCATGGGCCACAACGCCATGGGCGCTACACGCTGGATCAACATTCCCGGAGTGATCCGCTTCCAGCCCTCGGAATTCATGAAAATCCTGATGCCGGCGACCATCGCCTGGTATCTGTCCAAGCGCACGCTGCCGCCGCAACTCAAGCACGTCGGTATCAGTTTGATGCTGATCGGTGTGCCGTTCGTGTTGATCGTGCGCCAGCCTGACCTCGGTACTTCGCTGCTGATTCTTGCCGGTGGCGCGTTCGTGCTGTTCATGGGCGGGCTGCGCTGGCGCTGGATTCTCAGCGTGCTGGCGGCGGCGATTCCGGTGTCGGTGGCGATGTGGTTTTTCATCATGCACGACTACCAGAAGCAGCGAATCCTGACCTTCCTCGACCCGGAAAGCGATCCGCTCGGCACGGGCTGGAACATCATTCAGTCGAAAGCCGCGATCGGTTCCGGCGGTGTGTTCGGCAAGGGCTGGCTGCTCGGCACCCAGTCGCACCTGGACTTCCTGCCGGAAAGCCACACCGACTTCATCATTGCCGTACTCGGCGAAGAGTTCGGCCTGGTGGGCATCTGTGCGCTGTTGCTGATCTATCTGTTGCTGATCGGCCGAGGACTGGTGATTACCGCTCAGGCGCAAACGCTGTTCGGCAAATTGCTCGCCGGTGCGTTGACCATGACGTTTTTTGTTTACGTTTTCGTCAACATCGGTATGGTCAGTGGCCTGTTGCCGGTCGTAGGGGTGCCATTGCCGTTCATTAGCTACGGAGGAACTTCGCTGGTGACGCTGCTGTCAGCGTTTGGGGTTTTGATGTCGATCCATACCCATCGCAAGTGGATCGCACAGGTTTGAATAAGGTGAAGAGTTCAATGCAAGTAATGCGTGGCTGGGCGACTCGATGCGCGCCGCTGGTTGGCCTGATGGGCCTACTGGGCAGCGTGCAGGAAGCGCTGGCCGGCGAATACGAAGGCTCGCCTCAGGTGGCCGAGTTCGTCGGTGAAATGACCCGCGACTATGGTTTCGCCGGTGAGCAGTTGATGGCGGTGTTCCGCGAGGCTCAACGCAAACAGGCGATTCTCGACGCCATTTCCAAGCCTGCCGAGCGGGTCAAACAGTGGAAAGAATATCGCCCGATGTTCATCACCGATGCGCGTATCGCTCGTGGTGTGGACTTCTGGCGTCAGCACGAGGCGACGTTGGCCCGTGCCGAGCAGGAATACGGCGTACCGGCACAAGTCATCGTGTCGATTATCGGTGTTGAAACCTTTTTCGGACGTAATACCGGTAATTACCGGGTGATCGATGCCTTGTCGACGCTCGGTTTCGACTATCCTCCCCGTGCCGAATTTTTCCGCAAGGAACTGCGTGAGTTCCTGTTGCTGGCCCGTGAAGAACAGGTCGACCCACTGACCCTCAAAGGCTCGTACGCCGGGGCCATGGGCTTGCCGCAGTTCATGCCGAGCAGCTTTCGCGCGTATGCGGTGGATTTCGACGGTGACGGCCACATCAATATCTGGAACAACCCGGATGATGCGATTGGCAGCGTCGCCAGCTACTTCAAGCGTCACGGCTGGGTCGCGGGTGAGCCGGTGGTCAGCCGTGCCGATGTCCGCGGCGAACAGGTCGATGAAGGCCTGACCACTGGCATCGAGCCGACGAAGACCGTCGGAGAGTTGCGAGCGCTGGGCTGGTCAAGTCATGATGCGCTGCGCGATGATATGCCGGTTACTGCATTTCGCCTCGAAGGCGACAACGGCCCTGAATACTGGATGGGCCTGAAGAATTTCTACGCGATCACGCGTTATAACCGCAGCGTGATGTACGCCATGGCCGTACATCAACTGTCTGAACAGCTGGTACAAGCACGGGGCGTCAAGTAATGCGGGCATTGCCTAACAATAAACCCCTGAAGCTGGTGGCATTCGCTGCGTTGGCGGTATTGGTCGCCAGCTGCACGACCAGCCGATCCCCGACGCCGAAAACCTCCAATACCGTTGTGCGAGCGCAGCCGGGTCTGGATATCAACCGCGCGCACAAAGATGGCGCGCCGTGGTGGGACGTCGATGTTTCGCGCATTCCTGATGCCACGCCGACCCTGCACACCGGTCCGTACAAGGCCAACCCGTACACCGTACTGGGCAAAACCTACTTCCCGTTGCAGGAATCCAAGACCTACGTCGCCTCCGGCACGGCGTCCTGGTATGGCACCAAGTTTCACGGTCAGAACACTGCCAATGGCGAGGTTTACGACCTGTACGGCATGAGTGCCGCCCACAAGACATTGCCACTGCCAAGTTACGTTCGGGTGACCAACCTGGACAACAACCGCACAGTGATCCTGCGGGTCAACGATCGTGGGCCGTTCTATTCCGATCGCATCATCGACTTGTCGTACGCCGCCGCGAAAAAACTCGGTTACGCCGAAACCGGTACGGCGCGCGTCAAGGTTGAAGGCATCGATCCGCAGCAATATTGGGCCGCCAAGGGCCGTCCGGCACCGTTGATGCTCAACGAGCCGCAGGTCGCGCAGAACAGCGCTCCGGTGATCACGGCCTCGGCCGGCACTGTCGAGCAGTGGACGCCGCCGCCGCAGCAACACGCCTCTGACACCGTCCCGGTGCCGATGAGTGCAAAAAAAAACGCTTCTGCAACAGCAACTGGCCAGTATCTGCAGGTGGGCGCGTTCGCCAACCCGGACGCTGCAGAACTGCTGAGGTCGAAGCTCAGCGGGATGGTGAGCGCTCCGGTGTTCATCAGCTCGATCGTGCGCAATCAGCAGACCCTGCACCGGGTTCGCCTGGGGCCGATCGGCTCGCCGGGTGAAATTGCCCAGGTGCAGAACAGCGTGCGCCTGGCCAACCTTGGTTCGCCAAGTGTGGTCACCGAGTAATACGTAGAACTTGATTGACGGTTCACTTGCGGTATTGGGGGGTGAACCAGGTTGTTGGCTCGTCGAAGAACAAAAGCCCGGCAAGGGTGACTGGAGTGAGCAACTGAACACGCGATGGCTCGTTAGAAAGTCATCTGATTAAATTTTGTCCGCAAGGACAGTTTCCATTAGCGATTTCGAGAGACGGATGAACATCACCACCTTTGCCAAACGCCTGTGTCTGCTAGTCCCGCTGCTCCTCTCGCCAGCCGCCTTCGCGGCCGAGATGATGCCGTCGCCACCGCAACTGGCCGCCAAAGCCTACGTTCTGATGGATGCCAGCAGCGGCAACGTGCTGGTCGAGAACAATGGCGACCAGCGTCTGCCACCGGCCAGCCTGACCAAGCTGATGACCGCGTACATCGCGACCCTGGAAATCCGTCGCGGCCAGATCGGTGAAAACGATCCGGTGACCGTCAGCGAAAACGCCTGGCGCACCGGCGGTTCGCGGATGTTCATCAAGGTCGGCTCGCAGGTGACTGTCAGCGACCTGCTGCACGGCATCATCATCCAGTCCGGCAACGACGCCAGCGTCGCGCTGTCCGAGCACATCGCCGGCAGCGAAGACGCCTTCGCCGACCTGATGAACAAGACTGTGGCTGATCTGGGCATGACCAATTCCCACTTCATGAACCCGACCGGTCTGCCAAACCCTGAGCACTACTCGTCGGCTCACGACATGGCGATCCTGGCCCGCGCGATCATCCACGAAGATCCGGCTCACTACGCGATCTACTCGCAGAAAGAGTTCTTCTGGAACGGCATCAAGCAGCCTAACCGCAACCTGCTGCTGTGGCGCGACAAGACCGTCGACGGTCTGAAAACCGGTCACACCGACGAAGCCGGCTACTGCATGGTGTCCTCGGCTGTACGTGACGGCCAGCGCCTGATCGCCGTGGTGTTCGGCACCAACAGCGAAGTGGCTCGCGCCGCTGAAACCCAGAAGCTGCTGACCTACGGCTTCCGCTTCTTCGAAACCCAGACCTTCTATCAGAAGGGCACCGAACTGGCTCAGGCCCCGGTGTGGAAAGGCACCACCAATCAAGTCAAGGCCGGCCTGGCTGAAGACCTGACCATGACCCTGCCAAAAGGCCAGCTGAAGAAGCTCGCTGCGAGCATGACCATGAACCCGCAACTGACAGCGCCAATCGCCAAGGGCGACGTGATCGGTAAAGTCGAAGTCAAACTGGAAGACAAGGTGGTGCACAGCGCTGACCTGATCGCTCTGGATGGCGTCGAGGAGGGTGGTATCTTCCGCCGCATGTGGGATAGCATCCGTCTATTCTTCTACGGCTTGTTCAACTGATTTGTGTTGACCTGCATGGCCCCGCCCCGATCCGGTGCGGGGCCATGTGCGTTACCACGGCTTGCGCTCTAGAGGCCGTTACGCCATGACCGATACCGAAGTAAAGGCGCCAAAGATCGAATTCCCGGTGAAGGATTATCCCGTTAAGGTGATCAGCGATACCGGCGTAGGCAACAAGGACAAGATCATCGACATCGTCAAGAAACACGCGACCATCAATGATGAGCGCATCGACGAACGTCAAAGCACCAACGGCAAGTACACCACCATTCAGTTGCACATCGTCGCAACCGACCAGGATCAGCTGTACAACATCAACAGCGAACTGCGGGCGACCGGCTTCGTGCATATGGTGTTGTGATGTCTGGCACGCTGGGCTTTCGTGAGCTCGGCCAGATGGCTTACGAGCCGGTCTGGCATGCCATGCAACGTTTTACCAACGAACGCGGCAGCGATGCCGCCGACGAAATCTGGCTCGTCGAGCACCCGCCGGTGTTCACTCAGGGCCAGGCCGGCAAGGCCGAACACTTGCTGCTGCCGGGTGATATCCCGGTGGTGCAGGTCGATCGCGGCGGGCAGGTGACTTATCATGGTCCCGGCCAGTTGGTGGCTTATCTGCTGCTGGATGTACGCAAGCTGGGTTTCGGCGTGCGTGATCTGGTCAGCCGCATGGAGCTTTGCCTGATCGAACTGCTGGCCAGCTACGGGGTAACTGCAGCGGCCAAGCCAGATGCTCCCGGCGTGTACGTCGATGGAGCGAAAATCGCTTCTCTGGGTTTGCGGATTCGCCACGGTTGTTCCTTTCATGGCCTGGCCCTGAACGTGGATATGAACCTGGAACCGTTTCGACGGATTAATCCCTGCGGCTACGCCGGGCTGGCGATGACCCAGCTCAGCGATCACGCAGGATCGATTGAATTTGCCGAGGTAAGTGCCCGGCTGCGTGCGCAGCTCGTCAAACACCTCGACTATGCTGAGCAGACGACCCTGACGGGCGGAATCGACTGATATGACTACTGATGCAGTGCAAACCATGATCCCGACGCTCGACGTGACCGAGCGCCCGGCCCCGCGTCCCAAGGTAGAAGCCGGCGTCAAGCTGCGCGGCGCCGAGAAGGTTGCACGCATCCCGGTAAAGATCATTCCGACCACCGAACTGCCGAAGAAACCTGACTGGATTCGCGTGCGCATCCCGGTGTCGCCGGAAGTCGACCGGATCAAGAGCCTGCTGCGCAAACACAAGCTGCACAGTGTTTGCGAAGAAGCCTCCTGCCCGAACCTCGGTGAATGCTTCTCCGGCGGCACCGCGACCTTCATGATCATGGGTGACATCTGCACCCGTCGCTGCCCGTTCTGCGACGTCGGCCACGGTCGTCCGAAACCACTGGACGTCAACGAGCCGGAAAGCCTGGCCATCGCTATCGCCGACCTCAAACTCAAGTATGTGGTGATCACCTCGGTTGACCGCGACGACCTGCGTGACGGCGGTGCCCAGCACTTTGCCGACTGCATCCGCGAAATCCGCAAACTGTCGCCGAACGTGCAGCTGGAGACTCTGGTTCCGGACTATCGTGGCCGCATGGACATCGCCCTGGAAATCACTGCCGCCGAGCCGCCGGATGTGTTCAACCACAACCTGGAAACCGTGCCACGCCTTTACAAGGCTGCGCGTCCGGGTTCGGACTACCAGTGGTCGCTGACCCTGCTGCAACGCTTCAAGCAGATGATGCCGCACATTCCAACCAAATCCGGCCTGATGCTGGGTCTGGGCGAGACCGACGAAGAAGTCATTGAAGTGATGAAGCGCATGCGCGAACACGACATCGACATGCTGACCCTCGGTCAGTACCTGCAACCGTCGCGCAGCCACTTGCCGGTACAGCGTTTCGTGCACCCGGACACCTTCGCCTGGTTCGCCGAGGAAGGTTACAAGATGGGCTTCAAGAACGTTGCCTCGGGCCCGCTGGTGCGTTCTTCGTACCATGCCGACGAGCAGGCGAAGCTGGTCAAGGCTGAGCTGCTGGGTTCCTGATCCGGCGCTGAATGAAAAGACTGCCCGCCGAGGTTTTAACGCCCGGCGGGCATTTTTTTGCCCGCCTTACATTCGATGCTGATTTTTCCTGCAACCTGCGGCGTGGCCGACCCTCTTCTGTTTGCCCCCGTTCCTGACTACTGTGTGTGCATGACTCACAGGGAGATCCAAGGATGACCGTTCGACCGACCCACACACTTTGTCCGCACAGAACCGTGCCCGCGCTGCCCTCGGAAGGGTTGATCGGCGTCATTGCGCCTGCGGGTCCCGGAGCTCTGGACACCGAGAAAGCGCTGCAATGGATGCGCGCCCGTGGTTATGGGCTGAAGGTGTTTCCCGGTGTCTATGAAAAGGACGGCTATCTGGCGGGCAGTGACGATGTGCGCCTGCGCGATCTGCACGCGGCGTTCGCTGATCCTGAGGTCGACGCCATCATTTGCTTGCGCGGCGGTTACGGTACGCCGCGCCTGCTCGACCGAATCGACTATGACCTGCTGAGCCGCAACGCCAAGCCATTCGTCGGCTACAGCGATATCACTGCGTTGCATCTGGCCATCAGTCGTTATTCGGGGTTTGTGACCTTTCACGGGCCTTTGCTCAATGCCGATCTGCTTGGTGACAAGGAGCCGCCGACCGTCACTTCGTTTTTCGCCATGCTGCGCGGGCAATTGAAGGCGGGAAGTGTGTTCAGCCATCCGGTGGCTTATCCGTTGACCACTGTCGAGCCTGGTATCGCGCACGGGCGCTTGCTCGGCGGCAATCTGGCGATGATCGCTTCGACATTGGGCACGCCATACGAAATCGACGTCGAGGGGGTGATTCTGCTCATCGAAGATATCAACGAGCCGCTCTATCGCATCGACCGCTTGCTGACCCAGATGCGCCTGGCCGGCAAGCTGGCCAAATTGCGCGGCGTGCTGGTCGGGGACGTGGCGGGGGTGGATGTCGCCGCACTGAACCGTTTGCTCAAGCAGACTTTCGAGCCGTTGCGGATTCCGGTGTTATCGGGGTGGCGTAGCGGGCATTGCGATCCGAACCTGACGCTGCCGATGGGTGCGCTGGTGCGGCTGGATGCGGGGAAGAAAGAGTTGATGCTGGAGCAGGATGTGGTGATCCGATAAAGCAAAAGATCGCAACCTGCGGCAGCTCCTACAGGAACGGATTCCAATGTAGGAGCTGCCGCAGGCTGCGATCTTTGATCTGGCTTTATTGAGTTCGCAGGCTCTCAAGCAGCTTATGCGTCGGATAACCATCCGCCGGCCAGCCAAACGACTGCTGGGCACTGCGAATCGCTTTACGGGTATTGGCGCCGATGATCCCGTCCGCTGTGCCGGCATCGTAATTGCGAGCGCTCAGCAGGGTCTGTAATTCCATACGCTCGGTGCGGCTCAGCGGCAGGTCATCTTTCGGCCAACTGCCATTGATCAAACCGCCGCCGTTGAAACGCTCGGACAAAAGGCTCACCGCCAGGGCATACGACGAGGAGTTGTTGTACTTGAGGATCGCCCGGAAGTTGTCGAGGATCAGGAACGCCGGGCCACGGTAGCCGGCGGGCAGCAGCAAGGCCGCGGACAATTGTTCCGAACCGGCTGGGACCTGAGCGCCGTTCGGCAGGATTACGCCAAGCTGACGCCATTCGGCGACGCTCTTGCGAATCGCACCATCAGCCAGCGTGTAATTGAAACTGCTCGGCAGTTGCACTTCGAAACCCCACGGCTGCCCGCGCTGCCAGCCTGAGCTTTGCAGATAATGCGCCGTCGAGGCCAACGCATCGGCAGGGCTGCCCCAGATATCGCGGCGACCGTCACCGTCGAAGTCCACGGCGTGAGTGTTGTAAGTGGTCGGAATGAACTGGGTCTGCCCCATCGCGCCAGCCCAGGAACCGAGCATCTTCTCCGGCGTGATGTCACCCTGTTGCAAAATCTGCAGCGCAGCGATCAATTGCGCATGAGCAAAGCCCGGCCGACGGCCTTCGTAAGCGAGGGTGGCCAGCGAGTTGATCACCGACTTGCTGCCCTGGAACTGGCCGAAGTTGCTTTCCATGCCCCACACCGACACCAGCGCCTGGCGGTCGACGCCATATCGCTGTTCGATGCTTTGCAGAATATCGGCATACTGAGTGATCAGTGTCTGGCCTTTACGCACACGCAGTGGCGAAAGCGCGCCATCAAGGTATTCCCACACCGGGCGGGAGAACTCCGGCTGACTGCGGTCGGCCCGAATCACGCTGGCGTCGAAGCTGACATTGGCAAAGGCGCGATCGAACAGCTCAGGGCTGATCCCGGCGGCCAGCGCATCTTTGCGAAAGCCTGCCTGCCATTCGGCAAAAGTCTGGGTCGGCTGAAGATCAAGGGGGTCGGCGGACGGCACTACCGGCGGGATAATCGCTGGGGCCGTGGCGACAGGAGCGGCTTGAAGGGGTTGCGCATCGGCGGCGGTCGGTTTTTCCGCGCAGGCGACAAGCAGAATGAAGCTGGAGGCAGCGATCAATTGGCGGACAGGCCAACGACGGGAAAGACTTAGGGGCATGCACAGTTCCAGGAAAACGAATCAGGTGCAGACCTTAACATGACCGGGGGGTACTGCGCTTTAAGCGGCCAGAAAGTAAGAAGCCTCCCAGCTGTCAGACTGGAAGGCTTCGCGGCGGTAGCTGCCTTTACCCTTGGTTGGTCGTTCCTGGCGACTGCGGAACAGGGTCTGGGCGACGATGGATTTGGCCTTGTTGGGGCCATGTTTCGATGGCTTTTTGCTCATGAGCGTTCTCTCGAGTGAGTGGGTTTTGCGCCGCAGATAATCTGCTCATGCTATAGAAAAGTCAAAAGATCGCAGCCTTCGGCAGCTCCTACAGGGATCGGTGTAGGAGCTGCCGAAGGCTGCGATCTTTTTGATCTTATTCGGCAGGCAGTGAAATTCGTTGGCCAGCCATCAACAGCGCCAAGCGACTCAGACTCATCCAGGGTGAGCCGGCCGCCTGCCCCTTGATTTGTGCATCGATACGCTGCGCCTCAAGCAACAACTGCGCCCAGCGTTGTGCCGAGTAGCGTTGCAAGGCTTTGCTCATCAACGGTTTGCGCTTGTCCCAGACGGGGGGCCTCGCCTGACTGAAGCACTTGTCCAGCGGCGTACCCTGGCTGTATTGCAACGAGATATTGGCCAGCAGACGCAACTCCCGCGCAAGCGCCCAGAGAATCACCGGCGGCTCAACACCTTCACCGCGCAATCCTTCAAGCATGCGCAACGCGTGCGCCGGCTCGCCGTTGAGCACGGCGTCGGTCAGACCAAACACATCAAACCGCGCACTGTCCGCCACAGCGGCTTGTACGGTCTCAACAGTGATTTGCCCACCTTCGGCCATCAGCTTGAGCTTTTCGATTTCCTGCGCGGCAGCGAGCAAGTTGCCCTCGACACGTGCAGCAATCAATTCGACCGCGTCCTGGCTGGCCGACAGCCCGGCTTGCGACAGACGCTGACGAATCCAGCTTGGCAGTTGATTGGCGTCTACCGGCCAGATCTGGATGAACTGGGTCTGTGGGCCTTCAACCAGCGCCTTGCCCCATTTGGTCTTCTGCGCGCTGCCATCGAGCTTGGGCAGGCTGACGAGAAGAACCGTGTCTTCAGCAGGACGCGAGCAGTATTCGATGAGCGCAGCTGCGCCTTTGTCACCCGGTTTACCCGAAGGCAGACGCAGTTCCAACAGACGTTTTTCTGCGAACAACGACATGCTGGCGCCGGCCTGCAACAACGTGCCCCAATCGAAATTGGCGTCGGCGGCGAAGACCTGGCGTTCGTCGAAACCTTGCTGGCGCGCAGCACTGCGGATGGCGTCGGCGGCTTCCTGACACAACAGCGGGTCATCGCCGCTGATGATGTAGACGGGGCCGAGAGCACCTTGCAGGTGTTTACCGAGTTGGGCGGGAGCGAGCTTCATAAGAAAGGTCGAACGGGGCGCCTGAGCGCCCCGAACGTCTTACTGCTGCGGTATTTCGAGCGGCGACTGACGCGGGGTTTCCGCTTCAGCCTTTTGCGCCGCTTGCAGTGCATCGGCTTCTGCCTTGGCGCGATCATTGGCCGCTTGCTGCAGTTGTTGCAGTTGGCCCGGCGTCAGTTGCTGCAGACGCAACATCATGCGCTGAACCAGCTCGCGACGCATTTCGCGACGGGCGTCGTTGGCTTCCTGATCGGAGCCCACGAGGTTGTTACCGTCGTGGATGAACACCTTTTGCACTTCAAGCTTGTCGCTCAGCAGTTGCAGGTTCTTGTCGCCACGGATCTCGTAGTTCAGGACCGTGTTGACTTGATATTCACCTGTACGGCCAGCACCGGCGTAACTGAGGATGCGCTGGCTTTCCTGCTCGTCAGCCAGGAACAGCTTGTACGGTGCGCCGCTGTAAACCTTGACGCCGCTCGACTCCAGCACCTGACGCAGTTGCGTGACCGTCTCGCCGTAGGCGTTGCGGGCGCTCAGATCAAGTTCCTTGATTGTCAGCTCGTTGGTGCCGGTGCCGCGCAGCTGGAAACCGCAGGCGCTCAACAGAACGGCGAGGCCCATCACCAGCAGATTGCGTTTGATCATTGTGTTGCTCCCCTTGAAACCACGTGGGCCGACGGTGCGGCCCGAAAGGTTTTACTTGGCGTCAGGCGAACCTGACGCCCGATCCAATTAGCTGGCGACGATATTGACCAGTTTCCCGGGCACTACGATCACTTTACGAATGGTCAGACCGTCGACGAAACGCAGTACGTTTTCGTTGGCGCGTGCTGCCGCTTCCACTTCTTCACGGGTTGCGCTGGCTGGCATGTCGATCTGGCCACGCAGCTTGCCGTTGACCTGAATAACCAGGGTCAGGCTGTCCTGCACCAAAGCGCTTTCGTCCACTGCTGGCCAACCGGCGTCGATCACTGCGTCGGCGTGACCCAGTTGATTCCACAGTTCGTGGCTGATGTGCGGCGTGATCGGTGCCAGCAACAGCGTTACGGCTTCCAGGCCTTCGTGAACCAGCGCGCGATCCTGCTCGGTGCCTTGTGCGGCTTTTTCCAGCACGTTCATCAGCGTCATCACCTGAGCGATGGCGGTGTTGAATTTGTGGTTCTGGCCGACGTCGTGGCTGGCCTGCTTGATGGCCAGATGGATCGCGCGGCGCACGGCTTTTTGTTCGTCATTCAGGCTGGCGATGTCCAGTTTGCCCGGCAGGCCTTGAGTGACATGGGCCTGCGCCAGACGCCAGACGCGCTTGAGGAAGCGGTGCGAGCCTTCAACGCCGGAGTCGGACCATTCGGCGCTCATGTCTGGCGGCGAGGCGAACATCATGAACAGGCGGCAAGTATCGGCGCCGAACTGATCGATCATCGACTGTGGGTCAACGCCGTTGTTTTTTGACTTGGCCATTTTCTCGGTGCCACCGATTTCCACCGGCAGACCGTCGGATTTCAGCTTGGCGCTGATGACCTTGGCTTTGCTGTCGCGCTCGAGTTCCACGTCCGCCGGGTTGAACCAGGTGTAGGCACCATTGGCTTCGCGACGGTAGTAAGTCTCGGCGATCACCATACCTTGGGTCAGCAGGTTCTTGAACGGCTCGTTGGAGCTCACCAGGCCTTCATCGCGCATCAGCTTGTGGAAGAAGCGCGCGTAGAGCAGGTGCAGAATGGCGTGTTCGATACCGCCGATGTACTGATCGACCGGCAGCCAGTGATCGGCGGCGGTTTTTTCTACCAGACCACCTTCAAAGTGCGGCGAGGCGTAACGGGCGTAGTACCACGACGACTCGACGAAGGTGTCCATGGTGTCGGTTTCACGCTTGGCAGGCTGGCCGCATTTCGGGCAGCTGCATTCGTAAAACTCAGGCATGCGTGCCAGCGGCGAACCGGCGCCATCCGGCACCACGTCTTCCGGCAGGACCACAGGCAGTTGATCTTCCGGCACCGGTACGTCACCGCACGCATCGCAGTGGATGATCGGGATCGGGCAGCCCCAGTAGCGCTGACGGCTGATGCCCCAGTCGCGCAGGCGGAACTGAGTACGCGAGGCGCCCAGTTCTTTCTTGATCAGGGCGACTTCCATGGCGTCGAACGCGCCGGCGAAGTCGAGACCGTCGAACTCACCGGAGTTGATCAGCGTGCCGTGCTCGCCGTAAGCGTCTTGCCACGGGGCCGGGTTGGTATCGCCGGAGCTGGTACGCACTACGGATTTAACCGGCAGGTTGTACTTGTGGGCGAATTCGAAATCGCGCTCGTCGTGCGCCGGTACAGCCATGACCGCGCCGTCGCCGTAGTGCATCAGCACGTAGTTGGCGACCCACACCGGGAGTTTTTCTCCGGTCAGTGGGTGCTCGACGAACAGGCCGGTCGGCAAGCCTTTCTTCTCTTGAGTGGCGACGTCGGCTTCGGCCACGCTGCCGCCTTTGCATTCAGCGATGAACGCTTGCAGCTCGGTGTTGTTTTTTGCGGCCAGAGTGGCCAGTGGGTGCTCGGCAGCCACGGCGACATAAGTCGCACCCATCAGGGTGTCCGGACGGGTGGTGAAGACTTTCAGAGTGCCGGCTTCGCCGATGGAATCGACGTTGTACGGGAACTGCACTTCCATGCCGCGGGATTTGCCGATCCAGTTGCGCTGCATGGTCTTGACCTGTTCAGGCCAGCCAGTCAGTTCGTCGAGGCTCTCCAGCAACTCATCCGCGTAAGCGGTGATCTTGAAGTAGTACATCGGGATTTCGCGCTTTTCGATCAGCGCGCCGGAACGCCAGCCGCGACCGTCGATCACCTGTTCGTTGGCCAGAACGGTCTGATCGATCGGGTCCCAGTTCACGGTGCCGTTTTTACGGTAGATCACGCCTTTTTCGAACAGGCGAGTGAACAGCCATTGTTCCCAGCGGTAGTAATCCGGTTTGCAGGTGGTGACTTCGCGCGACCAGTCGACCGCCAGACCCAGGCTGCGCAGCTGGGTTTTCATGTAGGCGATGTTTTCGTAGGTCCACTTGGCCGGGGCGACGTTGTTCTTCATCGCAGCGTTTTCTGCCGGCATACCGAACGCGTCCCAACCCATGGGTTGCAGAACGTTTTTGCCAAGCATGCGCTGGTAGCGGGAGATCACGTCGCCGATGGTGTAGTTGCGCACGTGCCCCATGTGTAGCTTGCCGCTGGGGTAAGGGAACATCGACAGGCAGTAGTAAGTTTCCTTGCCTGGCTGTTCACTGACTTCAAAGGACTTTTGCTCGTCCCAGAACGACTGGGCGGCGGCTTCGATTTCACGGGGCTGATATTGTTCGTGCATGGCTACTTTTGTACTGGATAGGGGTGGCCTAATCCTCTTCAACGCAGGTTCCGGGGTGGCCCGGACGAGCTGGAAGTGGAATTACAGGAAGCGCCGTAGCATACATGACCGCGCTTGGCCTAGGGAAACCCTGATTACAGCTGTTTGTCCCGACAAATCCGTGGCGAGGGCCGTTGGTCGCGGCGTGCAGCCGGTTTGTGCAGCGAAGCTAAGCTCTAACTGGGGAGTGAGTCTTATCTTCAATGAGGTGAGGGATGGTGGAGCAACGGCAAAAAAACGTGACTAAACCCGAGTTGTACGAGAGGTTGATCGACCGTCTGGGTATGGCCCTGGACGCAGTAAAAACCGCTGACCGGCTGCGCGACGAGCGCCCCCTGGAACTGGAATTGCGTGGCTTGAGCCCCGCCGAGTTCAAACTGGTCAAGGCCTATCTGGATCGCAGTGAACGTGAATCGCATGGATGCCTGTCACAAGCAGTGAAGCAGCTCGATGCAGCACATTCGGCCAAGGTTATCTGGCTCAAGGACAAGGCACCCGGCAGAGACACCGTCAAGGTTCGCTCTTTGCAGGCCAAGTAAGCGCATGGCAGGTTAGGAACCGGATCTTTTTCAACAGGATCCCACCTATTGGTTGTAACGCTTTATTAACACTCTTAGGCTTCGGGCATCTCTGGAGATGCTCGATGCCCTTTCGTTATTTCATCAAACAACTTTTATTGCCGCCCGGCATTCTTTTGCTGCTGTTGCTGGCTGCGTGGTGGCTTCGCCGCTCACGGCCGCGAATCGCTGGCGTGTGTTTTGCCCTTGGTTTTGGCGGGCTGTGGCTCATGAGCCTGCCGGTGGTCGTGCAATGGGGCGCCAAAGCGCTGGAGCGCGAGCCGCCGCTGGCACGTGAAGAATGGGCGACGCTGGCGCAACGAGCGGATGCCATTGTGGTGATGGGTTCCGGGCGCGAGCGCGGCGATCTGGCCTGGGGTGAGGATCAGCCGACCGGCGTAGGGCTTGAGCGTCAGCGTTATGCCGCGCGGCTGGCGAAAGCCTCGGGCTTGCCGATTTTGACCACGGGCGGCCTGCATTACGGGACGCCGCCGACCGAGGCAAAGTTGATGGCGGATTCTTTGCGAGACGACTTTGGGGTGACAGTGCGTTGGCAGGAAGGCGAGAGCCGGACGACGTGGGAAAACGCGAAATTCACGGCTGATATCTTGTTGCCGCAGGGAATCAAGCGCGTAGTGGTGGTCACGCAGGCCTGGCATATGCCGCGCTCGGTGTGGAGTTTTCAGCAGGCGGGATTTGAAGTGGTGCCGGCGCCGGTCGGGTTTCTGGGGACCGATAATGCCAGACCGTTTGGTGGCTGGTTGCCGGAATTCAAATCGATCTGGCAGAGCGGGCAGTTGCTGAATGAGGCGGTGGGGCAGGTGGGGTATTCGTTGTTCTACCGCGGTGACTGATCGTTCCCACGCTCTGCGTGGGAATGCATCCCGTGGCGCTCTGCGCCACATCCGAAGCGGAACGCGGAGCGTCCCCGGCGGCATTCCCACGCGGAGCGTGGGAACGATCATTGTTGGGGGCTTTAAAGCGTTTTCGACATCCGGCTGGCCATCAGTGCCCAGCCAAACAGCAGCAAGCACACGATGATCAACGGCCATGAGCGCCATTGCAGGTACGGCGTCAGGTTATGCATCGGCACCACTTCGCCGTAGAGAATGCCCTGTTCAAACTGCGGGATCTGCTCGGTGATCTGCCCGAACGGGTTGATCAGGCCGGTCACGCCGTTGTTGGTTGCACGAATCATCCAGCGCCCAGCCTCAAGCGCGCGCATCTGCGCCATCTGCAAATGTTGCAGCGGGCCAATAGAGGTGCCGAACCAGGTGTCGTTGCTGATCGTCAGCAGCAGATCACTGCGCGCCGACAGGCCAGCGGCGAATTCCGGATACACCACCTCGTAGCAGATGAAAGGTGCGATCTGATAACCCTTGGCTTGCAACAGTGCCTGATCCGCCGGGCCACGAGCGAAGTCGGACATCGGCAGGTCGAAGAAGGCGATCAGCCCGCGCAGGATATCCTGCAACGGCACATATTCGCCGAACGGCACCAGTTTTTGCTTCAGGTAAGTGCCATCACCTTCGCCTACGACAGTGATGCCGTTGAAGAAGCGTTTTTCGTGACGCACCGTTTCGCGAATGGGTACGCCGGTGATCAGTGCTGATTTACGCTCGGCGGCGAAGTTGCCCATCATGCTCAGGTAGCCCTCGGCGGACTCCTTGAGTACCGGCACGGCGGTTTCCGGCCAGATCAGCAGGTCCACCGGTTTCGAGCGGAAACTGAGATCGCGGTAAAGCGCCAACTGTGCGTTTAGCTCCGCCGGGTCCCATTTCATGCTTTGCGCAACGTTGCCCTGAATCGCGGCAACGGACAGCGGCGCACCGGACGGGCTGGTCCAGGCGTGGCCCTTAAGCGCAATGCCGGCCACCCAAGGGCCAACCAGCAGCACCAAACCTGCGGCAACAAAACCTTTGCGGCCGGTTTGCAGTAGACGCGGCGTGTTGTAGATCAATGCTGCGGTCAATGCCAGAACGAACGACACCAGCCACATACCACCGACTGGCGCGAGTCCGGCCAACGGCCCGTCGAGCTGGCTATAACCGGAGTACAGCCACGGGAACCCGGTGAGGAACCACCCGCGAAACGCTTCCTGGCCAACCCACAACGCAGCAAATGCCAATGCATCGGCCAGTGGCGCCTCGTTGCGACGCAACCAGCGCGCCCAGAGCCAGGCGGGCAAAGCGAAGAAAAAAGCGATCGCCGCTGTGAACAGCAGCATCAGGAACCCGGCCAGCAGCACCGAAGCGCCGCCGAAATGGTGAATGCTGTAATAGATCCAGCTGGTGCCGGCGCCGAACAGGCCGAAACCGAAACACCAGCCACGGCCCAGCGCCTGACGCGGGCTCAGTTCGCGCAAACCGGCATAGAACAAGCCGACCGCCAGCAAAGCCAGCGGCCAGATGTTGAAAGGTGCCAGAGCGAAGGTGGTGATTGCACCGGCCGCCACGGCCAGCAGGTTACCGGGCCAGCCGGGGCGGGTTGTCCAGCGCATTTCAATCCTTAGATGTATTACCGAGCGATTGGGGTCAGTCGCAGCAAATGAATCCGACGGCTGTCGGCGTTCAGGATGCGGAAGCGATAGGCGCCGATTTCAGTGATTTCGTTGCGTTTTGGCAAGTGCCCGAACGCGCTCATCACCAGGCCGCCAACGGTGTCGAACTCGTCATCGGAGAATTCGCTGTCGAAGAACTCGTTGAAGTTCTCGATCGGCGTCAGGGCCTTGATCAGGAAGTCACCGCTCGGCAGCGGCTTGATGTAGCTGTCTTCTTCGACGTCGTGCTCGTCTTCGATGTCGCCGACGATCTGCTCCAGCACGTCTTCAATCGTTACCAGGCCCGCCACGCCGCCGTATTCGTCGATGACGATGGCCATGTGGTTATGGTTGGCGCGAAATTCACGCAACAACACATTCAGACGCTTGGACTCCGGCACGAACGTGGCCGGGCGCAGCAGGTCCTTGATGTTGAAGCTGTCGCCGTTCTCCTTGAGGATCAGCGGCAGCAGATCCTTGGCCAGCAGCACACCCATCACGTCGTCATGGCTTTCACCGATGACCGGATAGCGCGAGTGGGCCGAGTCGACCACGGCCGGGAGGAATTCACGCGGTGTCTGGGTCGCCTTGATGCTGATCATCTGCGAGCGCGGCACCATGATGTCGCGTACTTGCAGGTCAGCCACCTGAATGGCGCCTTCGACGATGGCCAGCGCTTCGCTGTCCAGCAGTTTGTTCTGATGTGCATCACGCAGCAGCTCAAGCAGCTCCTGACGGTTCTTCGGCTCGTGGGCAAAAGCCTGGGTCAGTTTACCCAGCCATGACTTCTGCCCGTTGCTCGATCGATCTTCGCTCATAGCGATTACTCTGAATCCTTTGTTGTAACGATAGGGGATGTTTCGGGTTCGTCGTCCGCGTACGGATCGGGATAGCCCAATTCGGCAAGCAACTCGCGTTCCAGTGCTTCCATTTCTTCGGCTTCCTCGTCATCTATATGGTCGTAACCAAGCAGATGCAAGCAGCCGTGAATGACCAGATGTGCCCAATGGGCCTTTAGTTCCTTGCCTTGTTCGGCGGCTTCACGCTCGACCACGGCCACGCAGATCACCAGATCGCCGAGCAGCGGGATGTCGAGAAACTCGTCGGGCACTTCGGCCGGGAACGACAGGACGTTGGTCGCGTAATCCTTGTGACGCCAGGTGTGGTTGAGCTCGCGGCCTTCTTCCTCGTCGACCAGACGAATGGTCATTTCCGAGTCAGCGGTGCGCTGGCGCAGGGCCAGTTCACACCACAGACGGAAGTCGACTTCACTCGGCGCGCTCGCTTCAGTCGCGATTTGCAGGTCTAGCTCAAGCATTTCGCGAGGTGTCCTTGGGGGCTTCGTCACGGTTTTCGAAGCGCTCGTAGGCTTCGACGATCCGCTGGACCAAAGGATGGCGCACGACGTCTTTAGGCTGGAAGTGCGTGAAGCTGATGCCCGGCACGTCTTTGAGCACTTCAATCACGTGGTGCAGGCCCGACTTGGTGCCTTTCGGCAGGTCGACCTGGGTGATGTCACCGGTGATCACTGCTGTAGAGCCGAAGCCGATCCGGGTCAGGAACATTTTCATTTGTTCGACGGTAGTGTTCTGGCTTTCGTCGAGAATGATGAAGCTGTTGTTCAGCGTGCGACCGCGCATGTAGGCCAGTGGCGCAACTTCGATCACCTGACGTTCGATCAGCTTGGCCACGTATTCGAAACCGAGCATCTCGTAGAGCGCATCGTAGAGCGGGCGCAGGTACGGGTCGATCTTCTGCGACAGGTCGCCGGGCAGGAAGCCGAGTTTTTCACCCGCTTCAACCGCCGGACGGACCAGCAGGATGCGGCGGATCTGCTCGCGCTCCAGTGCATCGACCGCGCACGCCACGGCCAGATAGGTCTTGCCGGTACCGGCGGGGCCGATGCCGAAGTTGATGTCGTTGCCGAGGATTTCCTTCACATAGCGCAGCTGATTCAAGCCGCGTGGGCGAATCATGCCTTTCTTGGTGCGCAGGGCGACGGAGGCTTCGGCGGGGGCGTGATTGTCCAGCTCGACGACGGCCGATTCCTGCAGGAACAGGTGCACCAGGTCCGGCGACAGCTCGGTACCTTTGGTTTCGCGGTACAAGCGGCGCAGCAGGTTTTCCGCAGACGTGGTGTGTTTGGGGTCGCCGATCAGCTCGAACTGATTTCCGCGGTTGCGGATCTCGATGGTCAGGCGCTGTTCGATCAAGCGCAAATGCTCGTCGAATTGCCCGCACAGATTGGCGAAGCGGCGAGCCTCAAAGGGCTCGAGGATAAAACGATGTGGTTCTATGGGTGCGTTCAAGGTCGTATTTAGCCGCCCTGGGGCAATTAAGATGAAATCAAGGATAACGCCAGAGGCTTGGGTGCGAAAGCTCTTAAATATTCTTGGCGTCGAGACCGTCAGGATCGCAGCCTCCGGCAGCTCCTACAGGGGGAATGCGATCCATGTAGGAGCTGCTGAAGGCTGCGATCTTTTGCGTGTTATTGGATCAGCGAGCCGCGCAGCGAGTGCGGTTGCGCCGCGTCGATGTACACGTCGGCGAACTGGCCGATCAGGGTGGGATTGTCGCAGCGGAAGTTGACGATACGATTATTCTCGGTGCGCCCTTGCAGCTCGCCCGGGTCTTTCTTCGAATAGTCGGTCACCAGAATGCGCTGGACCGAGCCGACCATCTGTCGGCTGATCTCGAAACCTTGCTGATTCAAGCGATGTTGCAGCGCATTCAGGCGCTCCTTCTTCAACTCTTCCGGAGTGTTGTCGGCCAGATCGGCAGCCGGGGTGCCCGGGCGCTGGCTATAAACGAAGGAATAGGAGAAGTCGAAACCGACGTCGGCAATCAGCTTCATGGTCTGTTCGAAATCTTTCTCGGTTTCGCCCGGGAAGCCGACGATGAAGTCCGAGCTGATGCAGATCCCCGGCACAGCGGCGCGCAGTTTGCGCAGCTTGGATTTGTACTCCAGCGCCGTGTGGTTGCGCTTCATCGCTGCGAGAATCCGGTCGGAACCCGATTGCACCGGCAAGTGCAGGTGTTTCACCAGTTCCGGGACATCGGCGTGGGCCTGGATCAGGCTGTCGGAGAACTCCAGCGGGTGCGAAGTGGTATAGCGAATACGGTCGATGCCATCGATCGCGGCGACGACACGGATCAGCTCGGCGAGATCGGCCAGACGACCGTCGTGGGTGGTGCCGCGATAGCCATTGACGTTCTGCCCGAGCAAGGTCACTTCACGCACGCCGTTTTCGGCGAGATGGATGACTTCGGCGATCACGTCATCGAACGGCCGGCTGACTTCTTCGCCGCGGGTATATGGCACCACGCAGAACGTGCAGTACTTGCTGCAGCCTTCCATCACCGACACGTAGGCGCTAGGGCCATCGATGCGCGGCTCCGGCAGGTGGTCGAATTTTTCGATTTCCGGGAACGACACGTCGACTTGCGGCAGCTTGGTGATGCGCGCGGCGTCGATCATTTCCGGCAGACGGTGCAGGGTCTGCGGGCCGAACACGACGTCGACGTACGGCGCGCGATCCCGGATCGCCGCACCTTCCTGACTGGCGACGCAACCGCCGACGGCGATCACCATCTCCGGGTTGGCCAGTTTCAGTTCGCGCCAGCGGCCGAGCTGCGAGTACACGCGGTCTTGCGCGCGCTCACGGATCGAGCAGGTGTTGAGCAGAATCACGTCGGCGTCTTCCGCGCGAGCGGTGACTTCCAGGGCCTGATGTTCACCCAACAGATCGACCATGCGCGAGCTGTCGTACTCGTTCATCTGGCAACCGTGGGTTTCGATGTAAAGCTTCTTGGCCATGGATTAGTGTCGTCACGTGATTCAAAGAACCCGGCATTATAGGGAACAAGCCCGCAGGTTCCTACCGCTGTGCGTCCGGAGGCTATGCTATAGTTTGCGCCCTCATTTTTATCCCCGATGTTATCCCCCCGCCATGACCAAACGCGAAGCTCCAATCTATAAGGTGATTTTCCTCAACCAGGGCCAGGTGTTCGAAATGTACGCCAAACAGATCTATCAAAGTGATCTGTGGGGTTTTCTGGAAGTGGAAGAGTTCGTCTTTGGCGAGCGCACGCAAGTGGTCGTCGATCCGAGCGAAGAAAAGCTCAAGGCGCAGTTCGAAGGCGTGGTGCGCAGCTTTGTGCCGATGCATTCGATTGTGCGCATCGACGAGGTTGAGCGTCTGGGTACCCCGAAAATCAGCGAAGCCCGTGGCGCGGTCGGCAATGTGATGCCGTTCCCGATGCCGATGCCTGAGAAGTAAGCCGGTTCAGATGATCGTTCCCATGCAGAGCGTGGGAACGATCGCTGATCAGGGAAGAGGTGAGAAAGGCGTACGCCCATCGGCGCTCTGCAGTTCCATCAGGTATTTACGGAAAATTTGCCCGAGCACCTGCGTGGCGGTTTCGAGGTCTTCGCGGGACATTTTTTCCGAGACTTCGTCGGCCGTGTCGAGCGCGTCTTCAGCGCCGTTGACTGCAGCCATCTTCAGCACGATGTACGCCTGAATGTTGTTGGCCTGCACGCCTTCACCGTGGAAGAACATGGTGCCCAGTTTGAATTGCGCCTGAGCGTGGCCTTGCAGCGAGGCTTTTTCGAAGTAGCTCAGGGCTTGATTGAGGTCGCGCGGCGCATTCTTGCCGTCGTAGTAGAACTCACCCAACTCGTATTGCGCTTGCGCATCCCCTTCGTCCGCCGCTTTCTGGCAGGCGGCCAGTGCCTGCGTGACGTCTTGCGGCTGAGTATTGAGGGTGCAACGACCCATCGCCGGGATCAACAACGAGTTGCCGCCTGCTTGTGCATGCGCGAGCAGGGGCTGAAGGAGCAACAGGCAGCCCAAGGCAAGGGTGCGGCCGGTGCGGTTCATGGGAATCGACTTACCTCTGAAGGGCACGCGGACCCATCGAGGGATCCAATAAGCGCGCATTATGAAATAAGCAGGGCCAACCTTACAAAGTCTTTACTCGTTTTTCTGCTGCGCGGGGAATATATCGCCCACTTTATGGGGGATTTTTAGCAGGAGCGTCGGAAAAACGGCATGGATGTAGGTGAATGCTGACGCTGGCGATAGCCAACGTCAGCGGTAGTGCGATTATTTCAGTGCGGCGAAGGCGCGCTCGGCAGCGTCCAGCGTCAGTTTCAACTCGGCTTCGCCGTGAGCGATCGAAGTGAAACCGGCCTCGAAGGCGCTCGGCGCCAGGTAAACGCCACCTTCCAGCATCAGGTGGAAGAAGCGACCGAACAGTGCAGCGTCGCTGGCCATCACGTCTTCAAAGGTGACGATGTCATCGGCGCCGCTGAAGTACAGACCGAACATGCCGCCCGCCTGCGTGGTCACGAACGGAATACCGGCAGCATCGGCGCGTTGTTGCAGGCCGTCGAGCAAACGCGTGGTGTAGTCGGTCAGCTCGGCGTGGAACCCCGGACGGCTGATCAGACGCAGAGTAGTCAAACCGGCGGCCATCGCCAGTGGGTTACCCGACAGCGTACCGGCCTGATACACCGGGCCCAGCGGCGCGATGCGCTGCATGATTTCGCGTTTGCCACCGAAGCAGCCGACCGGCATGCCGCCGCCGATGATCTTGCCGAACGTGGTCAGGTCAGGATTGACGCCGTAGTACGCCTGAGCACCACCGAGGGCAACGCGGAAACCGGTCATCACTTCGTCGAAAATCAGCACCACGCCATGTTTGTCGCACAGCGAACGCAGGCCTTCGAGGAAACCTGGTGCCGGTGGTACGCAGTTCATGTTGCCGGCCACCGGTTCAACGATGATGCACGCCACGTCCTGGCCGACTTCGGCGAGCATCTTCTCAACCGCGTCGATATCGTTGAACGGCAAGGTCAGGGTGTGCTTGGCGAACGCCGCCGGCACACCGGCCGAGCTCGGCACGCCCTGGGTCAGTGCGCCGGAGCCGGCCTTGACCAGCAGGCTGTCGGAGTGGCCGTGGTAGCAGCCTTCGAACTTGATGATGCTGTCACGGCCGGTGTAACCACGGGCCAGACGGATCGCGCTCATGGTCGCTTCGGTGCCGGAGCTGACCATGCGCACCATGTCCATCGACGGCACGAGCGAGCAGACCAGATCGGCCATCTCGGTTTCCATCGCAGTCGGCGCGCCGTACGACAAGCCGTGTTGCAGCTGATTGCGCACCGCGTCGAGCACGTCCGGATGGCTGTGGCCGAGGATCATCGGCCCCCACGAGCCGACGTAATCGACATAACGCTTGTCGTCTTCGTCCGTGACGTAGGCGCCTTCGGCGTGCTTGAAGAACAGCGGCGTGCCGCCAACGCTTTTGAACGCACGCACTGGCGAATTCACGCCACCGGGGATGTGTTTCTGGGCATTGGCAAACAGGGTTTCGGAACGAGACATGATCGGGCTCTCAAATCAGACTTTAAGTAATTCATTGAACGCGCGGGCGCGACGGGTCACTTCGGCGGTGCTTTCGGCACCAAACAAGCCGTGGACCACGGCGAGCAGGTCGACCCCGTGGGCGACCAGCGGCGGTGCGTTGTCGAGGGTGATGCCGCCAATCGCGCAGATCGGCAAGTGCAGTGTGCGCCTGGCTTCGTCGAGCAGGTCGAGGCTGCACGTCGGCGCGCCGGGCTTGGTGTTGGAATTGAAGAAGCGGCCGAAGGCGACGTAACTCGCGCCTTCTTTGGCCGCTTGTTCGGCCAGCGCGATTTGCGCGTGGCAGGTCGAACCGATGATCGCTTTCGATCCGAGCAGGGCGCGGGTCGGCGACAGCGGGCCGTCAGTCTGGCCCAAGTGCACACCGACGTTCAGGCGTGCGGCCAGTTCGGCGTCATCGTTGATGATCAGTTGCGTCTTGTAGCGCTCGCACAGATCGCGCAACGCTTCGGCCTCGCGCAGACGGCGAGCCTCGTCGTTGCTCTTGTCGCGGTATTGCAGCAGGGTGACGCCGCCTTCCAGCGCCGCCTCTACGTAAGACAGAAACTTGCCGGCCAGCAATTCGCTGTCGGTGATGGCATACAGGCCACGTAGTTTCATCGGGCAGACCTCACGACGTTACGAGCAGAAATCCAGCGGCAGGCGACGCGGTACGAACTGGCCTTTGCCCAGTTGTTCGGCATCGCGCAGGGTGCGCCAGGTGTAATCCAATGCGCTGCGCACGGCGCTGGCCAAGTGTTCGCCTTGGGCCAGACGCCCGGCCAAAGCACTGGCCAACGTGCAGCCGGAACCGTGATAGCTGCCCGGCAGACGCTGACAGATAAAGGTTTCACGCAGACCGTCGCGGCTGTACACGCGGTTGTGGATTTCAGTTTCGTCGCCGTGGCCGCCGGTGATCAGCAGGTTTTTGACGAACGGCAGGAGTTTTTCCGCGCACTCGTCGGCGCTGCCTTCGGGCAGTTCGGCGAGGATGCGGGCTTCAGGGAGGTTAGGGGTGGCAATGATCGACAGCGGCAGCAGACGCTCGCGCATCGCATAGCCGACCTCGTCCTTGCCCAGGCGTCCGCCGCCGCCGGCGCGCAGCACCGGGTCGCAGACCACTGGCAAGTGCGGGTGCGCCGAGAGCAGTTCGACCACGGTGTCGACCATTTCCAGCGAACCGAGCATGCCCAGTTTAACCGCCGCGACCTCGGAGTCGTTGAGCACGGCATTGGCCTGGGCCAGTACCCACTCACGGTCGAGGACGCGGAAGTCAGTGACGTTGACGGTGTCTTGCACGGTCAGGGCGGTGACGGCCGGAGCCGCATGGCAACCCTGCGCGAGCAAGGCTTCGATATCTGCCTGCAAGCCGGCGCCACCACTTGGGTCGTGGCCGGAGAGACAGAGGACAACGGGGCGAGAGCTGTAGATATTCATGGTGCGCGAGCTTACCACCAAAGCTGATTTTCGGGTGTGGGCGGTAGCGCAAGATCAAAAGATCTCAGCCTGCGGCAGCACCTGCAGGGAACGCATTCCAATGTAGGAGCTGCCGAAGGCTCGGGCCGCGTTCGGACGATCTTTTTGTCTTCCTGACCAATCCAACAGCTCTAGCTCGCTGCTTTGCTCTGGAACGCCCGTTCTAGAGCCTTTGTAGGAAAAATTTCAATGGTGCTCAATGGCCATCAACGGCTATGCTAGTCTGGATCCAAACCAATAACAGGTAATACCGGTTTTACGTCTACTCAAAGGGAATGGGGGGCTTCCTGACACAACCGGACGAGCCACGCTGGGGCTTCAATGCGCTATTTGCTGATGTTGTTGTTCTGCTTGCCCCTAATGGCGAGCGCCGTCGAATTCGACGAGTTTACCCAGAGCCTCCCTCTGGGCCGATCGCTGCAAGTGTTCGAAGACCCGAGTGGTCAGGCGAGCATTGCCGATGTTCGCGCGCAGGCTGCTGCCGGCAATTTCAAAGCTCACGATAAAGCCACGCTCAATGCCGGATACTCGCGCTCGGCGTTCTGGTTGAAGATCGACCTGCATTACCGTCCGAGCAATCCCGCCGCCCAGCGCACGTGGCTGCTGGAACTGGCGTACCCACCGCTCGACCATCTCGACCTCTATATGCCTGACGCCAGTGGCGACTACCGCCTCGTCCGGCAAACCGGCGATGCCTTGCCGTTCGCCAGTCGCGAGATCCGTCAGAACAACTATTTGTTCGACCTTTCCTTCAAGCCCGATCAACTGCAAACCGTGTACCTGCGACTGGCCAGCGAAGGCTCAATCCAGGCACCGGTCACGTTATGGTCCAGTACTGCGTACCTCGAAGATCAACCCGTGCGCCTGTATGTGCTTGGCATCATTTATGGCGTGCTGTTGGGGATGCTGGTCTACAACCTGTTCATCTACCTCAGCGTGCGCGACACCAGCTACCTCTATTACATCTTCTACATTGCTTCGTTCGGTCTCTATCAACTGTCGGTGAACGGTGCGGCGGTCGAGTACTTCTGGCCGGACAACCCATGGTGGGCCAACGCCGCGACGCCATTCTTCATTGGCTGCGCCGGCCTGTTCGGCAGTCAGTTCGCCCGCAGCTTCCTGCAGACCAAAAACCACAGCCGTTGGCTCGATCGCTTGCTGATCGGGCTCATTGCATTCGGTGCGTTGGTCATCGGTCTGTCACTGATGACCAGTTACGCCCTGGCTTTGCGGCTGGCAACGACGCTGGCGCTGACCTTTACTGTGGTGATTTTTGCCGCCGGGATTCTTGCCTGGTGGCGCGGCTTGCGCGTGGCGCGCTATTTCATCATCGCCTGGTCGGCGTTTCTGCTCGGCGGCGTCGTCAACACGCTGATGGTGCTGGGCTTGCTGCCGAATGTGTTCCTGACCATGTACGCCAGCCAGATCGGTTCGGCCATTGAGGTGGCGTTGCTGTCGCTGGCACTGGCCGACCGGATCAACGCGATGCGCGAGCAGCAGGCGCAAACGCTGTACGACGCGGGGCAAAAACTCGAAGTGCTCAACCAGCAACTGGCCCATAGCAACAAGCTCAAGGATGAATTCCTGGCGACGCTGACCCACGAACTGCGTACGCCGATGAATGGCGTGATCGGTTCGCTGGAACTGATGCAGACCGTCGATCTGGATCCGGAGCTTGAGCAATACCAGCAGACCGCCGCCGGGTCTGCGCGGGACATGATGCGCATGGTCAACGGCATCCTCACCCTCACCGAATTGCAGGCCGGCAAACTCAAGGCCACACCGGGCAGTTTCAGTCTGCGCGCGGTGGTCGAGGCGTTGCGCGCACAGTTCGACGGCAATGCGGCGAGCAAGTCGCTGGACTTCAAGGTTGAAGTCCTGCCGAGCTTGCCGGATCGCTTGCATGGCGACAGCGCCAAACTCGTGCAATGCCTGGAATGCCTGCTGGATAACGCGATCAAGTTCACCCGCGTCGGCGGCCTGGCGCTGCGGGTCACGGGCAAACCGTCGACGGACAATCGCCTGGCGTTGTCATTTGCGGTGATCGACACCGGCATCGGCTTTACCGATCTGGGCGAAGCCACCATGTACCAGCGCTTCTTCCAGCTCGACGGTTCAATGACTCGCGAATATGGCGGTTTGGGCGTCGGGCTGGCGATCTGTCGACAGTTGGTCGAGTTGCTCGGCGGCAAGCTCACGCACCGCTCGGAGCCCGGGCGTGGCAGCCGCTTCCAGCTGGATGTCGAGTTTGAGTTGCCGGTGGTTGAGGCGGCATCGACGCCGATACCTGCACACGATTGCGTGCGTGCACCGCAGGACTGCACGGTGTTGCTGGTGGACGACAACAGCGTCAACCAACTGGTGATGCGCGGCATGTTGCTCAAGCTCGGTTTTCGCGTGCGTACCGCTGACAACGGCGCAGCGGCGCTCGATTGTTTGCAGCGTGAAACGGTCGATGCGGTGCTGATCGATTGCCAGTTGCCGAGCCACGAAGGCGTTTCGTTGTGCTGCCAGATTCATGCGCTGCCGGGCTGCGCCAATCTGCCGGTGTTCATGTTGGCGTTGAACGCTGATCGAGAGCTTTGCGCAACGGGCGCCGCGATTGACTACCTGAACAAACCGGTGAAATTCGAAGACCTGCAATCTGCGCTGGAGCGGCGCGTGTTGTGCTGCTGATAGGGTAAAAGCGCCGCAAATTCGGCTGATATGACACTTTGACCGGTTGCGGTGCGGTGCTTAACTGAGTTCCTCGGTTGCCCAAAGGAGCCCCGTCATGAACCTGCATCAGTTCGCCGAAACCCACGAAGTCACCAACCAGCCACCGTCGCTGGACGGCACCAACCTGTACCGTATCGACCTGCCGTTGCAGGAGTGGTCGCGCCGGTTCGGTGCCGGTTGGGCTGAGTCGCGAATCGATGCCTACGGCGCGCTGGCCGGTGGCCCGCTGATGGAAGCCGGGTTCCTCGCCAACCAGAACAAACCAACGTTCGCTAGCCATGACCGCTACGGCCATCGCATCGACCTGGTGGAATTTCATCCCGCTTATCACCAACTGATGCGCATGGCGATTGAGCATGGTCTGACGTCGATGCCGTGGACTCACCCACAGGACGGCGCGCACGTTGCCCGCGCGTCCATGAGTTATCTGCACAGTCAGGCTGAGGCGGGCAGCGGTTGCCCGCTGACCATGACCTTCGCCAGCGTGCCGGCCCTGCGTTTGCAGGCGAATATCGCTGAGCAGTGGCTGCCGAAAGTCCTCGCCACCGAATACGACCCGCGCAATGTCGGCATGGCGCACAAGGCCGGCGTGACCATCGGCATGGCCATGACTGAAAAACAGGGCGGCACCGACGTGCGCGCCAACACCACCAAGGCCTATCCGGTCGGCGCCAGCGGCCCGGGTCAGGCTTATGAACTGGTCGGGCACAAGTGGTTCTGCTCGGCGCCGATGTGCGATGCCTTCCTGACGCTGGCGCAGACCGACAAGGGTTTGAGCTGCTTCCTGCTGCCGCGCCATCGCCCGGATGACACGCGCAATCAGTTCTATATCCAGCGTCTGAAAAACAAATTGGGCAACCAGTCCAACGCCTCCAGTGAAGTGGAGTTCCGCGGCGCGCTGGCGTGGATGGTCGGCGAAGAAGGGCGCGGCGTACCGACCATCATCGAAATGGTGGCGATGACCCGTTTCGATTGCATGGTCGGTTCCAGTGCGCTGATGCGTCAGGCGCTGACCCAGGCCAGCCACCACTGCGCGCACCGCAAGGTCGGCGGCAAACTGCTCAGCGAGCAGCCGTTGATGCAAAACGTGCTGGCCGATCTGGCGCTGGAAAGCGAAGCCGCGCTGGCGCTGAGTTTGCGCATGGGCAAGGCGCTGGATCATCTGGATGATCGCCACGAAGCGCAATTCGCCCGGCTGGTGACGGCGGTGGGCAAATACTGGATCTGCAAACGTGCGCCGGGGATGATCAATGAAGCGGCGGAATGCATGGGCGGCGCCGGGTATGTGGAGGACAGCATCCTGCCGCGTCTGTACCGCGAGGCGCCGGTAAATTCGACTTGGGAAGGCTCGGGGAATGTGCAGTGCCTCGATGTGTTGCGCGCCTTGTCGAAAGAGCCGGGAGTGCTGGATGTGTTGTTCAGTGAGCTGGGCGACGGACATGGTGACAAACGCCTGGCCGCGCATATTCAGCAGTTGCAGGCGCAGTTCAAGGACACCAGCGACATTCAGTATCGGGCACGGCAACTGACCGAAGACATCGCGCTCGGTTTGCAGGCCAAGCTGTTGCTGGAGGCCGGCAACTCTTCGGTCAGTGATGCTTTCATTGCCAGCCGTCTGAGCGGTGGCGGCCGGGTCTACGGCGCCTTGCCGCGTGGTCTGGACGTCGAAGCCCTCGTCGCCCGCTCAACCCCGCAAGGCTTCTGACCTCACACAAAATCACCTGTAGGAGCTGCCGAAGGCTGCGATCTTTTGATCTTGCTGTTTATAAGATCAAAAGATCGCAGCCTTCGGCAGCTCCTACAGTGATCGTAGGTGACCCATATATTGTGCAGTTGCCAACATGCCACTGTTCCCGTGACGCCACGATGCAGGCAAGATGAAGCTCTGCAAGTCAGAACACAGGAAGCTGATCGTGACCGAAGCGTTTATTGTCGTTCAAACCGCCGAACAAGCCGTGGATCGTCTGGCCGAGCTGCATGAGCAGGCTACCACCGCACTGAATTCCGCACTCAAGCGTTACCTCAAGGATCGCGTCGAACCCGACGCTGCGCAGCGTGCTCTTTTTCGTTATCCCGAATTGCGTCTGACCTACCATTGCCAGGGCGAAGTCCCACAGACCACCCGCGCTTACGCCAAGGTGCAATTGCCGGGCACTTACAGCGTCACCGTCACCCACCCGGCGGCGTTCCGCAAATACCTGCTCGAACAACTTGTGCCGTTGATGCACGACTTCACCGTGACCGTGGAAGTCGGCGTCAGCCAGCAAAACATTCCCTATCCGTACGTGGTCGAACAGGGCGATGAACTGGCCGGCTCCGGCGTTACCGCCGCCGTGCTGGCGCGGGTGTTCCCGAGTACCGATCTGTCTGCCGCCACCGATGGCATCGCCGACGGTCTCTACGATTGGGAAAACACCGATCCGCTGCCGCTGGCCTTGTTTGACGCCGCGCGCGTGGATTTCTCGCTGCGTCGTCTGGTGCACTACACCGGCAGTGACTGGCGCCATGTGCAGCCGTGGATTCTGCTGACCAACTACCACCGCTACGTCGACCAGTTCATCGTCCATGGTCTGGAGCAGTTGCGCCGCGACCCGCGTTTCGTGCGCATGGTGCTGCCGGGTAATGTGATCATCGAGAAAGGCATGGATCACGGCGAAGCGTCGGCGATTGCTGCCGGTGTGGTCTGGCACCGCTACCAGATGCCGGCCTATCACCTGATCGCCAGCGATGGCCACGGCGTGACCTTGGTCAACATCGGCGTCGGCCCGTCCAATGCCAAAAACATCACCGACCACTTGGCGGTGCTGCGTCCGCATTGCTGGCTGATGATCGGCCACTGCGGCGGCCTGCGTCAGTCGCAGACCATTGGCGACTACGTGCTGGCCCACGCTTACATGCGTCGCGACGGCATTCTCGACCGCGTGGTGCCGCCGAACATTCCGATCCCGGCACTGGCCGAAGTGCAAATGGCGCTGCAGCAGGCAGCGGCGAATGTCACCGGCGAGAAGGGTGATGATCTGAAAAAACGCCTGCGCACCGGTACCGTGCTGACTTACGACGACCGTAACTGGGAATTGCGTTGGGCGCAGGAGCGGCCGTTGATCAACCTGTCCCGCGCGGTCGCGGTGGACATGGAAAGCGGCACGATTGCCGCGCAGGGTTATCGCTTGCGGGTGCCGTACGGCACGTTGCTGTGCGTCTCGGACAAACCGCTGCACAGCGAAATCAAGCTGCCGGGTTCGGCCAACGCGTTCTATGAGCGCGCGGTCAGCCAGCACCTGAAGATCGGCATCGAAGCGGTGGACCTGCTGCGCACCGAACTCAACTCGCTGCACTCGCGCAAACTGCGCAGCTTCGACGAGCCGCCGTTCCGTTAACGGTTAGGCGTGGTCATTTGGCGGTCGGGGCACTAGCATTAGCAGCCCTGACCGTTAGATGTTTTTTTCGCCATGTCCCGTCCTCCACGTCCACCTTCCCGCCGCCCTGGCGCGAAGCCTCAGTCTTCTTCCCCGCGCCGTGTCGCCAAGGCGCCGCCGGCCGAGCCGAAGCTGATCCTGTTCAACAAACCGTTCGATGTGCTGACGCAATTCAGCGATGGAGAGGGGCGGGCGACACTCAAGGATTACATCGACATCCCCGGCATCTACCCGGCCGGACGCCTTGATCGTGACAGCGAAGGTTTATTGCTGCTGACCAATGACGGGCAATTGCAGGCGCGCATCGCCGATCCGAAACACAAACTGGCGAAAACCTATTGGGTGCAGGTCGAAGGGGTGCCGACGGCCGAGCAGTTGCAGCGTCTGCGTGATGGCGTCGAGTTGAACGACGGCATGACCTTGCCCGCCGAAGCACGGCAACTGGATGAGCCTGACCTGTGGCCACGCACCCCCCCGGTACGCTTTCGCGCGACCATACCGACTTCATGGCTGGAACTGGTGATCCGCGAAGGGCGCAATCGTCAGGTACGGCGAATGACCGCGGCAGTCGGGCTGCCGACATTGCGGCTGGTGCGGGTAAGGATTGGCGACTGGACGATCGAAGGGCTGGATCAGGGCCAGTGGCAGGAAGTGCCGGCGCGCTTATAGAGCGCCGGATTCGATCAGGCCGATCACCACACTCTTGATGATGAACGCGGCCACGCCCAGCCCGAGCACGAAGAACAGAATGAACGAGCCAAAGCGCCCGGCCTTGGATTTTTTCGCCAGATCCCAGACGATAAAACCCATGAAAATGATCAGGATGCTGACCAGGCCGGTCATCATCCACTCTTCTAATAGTGCTGGATCCATTGGGTTTCTCCGACGCGCGCGGGGCTGAAAGGGCGCGGCGATTATACGCCAAGGTGTGTGGGGTGGCATTGATCTGGGTCTGATCCGGAGCGGTTGCCCTCACCCTGGCCCTCTCCCAGAGGGAGAGGGGACTGACCGAGGTGTCTGGCGTCGTACATCGACCTGAAATATCCAGTCGATTATGGATTCACAGAAGTACGCTCAGGTCGGCGTACTTCTTCAGCATCTCACGGTCGGCCCCCTCTCCCTCCGGGAGAGGGCTGGGCGGGCGGCGTTCCGATGAGGGTGCTTTCGATCAGTTGCGCAGGTGGGTGAGGGGCAGTTCAGTGCTGTTCAACACCTGATTCAGCACAAAACTCGAGCGCACGCTGGTCACGCCTTCAATCCGGGTAAGGTGTCCGAGCAGCAGCTTCTGATAGTGATCCATGTCCGGCACCACCACTTTCAACTGGTAATCCGCATCCACGCCCGTCACCAGGCTGCACTCCAGCACCTGCGGCAACGTGCGAATCGCCGCCTCGAAGTTCTCGAAGCGCTCCGGCGTATGCCGGTCCATGCCGATCAATACATAAGCGGTCAGGCTCAGCCCGAGCATCTTGCGATCGAGCAACGCCACCTGACGCGAGATGTAGCCGTCGTCTTCCAGCTGCTTGACCCGGCGCGAGCAGGGGGAGGGCGACAGACCGATGCGCTCGGCCAATTCCTGGTTGGAGATGCGGGCGTCGCGCTGCAATTCCGCCAAAATGCTCAGATCGTAACGGTCGAGTTTGCTCATCAATCTGTCCTTGGTTGTAACTATTGCGGCGGATTATCTATCCAGGGTTAAAAATTGCGCAAGTGGTGTTTATTTCAGCAATCTTCGCAATCCTCTGTCGCGGCCTCAGGCCTATTCTTATCACCAGAATCACTGCTCGGTAACACAGTCCACAGCGGCCCGCCCTATCAGGCCCGCCGCGGTCGCCACCCCCACCGGGGTTGTGCCGGCCCCCGAGCTGCACACTGTCCAGAAGACGGCGTGAGGTGAGCCGACGTCAAAAGCGTCGAGCCAGGACGAAGTTCTCTAGAAGGGAGGCCGACGGGTCTCCCTTTTTTCTTGCCTGCGATTTCATGTTGTCGCGCTCAATAAATAAGTTGCGTGACTGATAACCTGTTGCAGAACCGGAGGTGTACATGTCCGGTCTTAGTTACAGGTCCTAAACCTCAGTGAGAAAAAGCATGAATTCGCGCATCTGGCGTCTGGCCGGTGTTGGTTTGCTGTGTATGAGTGTCAGTGTGCAAACGCTCGCCGACGAGCCGCAGAATCGTGGGCCGGATGGCGGTGGCCACGGCCAGGACCATCAGGGCAATAATCAGGGGCATGGCGGCAACAACCAGCCGCGCCCGCAGAACAATCCATCCCAGAATCAGCCGCCACAGAATCAGCCGCGTCCGCAGAACAACGAGATCATTCGAGGCGACAACAGCCGCCAGTTCGAGCACAACGGCCAGCAGCACAACAACAATAATGGCCAGTGGCAAAACCACGACCAGAACCGTCCCGCGTACAACCCTAACCCGGTGCGCCAGCCACCCCCGCCACCCCAACTGCCGGCCAACAGCCTGCCGATTCAGCCACGGCCCGACGCCGTGCGCCAGACTCAAGAGCCGCGTCAGGGTTACTACCGCGACGAGCGTCCGCAGAACGGTTACCACAACCAGCAATGGCAGACCGGCAACCGGCCCAACGACAATCGCTGGCCGGGGCGTCCGGACGGGGATGGCAACGGCTGGGGGCCGGGCCCGCAATATCGCCCGGGGCACGTGATCGACCGTTTCCCGGATCGCGATTACCGCGTGCCGTATCGCGGCCAGGATTACTTCTATTCCGGCGGCTACTGGTATCGCCCGCAAGGCCCGCGCTACATCGTTGTGCAGCCGCCGCGCGGGATTCGCATCCAGTATTTGCCCGATTACGCCCGTGAAGTGTGGATTGGTGGTTCGCTGCTGTTTCTCGCCGCCGGTTCCTACTATGCCTATCAGGAAGCGACGCAGGATTACGTGGTGGTCGAGCCGCCGGTGCAGCAACCGCCGCAGCCGCAATCCCAAGGCTATGACGTCGAAGCCTATCCGGCCAACGGCCAGTCGCCGGAGCAGGTGCAGCAGGACGGTTACCAGTGCTATCAATACGCCGTGCAGCAAAGCGGTTTCGACCCGCGCACCGCGACCTATCAACCAGCGCCCGAAGTGGTGCAGGCCTATCGACAGGCTCAGGGCAATTGCCTGAGCAGTCGCGGTTATCGGGTCAGTTACTGAAGCCGGGTTTGCGCCTGTTCTGACTTGACCACTTCCTGCGGGTCGGCGTGCACCAGCACTTCGGCTCGCGGGTAGGCTTTGTGGATGGCATCGGCGGCTTGATCGCTGATGCCGTGGGCCACTGACAGGGTCAATTCCCCCGGCAGCTCCAGGTGCAACTGCACGAACCAGTGGTTGCCGGAGATCCGCGTGCGCAAGTCATGCGCGCCCAACACCCCTGGCACACTGCAGGCCAGTTCGAGCATGTGCTGACTGACGTCCGTCGGCAGCTCTTCATCCATCAACACCGAAAAACTTTCCCGGGCGATCTGGATCGCGCTCCACAAGATGTACCCGGCAATTCCCAGACCGAACCACGCATCCAGTTGATCAAAACCGAATCCGGCCAATACCAGCGCGATCAGGATGCTGCCGTTGAGCAACATGTCCGAGCGATAGTGCAGCGAGTCGGCGCGCACGGCGTTGGAACCCGTCTGCTTGATCACCCGATGCTGCAACACCAGCAACGCCGCTGTCAGCAGCAGTGAAAACACGATCACGCCGATGCTCAGCCATGGCGCGCCAAGCGGCTGCGGATCGTGCAGTCGCTCGTACGCCTGAAACGCGATCAACACCGCACTGCCGCCGATAAACAATGCCTGCGCCATGCCCGCCAATGATTCAGCCTTGCCGTGGCCATAACGGTGGTCGTCATCGGCCGGGCGCAGCGCGTAATGCACCGCCAGCAGATTGAGCATCGAGGTGATGCCATCCAGCGCCGAGTCGGTCAGGCCGGCGAGCATGCTCACCGAGCCGCTGAACCACCAGGCGATGGCTTTGGCGACGATCAGCGTGCAGGCGACCGCTACCGAGGCGCGAGTCGCCAGCCGCAGCAGGCGAGCATGTTCGGGGCTGGAGGTCATTGCGTTTCCTTATTCAGGCGGCGGGTTGCAGGCCGAACATCGCCAGTTGCTGGGTGCTGCCTTTATGTTGAATCAGGCGAGGATCATCGAGTGGGAAGTCTCGGCCCAACTCGCTTTCGAGAATAGCCTGCAACTTGTGATTATCGACCTGACCGTCCGGGCCGATGGCTTGCTTGAGCTTGGCTGGATCGATCTGCGCGGTGTGGCCCGGTTCGAAGTAGATCGCGCCGGTGGCGAAGTCGACGGCGAACGCGATCAGCCCGGGAATGATGTAGAACAGCAGGCCCACGGCGTCGAGCACGGCAATCGCCGGGTCGACTTTGCCGTCGATCTGACCGCGCCGGTCCGGGTAGAAAATCGAACCGCACGCGGTGATTTGCGTGAGCAGGGTGGCGACCAGTACACCGCCGATCAGGCGAAAAGGTAAGCGCATGGGGAAATCTCCTGAGTCATTTGAAAACGAAGCGTAGTCGTCTGGAATTAAGACCCTGACGAACGCCCGGCAGTTCGCCGTTATACTCGGCCCTCTGTTTGGGAGCCAGCATGAATTCTTTGCCAATCGATGACGTTTTACCCGCCCTGCGTGAAGCCTTGGCGACGCGCCACGAAGCTGTGCTCGAAGCACCGCCCGGTGCCGGTAAAACCACCCGCGTGCCTTTGGCCTTGCTCAATGAAGCGTGGCTGGCCGGGCAGACCATTCTGATGCTTGAGCCGCGCCGTCTCGCCGCGCGTGCAGCGGCGGAACGTCTGGCCAGCGAGCTGGGCGAGAAGGTCGGTGAAACCGTCGGTTATCGCATTCGTCTCGACAGCAAAGTCGGCCCCAATACCCGTATCGAAGTGGTCACCGAAGGCATTCTCACCCGGCGTTTGCAGGATGATCCGGCGCTGGAAGGCGTGGGCTTGCTGATCTTCGACGAATTTCACGAGCGTAGCCTCGACGCCGATCTGGCACTGGCCTTGAGTCTGAACGGTCGCGAACTGTTCCGAGCTGAACAGCCGCTGAAGATTTTGCTGATGTCGGCCACATTGGAAGGTGAACGTCTGGCCGGGTTGCTGGATGACGCGCCGATCCTGCGCAGCGAAGGGCGCATGTATCCGGTGACGATGCGCTGGGGGCGGCCGTTTCAGCCCGGCGAGTACATTGATCAACGCGTCACGCAAACCGTGCTCGAAGCGCTGCACGATGAAACCGGCAGTCTGTTGGTTTTCCTGCCGGGGCAGGCGGAAATCCGCCGCGTCCACCAGCAATTGGCCGATGCCATCGGTGAGCGCAGCGATGTGTTGCTCTGCCCGTTGCACGGTGAACTCGACCTCAATGCGCAACGCGCGGCGATCGATCCAGCGCCGGCCGGCCAGCGCAAAGTGGTGCTGGCGACCAATATCGCCGAGACCAGTCTGACCATCAACGGCGTGCGTGTAGTCATCGACGCCGGGTTGGCGCGGGTGCCGCGTTTCGATCCCGGCAGCGGCATGACGCGTCTCGAAACCCAGCGGATTTCCAAAGCCAGCGCCACTCAGCGCGCGGGCCGCGCCGGACGATTGGAACCGGGTGTTTGCTATCGCTTGTGGTCGCAGGATCAGCACGAACAACTCGCGGCTTATGGCAGTGCGGAAATTCTTTCGGCGGATCTCGCCAGCCTCGCGCTGCAATTGGGGCGCTGGGGTGTCACGCCGGGCGAACTGGTGTGGCTCGACGTTCCGCCAGCGGCAGCTTATGCACAGGCGCAGGATTTGCTGCAACGGCTCGGTGCGCTGGAAAGTGAGGCGCTGACTTCCCACGGTCAAGCCATGGCCGAGCTGCCGGCGCATCCGCGCATCGGTCACTTGTTACTGCGCGGTCAGGCGTTGGGCCTGGCGAACATGGCGTGCGATGTTGCTGCACTGCTTGGCGAGCGCGATATCTTGCGTGGCGCCGGGGCTGATCTGCACAGTCGTCTGGTACTGCTCTCTGGTGAAGAACGTGCGGCTCGAGGTGCGCAGGGCGGTGTGCAGCGCGCCAGGCAACTGGCGCGGCAATATCGCGGTTATCTGCGTGGCAAGGCGAGTGAGCCGGTCAGCGATCCCGATCATCCGCGTTGGCTCGGCGCATTGCTGGCGCTGGCGTATCCCGATCGTGTTGCGCAACAGCGGCGTGCCGGTGGCGCCGAATACCGTCTGGCCAACGGTCGCGCGGCGCTGTTCGCCGAAGCGGACAGCCTGATGAAAGAGCCGTGGATCGTCATCGCCGATCTCGGCAGCCGTCAGGGCCAGCGCGAAGAACGGATTTATCTGGCGGCGGATTTCGATCCGGCGCTGTTCGATTCGGTGCTCGCCGAACAGGTGCGCAATGTCGATCAACTCGACTGGGACGAACGCGAAGGCGTGCTGCGTGCCGAGCGGCAGCGCAAGGTCGGCGAGCTGATTCTCAGCCGTGAACCGCTGACCGGTCTCGACGAAAATGCGCGCAGTCAGGCGCTGGTCAACCTGGTGCGGCGCAAAGGTCTGGAGCTGTTGCCGTGGACGCCGGAATTGCGTCAGTGGCAGGCGCGCGTGGCGTTATTGCGGCAGTTGGAATTGAACAGTCAGGACGACAGTCAGTGGCCGGATGTCAGCGACGCGACGTTACTGAACACCCTCGAAGACTGGCTGATGCCGTATCTGGGCAAGGTCTCGCGGCTCAGTCATTTCGCCAATCTGGACCTGTCGAGCATCGTCCGCAATCTGCTGCCATGGCCGCTGCCGCAAAAGCTTGATGAACTGGCGCCACATCATCTGAGTGTGCCGTCGGGTTCATCGATTCGTCTGGACTACAGCGAGTTTCCACCGATTCTGGCGGTGCGTTTGCAGGAATTGTTTGGTCTGGCGGATACGCCGCGCATTGCCGGCGGACGACAGGTGGTCAAGTTGCATCTGCTGTCGCCGGCGCGGCGGCCGGTGCAGGTGACGCAGGATCTGGCCAACTTCTGGCGCAGCACCTATGCCGAGGTGAAGAAGGATTTGAAGGGCCGCTATCCGAAGCACTATTGGCCGGACGATCCGTTGGTGGCCGAGGCGACGGCGCGGGCGAAACCGCGCGGAACCTGAAGGGCAAAAGATCGCAGCCTTCGGCAGCTCCTACAGAATTGAAGTCGGCCACAAATAATGGAGCTACCTCGATCTACTGTAGGCGCTGCCACAGGCTGCGATCTTTTGCTGTTAAAGGTGGGTCTTGGCAGTGAGTTGTTCGCGGCAATAATCGGCGAACAACTGCGCCGGTTTGGTCAGTTGCCCGCGCTTGAGCCACGCCGCCACCAAACCCGACCCGGTGACGTTCTCGACGATGTCCACGCACACGACTTTCTTGCCGTCGTAGGTGCATTCCGAATGCGGTCTGGTCACCAGAATCGAGAAGCCGAAACCCTGACCGACCATGCCGCGCACCATCTCGATGGAAGGTGAGCTGAACTCGATTCGCGGCGTCAGCCCCAGTTCTTCAAACAGGCTGACGAAGTAAGTCCGGCTCGGCTGCACGTCGAGCAGGATCATCGGATCCAGACAAAGATCGCGCAGCGACACTTGCTTGTATTGGGCAAAACGGTGGTTGGCGGGCAATAGCGCATACGGGCGTTGCGCGGGCATCAGCGGTTCGGTCTGGATGGTCGCGTCGAGTTCATGTTCATAAAGAATCACCAGATCGAACGCGCCTGACGTCAGGCCTTGCACCAGCTCTTGCTGTTCACCGTCGCGAATGCGGATTTTCACGCCCGGATACAGCGCCGAGAACCCGGCGATCAACTGCGGCAGGTACAACGGCGCGACCGTTTCGAAACACCCGATATCGATCTGCCCGGCGACCACGTCATTGTCGGCGAGGGCATTCTGTTCGAACTCCTTGGCCATGCGCAGCAACTCTTGCGCCTTGCGAAAAAACCGCGCACCGCTTGGCGTCAGCGACACACCTTGGGCGTGATGACGGATCAGCAGTTGCACACCGAAGCTGTCTTCCAGTCCTTTGATCGCGGTGGAAATCGCCGGCTGCGCGATGTACAGCTTGCGTGAAGCCTCGGCAACGCTGCCGCATTCGACGGTGGTGATGAAATACTTCAGCTGACGCAAATTGTAGGCGGCCACGGCAAACCTCAGGACGAGCGGACTCGACTTCAAAGCAATTTGTGCGCCGCCACGTCCATTGCACGACGATGTTTTTATCCTTCAACCATAGTCACCTGCGCAGCGTTCCGGGGAAGTCATTGCCCAGTGTTTTTATTGCCTGCGAAGATATTTTTACTATTTTTAGCCCGCGTGGGCCTGAGCGACCATCGATTCACAATAACGTCTCAGGAGCATCCGTCGTGTTCGAGCTTGCAGAGTGGCAGCGCCGTGCCGTTGCATTGAAGTTTCCCGACCAGGCCGTGATCGACGGCAAATATTGCGCCGCTCAATCGGGGCAGACCTTCGCCGCGATCAACCCGGCGACCGGGCAATGCCTGGCGAATGTCGCCGCGTGTGGTGAGGCGGATGTCGACGCCGCCGTGCGCAATGCGCGACAGGTGTTTGAGGCCGGTACGTGGTCGCAACGTTCTCCGGCCGAACGCAAGCAAGTGCTGCTGCGCTTGGCTGATCTGCTGATGAGTCATCGCGAAGAACTGGCCTTGCTCGACTCGCTGAACATGGGCAAACCGGTGATGGACGCTTACAACATCGACGTGCCCGGCGCCGCCGGGGTGTTCCGTTGGTACGCCGAAGCCATCGACAAGCTCTACGATCAGGTCGCGCCCAGTGCGCCGAATGTGTTTGCGACGATTACCCGTGAAGCGCTCGGTGTGGTTGCGGCGGTCGTGCCGTGGAATTTCCCGTTGGACATGGCGGCGTGGAAGCTTGCGCCGGCATTGGCGGCGGGCAATTCGGTGATTCTCAAACCGGCCGAGCAGTCACCGTTTTCGGCCTTGCGTCTGGCTGAGCTGGCGCTGGAAGCGGGGCTGCCGGCGGGTGTGTTGAACGTCTTGCCGGGGCTTGGCGAGCAGACCGGCAAGGCGTTGGGGTTACACGCGGATGTCGATTGTCTGGTGTTCACTGGCTCCACTCAGGTCGGCAAATATTTCATGGCGTATTCCGCGCAATCAAACCTCAAGCAGGTGTGGCTGGAGTGCGGTGGCAAGAGCGCCAATCTGGTGTTCGCTGATTGTCAGGATCTGGATCTGGCGGCGGAGAAAGCGGCGTTCGGGATTTTCTTCAATCAAGGTGAAGTCTGCTCGGCCAATTCGCGCTTGCTGGTGCAGCGTTCGATCCATGATGAGTTTGTCGAACGCCTGAAAGCCCAGGCCGAGCGTTGGTTGCCGGGGGATCCGCTGGATCCGCAGAGCAGTGCTGGCGCGATCGTCGATCACCAGCAGACGGCGAGCATCATGCGCTTCATTCGCAGTGCCGAGCAGTCGGGGGCGACGCGTGTTTGTGGGGGGGAGCAGCGGCGCTTCAACGGCTCGGATAATTTTATTGAGCCGACCATTTTTACCGGTGTAACAACCGACATGCCGCTGTTTCGTGACGAGGTGTTTGGGCCGGTGCTGGCGGTTATGCCGTTCGATGATGAAGCCGAGGCGATCAGCTTGGCCAATGACAGCGTGTACGGACTGGCGGCCTCGCTGTGGACCGATGACCTCAACCGCGCACATCGCGTGGCGCGGCAGTTGCGCGCGGGCACGGTGTCGGTCAATACGGTGGATGCGCTGGACGTTACGGTGCCTTTTGGCGGCGGCAAACAATCGGGTTTCGGCCGCGATCTGTCGCTGCACTCGTTCGACAAATACACCCAGCTGAAAACCACCTGGTTTCAGTTGCGCTGAGACCGAGTCGCCCCCTTCGCGAGCAAGCTCGCTCCCACACTGGATCTATGTCACACCGAAGATCCCCTGTAGGAGTGAGCCTGCTCGCGATAGCTGTCTGTCAGTTAATACATCTGTGTCTGACACACCGCCATCGCGAGCAGGCTCACTCCTACAGATTCAGTGGTGTCTACAAATCCAGGGTTCGCTCGAGATCATTGTGGGAGCGAGCTTGCTCGCGAATGCGGTGGGTCAGTCACAGGCGTCCCCCCGATCTGCACCCACCTTGCGCACCCCCGCAATCCCCGCCCTTTAGCGGTGCGCACTACCCAGTTTTTTCATCATTTGCAGCCAACAATTTCCTGATTTTCCTCACCGCGCACATGGGCCACCATCGAACTTGCCCGCCAGCCGAATGTTGTCCGCCCAAGCGTCCGCGAGAGACCAACGGCAGCAACTGCACAACGGCCGGCGACCGTACTGCCCATGACAAAACTAAATCAACAGCGTCGGGAGTGCTCCATGATCAAGTCCTTGTGTATTCGTCTTACTCATCCACTGGCAATCACCGCCCTGGCCGCCACGGTCGCGACCAGCGCCCAGGCCGGCACCCTGTCCATCGGCCACACCACGTGGGTCGGCTACGGCACCCTTTACCTGGCTCAGGATCTGGGCTACTTCAAGGAAAACGGCCTGACCGTCGAGTTGCCGGTGGTCGAGGAAGCGTCGATGTACATGGCCGCGCAGGCGTCCGGGCAATTGTCCGGTTCGGCGTCGACCATCGATGAAGTGCTCAAATACCGCCCGCAGTTCTGCTTCAAGGCAGTCGCAGCGCTGGATGACAGCCATGGCGGTGACGGCGTGCTGGTCGGTAAAGATGTGAAGAGCCTGCAGGAACTCAAGGGCAAATCCGTCGCGGTCAACGAAGGCTCCACTTCGCAGTTCTGGCTCTCGTACCTGCTGAAAAAGAATGGCATGACGATGAGCGACATCACCGTGCAGAACATGACCGCAGACGATGCCGCCACCGCGTTCATCGCCGGTCGCGTGCCGGCCGCCGTCACTTGGGAGCCGCACCTGTCGATGGTCCGCGACAAGCAGCAAGGCAAAGTGCTGATCGACAGCAGCAGTACCCCGGGCGTGATCGTCGATGTGGTTGCGCTCAATTGCAGCGTCATAGAAAAACAGCCGCAAGACGTCAAGGCGCTGGTCGCCGGTTTGTACAAAGCCGTGCAGTACACCAAGGACCATCCGGAAGACGCCTACAAAATCATGGCCAAAGGCGTCGGCGGTTACCTGTCTGATCCGAAGGAACTGGCCGCCGCCGCACAAGGCGTGCGCTTCTACGATCAAGCCATGAGCGAGAAACTGCTCGGCTCGCCGGGCAAACCGGGCGACAGCGCCCCGCTGATCAAGCTGGCCAACGAAACCGCCAGCGAATTGCAGGGCAAACCGTACAACGTCAGCAACGACGAACTGGTCGACAACCGTTTCGTCAGCCCGCTCTAGGAGGTTTGCAATGTTCAAGCGCAATTCGTGGCTGAGCCGCAGCCTCACGCCGAAAACCGCTTTGCCGGTGCAAGTGGTATGGAGCGCCAGCGGTCTGGCCTGGGTGTTGTTGGTCGGCCTGTGGGCCGGGTTGTCTTACGGCGGCGTTGTCCCGGGGATGTTCCTGCCGACGCCGGGCGCGGTGGTTGAAGCCGCCGTACGCCTGGGCCGCGACGGCACGCTGGGCACGCATGTCTGGGCCAGCGTCGAAGTGGTGATGGTCGGCTTCATTGTTTCGTCGCTGGTGGCGGTGCCGTTGGGGTTGCTGATGGGCAGCTTCCGCATTGTTCAGGCGTTCCTTGAACCGCTGGTGAACTTCATTCGTTACTTGCCGGTGACCTCGTTTGTGCCGCTGTTCATCTTGTGGATCGGCATCGGTCTGGAGCAGCGCGTGTCGGTGATTATCTTCGGTGTGTTCTTTCAGCAACTGGTGATGATTGCCGACGTCTCGAAGGGCATTTCCAAGGACCTGATCAACGCCTCCTACACCCTGGGCTCCAGTCGCCGTGATGCGGTGTTGCATGTGATCGCGCCGGCCTCGGTGCCCGGTGTACTCGACACCTTGCGCGTGACCATGGGCTGGGCCTGGACCTATCTGGTGGTGGCTGAACTGGTCGCCGCTTCCAGCGGTTTGGGTTACCTGAGCCTGAAGGCCATGCGCGGCTTTCAGGTGGATGTGATTTTCCTCGCCATCGCGATCATCGGCCTGCTCGGTCTGGTCACCGATCAACTGTTCCGTTTTCTTCGCTTGAGGGTTGCCGCATGGGCTCAGTGACTGCTGCCAATCATCGTTTCATCGAACCTGTCGCGACCCCGGCACAAGCCGCGCCACGCTTGCAGGTGGATAAAGTCAGCCTGCGTTACAAGAAGCCTGACGGCGGGACCTTTACGGCGCTGGAAGAGGTGTCGTTCGAGGTGCCGGATCAGCAATTCGCCGTGTTGGTCGGGCCGTCGGGTTGCGGTAAATCGAGTCTGTTGTACCTGACCGCTGGTCTGGCTGAACCGACGTCCGGCGAGATCTACGTTGGCGGCCAGCAAGTGCAAGGCCCCGGCGCGGATCGCGGCATGGTCTTCCAGAGCTACACATTGTTCCCGTGGCTGACGGTGCGGCAAAACGTCGAGTTCGGCCTCAAGCGCCGCGGCATGCCGGCGGCGCGGCGCAAGGAGATTGTCGATTACTACGTTAACGAAGTCGGCCTCGCCGGGTTCGCCGACAATTACGCCAAGCAACTGTCGGGCGGGATGATGCAGCGCGTAGCGATTGCGCGGGCACTGGCCAATGATCCGCAGATTCTGCTGATGGACGAACCTTTCGGTGCCCTCGACAGCCAGACGCGTTTGCAGATGCAGCAGTTGTTGCTGCGGGTCTGGGGCAACAGCAAGAAGACCGTGTTGTTCGTCACCCATGACATCGACGAAGCGATTCTGCTCGGTGACCGGGTCTATGTGATGGGCGCCAAACCCGGGCGGATCAAACAGATACTCGATGTGCCGATCGAACGCCCGCGCTCACTCGACATGGTCATGGAGCGCTCGTTCATCGACATGAAACGGCAGATATTCGGATTGCTGCATGACGACCTGGAAGAAGTGCATTGATTCAGATCTGACACCGAACCCGTAGGAGCTGCCGAAGGCTGCGATTTTTGGTTTTTTAGCGGCAGGATCAAAAGATCGCAGCCTTCGGCAGCTCCTACAGGGTTTTGTGGTGCAGGGGGGCGAAGTCAGTTCAGGGGCGGGCGAACACGGTTTTGACCCAACCCTGCAAAGTGTATTTCTGGTAAATGGGTTCAGGGATATCGACATACGGATCAGTAATGAACTGTTCCGGAATCACCGGGTTGGCCTCATCGATGACCAGAATGTTCGCCGGGTTGTAGAAGTCATAGTCGACCACGCTCTTGTTGGTGGTGATGACTTTTTTCCGTGCAGCCATGGCTTCAAAGAACCGGAAGCTCAACCCGGTCTGGCCGGGTTTGGAAATGTCCAGAATGATCCGCGAGCGCTTGACCAGTTCGCCGACAGACGCCAGTGACATTCTTTGCTCAAAGAAAGTGATGCCCGGATGGGCGCCCGCAATCGGTTTGCACTGCACCAAAAACTTGTAATCAGTCACCCCGAGACGATCGAATGCCTGCGCCAGGCCCTCAAGTGCTGGCACCCGATCCTTGCCCGCCATTACCACAAACGCCGAGTATTCACCGGGTTCGCCGTCGGCGATGTAGTCGTCGTAGATGAAGTTGTAGAGCTTTTTCAGGCCGTGGCTCTGGGCATTTTCCGGGTCGAAGGAAAACACCTCGTCATAGGCGGCAAGGGCTTCGCGGGTCATCGGCCAGCGACTGAAACTGTCGTAGAGGTAGGCGATTTTGTGTTCGCTGGCATTGAGGCCAGCGCTCAGTTGCCGGGGATCGATTTGTGCCGGGTTGATGATCAACGCAACGTCAAAGCGCCCTGATGCACCGATACTCTTCTTGAACTGGCGTAACTGCGCCCAGCGTTTAAGCGGGCGGCGCAGGATCTTCGGCGCTCGATCAAAGCTGTTCTGCGTCGATGATGTATCGATGAAACACACCTCATTGTCGATCCTCAGATAGTCAGCCAGTTTGCGCGCGTAACCACCAATGTCCTTGCACACCAATAAGATTTTCATGGGATTCCATATCGTGAATTCGGGGCGACGAGTCGATGTTCCTCGGCCCTGCCTAGGGCGCCGCCGGCAGCAGGAAGCGCGCAATCACCGGCAAGTGATCGGAAATGCGCAACGTATCGTCCTGGCGCACCATCGCTTCCACCCGTTTGATCTTCGGGCTGTAAAACAGATAGTCGACTGTGCGATCCGGGCCATTCAGGCCGGGGTCGTTGGGGTAGTGGGTCAACCACTGCGCACGGTCGATGCCGCTGGCTTCGTTGTTGGTCGGGATCATCGGGTATTTGTCCCACAGCAGATGCAATTCGCTGTCGGCGGAGTAGGGCGTACGCTGCTCGGCGGGGAGGCGACGAAACTGGCCGAGCGGCAGCAGGTTGAAGTCGCCACCGATCAACCACGGCAGGCCCTGGCTTTCGTACTTGTCGAGCACTTTGGCCACGGCGGTCACTTGTGCCTGCGCGGTGTCATCCGGTTTGCTGGCGCGCTCAAGGTGGGTGTTGAACACGGTGAGCTGTCCGCCGTCACTCAGGGGCAGTTTGGTCGCGAGCAGGGCGTCTTTCGGCTGGAACTGACGGCTGATGAAGTCAGTCGTGGCGACCGGCAATTGCAGGCGTTCGGCGTGTTCGATGCGGTAGCGGCTCAGGGTTGCCAACTGGCGGCCAACGCTGCCGAAGATGTGTCGATCAGGGACGAACTCGGCTTTCCAGTCAAACGTGCTGGCGCTGCACGGATACAGGTCGGCGACGCGTTCCTGCAACAGCTTGAGCTGGTCCTGATAGTCGCTGGCCTTGGCGCCGTCATCGAGCTCCTGCAGCAGCACCACGTCGGGCTGCTCGTCACGGATCACCCGGGCCACTTCGTCGAGGCTGAAGGCCATGTCTTCCAGGGTTGGCGCTTCATCCGTGCCCTCGGCCAGATCATTCCAGAACACGTAACGCTTGCCGGCCAGGTACTGCACGTTCCAGGTCATGACTTTCAGCGCCTGGCCCGGCACCAGCGTCGGTGGTGTGGCGGTGCAACTGACCGGCAGGGTTTCGCGGGCGTCAGGGCGCCAGGTCAGGCTGAACAGCAGCCCGCCGATCAGGGCGATGGCGAGCACGACAAGCAGCAGGGTGTAGCGCAGTAGACGGGTCATGGCTCGGCTTATAGCGTTACAGAAAGTGGCCCCGAGCATACCTGACGGTCGACTCGAAGCCCAAGCACAGTGCCATCAGACGGCTCTGTCACGTTTGTCAGGCAATTCGCTGATCAGCATGAACAAGCGGAACAACACCACACTGGTAAACAGTTGCAGGAAGCTGTGAGCACTGTCGATCAGTACGGCAATCAGCGGATTCTGCGGCTCGGGGTACACCGCCAATGTCGCGCCTTTGAGCAACCACAGCGGTGTCATCACACAGAGAATGCACAGCAGGATCCGCCAGAAGTGTCCACGGGTCAGGCGCAGGCTTTCTTTCATGGCCTGCAAGGGCCCCATGCCGCGCAGCACCAGCAAGTATTCGCCGAACGCGAGCATGACCATCAGCATCAGGCCCGGGAGGAAATACAGCGACAGGCCCAGCAAAATCAGCAAGGTGTTCAGTGCCGTGAGCAAAGCGAAACGTGGCCACAGGGTGGCGGCCATTGCCAGCAGGTCACGGTTGCGCGGCGCCTCGCCACGGCTGCGCGCATCGAGGAACAGGATCAGCGCGGCGGTGTACAGCGGATACACCAGCAGACCGACGACGATACTGATGGCCGAGATATTTTCCGGCCCGGTGGCGCGATCGACCACTTGTTGCAAGAACGCTTCGAAAATCACCAACGGCAGGCACAACTGCACGATGCTGCCCAAATGGCGTTTGAAAAAATACAGAGAGTCGCGCAGCACTTCGAGGGCATTCATCAGTCGGTATCGCAGGTCGAAAACAGTGGCTCACTTTAACCGATGATGGCTGGCGCGACACAAACGTAAACATTCGGTAAAGGTCATTGAAACGTTTTGTCACCGTCTCCATTACAGGAGAGCACCTCGGCCAATGTGGGCGAGGGCAATGTTATCCCCGGCAATCTACGAGGTCGCCATGAACAGCGAAGAGCAAACCCTGATCGATGGACTGTTTTCCCGGCTGCAACAGGCCGAAACGGAGGCAGCCCCGCGCGACGCCCAGGCTGAGGCGCGGATCAAGGAACACCTGACCCGCCAACCGGCTGCAGGTTATTTCATGACCCAGGCGATTCTGGTGCAAGAGGCTGCGCTCAAGAGCCTCGATGAACAGAACAAGCAGCTGACGCAACAAGTTCAGCAGTTGCAGGCTGAACTGCAATCGGCCAAGGCGCAGAGTGCCGCACCGGCGCCGAGCGGTGGCGGCGGTTTCCTGTCGAGCATTTTTGGTGGCAGCCCGCGTCCGGCGCCGACCCAGAGTGCCGCCCCGGCATCCACTGGCGGTTGGCGTGAACCGGCCCCGCAGCAGAATTATGCGGCGCCGGCACCACAACAGAACTTCGGCGCCCCACCACCTAACTACGCACAACAAGCCACTCCAGCAGCAGGCAGCAGCTTCCTCGGCGGCGCTTTGAAAACCGCGGCCGGTGTGGCCGGCGGCGTGATGCTGGCGCAGGGCATCAGCAGCCTCTTTCATCACAATCAGCAGCCGGAAGAAATCGTTGAAGTGATCAAGGAAGAACCGGCGCAGGTCGCCGACCAGAGCAACAGCGGCTGGGGCGATGATCAGCGTGTGGCCGATAACGGCTTCTCTGGCAATGACCAGGGCGGGTTCACCGACACCGACTACAGCGACGACAGCTCATCGTTCTTCGATGACGACGATTCCTTCGTCTGATTCACCATTCGTCCGGAGCCCCTGAGGGCTCCGGGCCGATTATTCGCGGAACCCTCCTGATGGCTGGCATACTGAGCGCCTTTTTCGGGCCTGGCGCCTGATCCCGCTTCGTGCGCTTGCGCGCCCACAGGAACTCCGGTGAAAAAAATCGCAGTGTTCGCCGACGTGCAGAACCTCTACTACACCGTGCGTCAGGCCTATGGTTGTCACTTCAACTACGCCGCATTGTGGGCAGACATCAGCAAGGACGGGCAGATCGTCGAGGCCTACGCCTACGCCATCGACCGTGGTGACAGCAAACAGCAGCAGTTCCAGCAGATCCTGCGCAACCTCGGCTTCACCGTGAAGCTCAAACCGTACATCCAGCGCAGCGACGGCTCGGCCAAGGGCGACTGGGACGTGGGCATCACCCTCGACATCATGGACGCCGCCGACCACGTCGACGAAATCGTCCTGGCCTCCGGTGACGGCGATTTCGACATGCTGCTCGAACGCATCATCAGCAAACACGGCGTGCAAGCGGTCGCCTACGGCGTGCCGGGCCTGACCGCCAACTCGCTGATCCGCGCTGCCAGCCGTTACGTGCCGATCGAAGGCGCGCTGCTGCTGAAGAATTGAACAGCGACTGAAGAATTGATTTGTACGGAGTTGAACCCGGTTTGGAACGCATTGCAGTCATCGACTTTGAAACCACCGGCCTCTCGCCGAACAGCAGCTGCCGCGCCACGGAAATCGCCGTGGTCATGCTGGAAAACGGCCGTATCGTCGAGCGTTACCAAAGCCTGATGAATGCCGGCGTGCGCGTCCCGGCCTTCATCGAACAATTGACCGGCATCAGCAACGCCATGCTGCGCACCGCACCCCCAGCCGAGCGGGTGATGGAAGAGGTCAACGAATTCGTCGGCTGCACGCCGCTGGTCGCGCACAACGCTTCGTTCGACCAGAAGTTCTGGGACTTTGAGCTGGGGCGAATCAAGCGTACGCGGTTGCAGAATTTTGCCTGTTCACTGCTGCTCGCCCGGCGCCTGATGCCGGCGGCGCCGAATCACAAGCTCGGTACGCTCACCACGTTCGCGCGCCTGCCGCACACCGGCCAGGCTCACCGGGCCATGGCCGATGCCGAGATGGCGGCCAACCTGATGGCGCATCTGGCGGAAGAACTGCGGCACAAGCACGGCGTGCGCGAGCTATCGCATGATCTGCTGTGCAAATTGCAGAAAGTACCTGCCGCCAAAGTCACGGAACACTTGCAGCGCTTTCGCTGACCCCGCGCCCCACACAAAATCCCTGTGGGAGCGAGCCTGCTCGCGAAAGCGGTTTTTCATTCAACATGGATGTTGCCTGATACACCGTTTTCGCGAGCAGGCTCGCTCCCACAGGGGGGCATCATCATCCTCAGGATTTGCCGTTGCCTTCGATCTGGCCGAGCGGCACGCGTTTTTCGATGGCGCTCGACAACACAATCGACGTCTTGCTGAACCCGAACTTCGCCACCCGATTGATCAACTCCTCAAGCTCGGGCATCGAGCCCACCGCTCCCTTCATCATCACGCACGGATCGCCCGTCACTCGAAAACACTCGGTGAGTTGCGGGATTTTTACCAGTTCGTCGTAGACCTTCTGACTGCCGTTCTGGTGCAGGCGCAATTCGATCATGCACTGGATCGGCAAGCCGATTTTCGATAGGTCGATTTTCGCCTCATAGCCGGTGATCACCCCGGATGCCTCAAGCTTGGCCACGCGCTCGGCGACGGCGGGGGCGGAAAGGTTCACCTTGCGCGCCAGATCGGCGTAGGACGCGCGACCGTTTTCGAGTAGGGCGCTGAGCAGCATGCGGTCGTATTTGTCCAAGGCCGTACTCCTGAAAATGCCAGACTTTCGAAATCGTGGTTTATCCCGTCGATCTCCGTGATTTCCAAAGTGTACCGGCGAGATAAACAGGTTTTGTAACTTATTTTTGCTCGCCGGCCTTTCTAGAATAATTCATCCGCTACCTCTGACATTCGAGCTGCCCATGCCTGCCTTGCGCCGTTTTTCCTTGCCGTTGATCGCCGCGTTTTTCGCGCTGTACGTGATTTGGGGATCGACCTACCTGGTGATTCGCCTCGGCGTCGAGTACTGGCCGCCGCTGATGCTGGGCGGGGTGCGCTTCGTGATTGCCGGCAGCCTGATGTACGCCTTCCTGCGCTGGCGCGGGGCACCGGCGCCGACCTGGGCGCAGTGGAAAGCGGCGGGGATCATCGGCATTTTGCTGCTCAGCTTCGGTAACGGCGCGGTGAGTGTGGCCGAGCACACGGGCGTTGCTTCAGGTGTGGCGGCATTGGCGGTGGCGACGGTGCCGTTGTTCACATTGCTTTGCGGGTATTTCTGGGGCGCGCGTAATACTCGGCTCGAGTGGGCGGGGGTGGTGTTGGGGATTATCGGTATCGCCATGCTCAATATGGGCTCCAACCTGCAATCGAGTCCGACGGGCGCGGCGCTGCTGATTTTCGCTGCGGCGACCTGGGCGTTCGGTTCGGTGTGGAGCAGACATCTGCCGTTGCCGCAGGGCGCGATGGCCAGTGCGGTGGAAATGCTGGTCGGCGGTGTGGTGCTGCTGATCGGTAGCGCCGCGAGTGGTGAACACCTGCAAGCTGTGCCGCCGGTTGAGGGCTGGCTGGCGCTGGCGTACCTGATCTTCTTCGGCTCGATCATCGCGTTCAATTCCTACATGTATTTGCTCAAGCACGTGCGTCCGGCGGCGGCGACCAGTTATGCCTACGTCAACCCGGCAGTCGCGGTGTTGCTGGGGATCGTGTTTGTGGGCGAGACCATCGGGGTCGAAGAAGCGCTGGCGATGCTGGTGATCATCAGTGCCGTGGTGTTGATTGGTTTGCCGCAGTGGCGCCGCCCGCCACAGCCGCCAGTCGCCGCGCCGACAGCCGTTCGCGAAGAACAGCGTACGAATTAGGGTAAACTGCGCGGCATTGCATGCCTGCGTTATTTTTTCCTACGGTACTCCCATGACTTTCGCCACCCTTGGCCTGATCGAACCCTTGCTGCGCTCCCTCGAGAAGCTCGGCTACCAGACCCCGACGCCGGTTCAGGCGCAAGCCATCCCGGCCGTGCTGGCCGGTCGTGACCTGATGGCAGCGGCCCAGACCGGCACCGGCAAAACCGCCGGTTTCGCCTTGCCACTGCTGCAGTTGCTGGCTATGGAAGGGCCGAAAGTCGCCGCCAACTCGGTGCGCGCACTGATTCTGGTTCCGACCCGCGAGCTTGCCGAGCAGGTTCACGAAGCCGTGCGCCAGTACGCCGAAAACCTGCCGCTGCGCACTTACGCGGTGTATGGCGGCGTCAGCATCAACCCGCAAATGATGAAGCTGCGCGGTGGTGTTGATCTGTTGGTGGCAACGCCGGGGCGCTTGCTCGACCTGTTCCGCCAGAAGGCACTGAAATTCAATCAGCTGCAAACGCTGGTGCTCGACGAAGCCGATCGGATGCTCGATCTGGGTTTCTCCGAAGAACTGTCGAACATTTACCGCGCACTGCCGAAGAAGCGTCAGACGCTGCTGTTTTCCGCGACGTTCTCTGATGACATCCGCCTGCTTGCCGGGCAAATGCTCGACGATCCACTGACTGTAGAAGTCAGCCCGCGCAACGTCGCCGCCAACACCGTCAAGCAATGGGTGGTGACGGTGGACAAGAAGCGCAAGGCTGAACTGTTCGTGCACTTGATGCGCAAGAACAAGTGGAAGCAGGTGCTGGTGTTCGCCAAGACCCGCAACGGTGTTGATGCGCTGGTGGAAAAACTTCAGGGTCTGGGCGTGAATGCCGACGGTATCCATGGCGACAAACCGCAGGCCACCCGTCAGCGTGCGCTGGATCGTTTCAAACTCAGTGAAGTGCAGATTCTGGTCGCAACCGACGTTGCCGCTCGTGGTCTGGATATCGAAGACCTGCCGTTGGTGATCAACTTCGATCTGCCGATTGTGGCTGAGGATTACATTCACCGGATCGGTCGTACCGGCCGCGCTGGCGCTACGGGCGAGGCGATCTCGCTGGTGTGTGCCGATGAAGTGAACATGTTGTCGGCGATCGAGATGCTGACGCGTCAGACGCTGAAGCGTCAGAACGAGCCGGACTTCGAGCCTGAGCACCGCGTGCCGGACACCGATGCCAGCGGTCAGGTGATCAAGAAGCCGAAGAAGCCGAAAAAACCCAAAACCTCTGGCGGTGGCGGTAAGCGCAATCTCGGTAAGTGGGTCGACAGCGGCGAGACCCAAGCGCCGGAGCCTTCGATCAAGCCTGTGCGTAAAGTGCCGGTGTTCAACACCGGGCCGCGTAAGCGCAAGCCTTAAGTCAAAAAGCCCCTCACCCTAACCCTCTCCCGGAGGGAGAGGGGACTGATTGGGGGATGCTTGCGAAGTACGCCGACCTGATTCTTCTGTTGTGAATCCATAAGCGACAGGGCCTTCGCCAGACACTTCGGTTGGCTGGCCGAATCCATAATCGACTCGGTGTTTCAGGTCGATGTATGGCGTCAGACACCTCGGTCGGCCCCCTCTCCCTCTGGGAGAGGGCTGGGGTGAGGGTTTAGCTTTTCAGCCACTGCACAATCCCCAACCCTGCAGCCCGCCCGCTGGCAAAACACCCCGTCAGCAAATAGCCGCCCGTCGGCGCTTCCCAATCGAGCATCTCGCCCGCACAGAACACCCCCGGCAACGCCTTGAGCATCAGCCGCTCGTCCATCGCCTCGAACGTCACGCCCCCGGCACTGCTGATTGCCTCGTCCAGTGGACGGGTTTTCACCAATGTCAGTGGCAGCGCCTTGATCGCCCGCGCCAGCAGTGCCGGATCGGCGAAGGTCGCCGCGTCAGTCAGTTCACGCAGCAATGCTGCTTTCACGCCATCAATCCCGATCTGACTGTGCAGGTGCTTGGCCATCGAACGCGAACCCCGTGGTTTGCTCAGCGCCGCCTGCAATTTATCCACAGGTCGGCCGGGCAGCAGATCGATGTGAAGGGTCGCTGCACCGTACTGATGGATCGCCTCACGGATCGGCGCCGACAACGCATAAATCAGACTGCCTTCAATCCCGGTCGCGGTGATCACGCATTCGCCCAAGCGTGGAATGTCGTCGTTCAGACCGATGGCGATGTTTTTCAGCGGCGCGCCGGCGAATTTTCTGACCATCAACTCGCTCCAGGCCTGCACCTCGAAGCCGCAATTACTCGGCTGCAACGGCGCCAGTCCTACCCCGCGCTGCTCCAGTGCGAGCATCCATGCACCGTCGGAGCCGAGGCGCGCCCAACTGCCACCGCCGAGGGTGAGCAGGGTGGCGGCGGGTTTTACGGTGATTTCGCCATCGGGGCTGTCGATGCGCAGCGCGCCGTGTTCATCCCAACCGAGCCAACGATGGCGGGTGTGGATAACCACGCCACTGTCGCGCAGACGCTTGAGCCAGGCGCGCAACAGCGGCGCGGCTTTCATGTCCGTAGGGAACACCCGGCCGGAGCTGCCGATGAAGGTTTCGATGCCCAGATCGTGAATCCATTTGCACAGCGCATCGGCGTCGAAGCCGCGCAGCAGCGGGGCGATTTGCGGCGCGCGTTCGGCGTAGCGCGAGAGAAACGCCGGGTAGGCTTCGGAGTGGGTGATGTTCATGCCGCCGACACCAGCCAGTAGAAACTTGCGACCCACCGAGGGCATGCCGTCGTAGAGATCGACGCGAATGCCGGCCTGGCTCAGCACTTCAGCGGCCATCAGGCCGGCAGGGCCACCGCCGATGATGGCGACGTGAGCGGGGGAGGAGGCGGAGTTCTGGGTCATGGCGTGCGCTGCGGTATGGCGGGATAAGGCGCGCATTCTAACAGCCGGGATCTTTGTAGGAGCTGCCGCAGGCTGCGATCTTTTGATCTTGTTTTTAAAGATCAAGATCAAAAGATCGCAGCCTGCGGCAGCTCCTACAGCGATTGGTTGAAAAACAACCACAGTGCTGGACGGTATAGCCAGCATGGCCTGCAGTCCCTTTCACTCAGGTTATCCACAGGCCGTTCCACAGCGATTGTGGGTAACGCAGCACAGCTCAATGACAACCGTGTGACTGCCAGACCCGTTGCGCGCTGTGATGCAGGATGCCGTGGCGGCGGGCCAGAGCATGGCGATCCTTGCTGTAGCCGCCGCCGATTACGCCCATCACTGGAATGTCGCGGCCAAGGCAATGGCGCATCACGCTTTCATCGCGGGCGGCGACGCCTTCGTCGGTCAGTTGCAGATAACCGAGGGCATCATCCTTGTGCACGTCGACACCGGCGTCATACAGCACCAGATCCGGTTGATACAGCGGCAGCAAATAGTTGAGCGTGTCATCGACCACTTTCAGGTAATCAGCATCGCCCATGCCTTTGGGCAGCGGAATATCCCAGTCACTTTCGGCTTTGCGTGCAGGAAAATTCTTCTCGCAGTGCAGGGAAACGGTAATCGCCTCCGGCGTGTCATGCAGGATCCGCGCGGTGCCATCGCCCTGATGCACATCGCAATCGAAGATCAGCACGCGATTCACCCGGCCGCTTTGCAGCAGGTAATGGCTGATGATCGCCAGGTCATTGAAGATGCAGAAGCCCGCCGGATAGTCGTAATGCGCGTGATGGGTGCCGCCGGCCAGGTGACAGGCCAGACCGTGCTCCAGGGCTTTCTCCGCCGCCAGAATCGAACCGCCGACGGCCCGCACCGTACGTCGCGCCAAGGCTTCGTTCCATGGCAGGCCGAGGCGCCGTTGGTCTTCGCGTGACAACTCGCCGCTCATGTAGCGTTCGATATACGCACGGTCATGGGCGAGGGCGAGGATGTCGTTGGGACAGATCTCGGGGCGCAGCAGATCGGCATCACGGGTCAGACCGCTGTCGACCAGGTGATCGCGCAGCAGACGAAACTTGTCCATCGGAAAGCGGTGATCCGCCGGAAACTCGGGGCTGTAGTCTTCGTGGTAGATCAGCGGCAGTGGCATGGCGGTTTCATGTAGGAACGTTGGAAAGAGTGAAGGATCCTACCAGCGATGTAGACTTGCGGCATGGAAACGGAGGGGGCCGATGGAGCCGATACTGGAACTTGAAAGCGCGCGCTTGCTGATGCGTCAGTGGCAGGACGAAGATTTGCCGGCATTTGCGGCGATGTGCGCCGATCCGCAGGTGATGCGCTACTTTCCGGCACCGTTGAGCCGACTGGAAAGCGCGTCGATGATCGGTCGGGTGCGCGGGCATTTTGCCGAGCACGGTTTCGGCTTGTGGGCGCTGGAGCGCAAGGACAGCGGCGAATTCATCGGTTTCACCGGGCTTGGCGTGGTCGGCTTCGATGCCCCGTTCACCCCGGCGGTGGAGATCGGCTGGCGTCTGGCCAAGGAGCATTGGGGCCTGGGTTATGCCAGTGAAGCGGCGTGGACCGCGTTGCGCGCAGGCTTTGACCGCTTGGCCTTGAAGCAAATCGTCTCCTTCACCGCGCAAACCAATCTGCCTTCGGAGAAAGTCATGCAGGCGATCGGCATGCATCACGCCCCGGACGATGATTTCGATCACCCCAAGCTTGCTGTCGATCATCCGTTACGCAGGCATGTGCTGTACCGCATCACCCGGGAACAATGGCTGCAAACCTTGCATGGCTAAGCCGACACGGACGTTTACAATGGCCGCCATATCATTGGCCCGCGCCAGAACCTGAATCGCCCGCCGCAGCCAAGACTGCGCGGCATAGCTTTGTGTGAGGAGAGTCTGAATGAGCCAAGTGTTGGAAGATCTGGTCGACCTGCTGACCCTGGAACCGATCGAAGAAAACCTGTTCCGTGGCCGTAGCCAGGATCTGGGGTTCCGTCAGTTGTTCGGTGGTCAGGTGCTCGGTCAGTCGCTGTCGGCGGCCAGTCAGACGGTTGAAGAAACGCGCCATGTGCATTCGATGCACGGTTATTTCCTGCGTCCGGGCGATGCCAAGTTGCCGGTGGTCTATTCGGTTGATCGCGTGCGCGATGGCGGCAGTTTCAGCACGCGCCGCGTCACGGCGATCCAGAAGGGCCATCCGATTTTCACCTGCAGCGCTTCGTTTCAATACGACGAGGCCGGCTTCGAGCACCAGAGCCAGATGCCGGTCGTGGTCGGTCCGGAAAACCTGCCGTCGGAGCTGGAGTTGACCCAGCAACGCGCGCATTTGATTCCGGAACACATGCGCGAAAAACTGCTGTGCCCGAAGCCGATCGAAGTGCGCCCGGTCACCGAAAAAGACCCATACAACCCGCAACCGGCCGATCCGGTGAAATATGTGTGGTTCCGCGCCGACGGCGCATTGGCCGACATTCCGGCGCTGCACAAATACTTGCTGGCCTACGCCTCGGACTTCGGTCTGCTGACCACCTCGATGCTGCCCCACGGCAAATCGGTCTGGCAGAAAGACATGCAGGTCGCCAGCCTCGATCACGCGTTGTGGTTCCACAACGATTTGCGCGCCGATGACTGGTTGCTTTATGCAATGGACAGTCCATGGGCCGGCAACTCCCGCGGTTTCTCCCGTGGCAGCGTGTACAACCGCGCCGGGCAACTGGTGGCTTCGGTGACGCAGGAAGGCTTGATCCGTCATCGCAAGGATTGGGCATGAGCCTGAAGGATGTGAAGCACTGGGTGTTCGACATGGACGGCACGCTGACCGTCGCCGTGCATGATTTTGCGGCGATTCGCGTGGCACTGGCGATTCCGCCGGAGGACGACATCCTCACTCATCTGGCGGCATTGCCGGCGCAAGAGGCGGCGGCCAAGCATGCCTGGTTGCTTGAGCACGAACGGGATCTGGCGCTGGGTTCGACCCCGGCCAATGGGGCGGTAGAGCTGGTGCGTGATCTGCACGCGCGCGGTTATCGCCTCGGCATTCTGACCCGCAATGCGCGGGAACTGGCGCATGTGACGCTGGAGGCGATCGGCCTGGCTGACTGCTTCGCGGTGGAGGATGTGTTGGGCCGCGATGAAGCACCGCCGAAACCGCATCCGGGTGGTTTGCTGAAACTGGCAGACGCCTGGCAAGTACCGGCCAGCGAGATGGTGATGGTCGGTGATTACCGTTTTGATCTGGATTGCGGGCGAGCGGCGGGCGCGCGGACGGTGCTGGTGAATCTGCCGGATAACCCATGGCCGGAGCTGACCGACTGGCATGCGCAGGATTGTGTCGAGTTGCGGCGGATGCTTCTGGCCTGAAATCTTCGGTGCCTGAGCTGCCCCTTCGCGAGCAGGCTCGCTCCTACAATTGGAATGCCTTCCCCCTGTAGGAGTGAGCCTGCTCGCGATGACGTCAGATCAATCAGCACAAAACTTATTCGAACAACGCCTTCTGCCCCTCCGGCGACGTCAACATGCCATCGCCGTTATGCCCAACCCCGGGCACCTCGACCAGTCGTTGATTGACCCCTTCCGGATGCCGACGCAGCAAATAACCGAAGTACAGCTTGCCACGCTCCAGGCGATACGCACCCTGCGCCTCGGCTTCACAACGCTTGTCCAGTGCCGGATGCTTGGGATCGGTGTCCTGCTGCCCAAGCAAATAAATCACCTCGCGTTTGACGTAACTGCTCTCAAGCTGCAACGGCGTTTGCCCACCGGCGTACACCGGCATGTCTGACAGACCGTACTTCCAGCGATTGAAGCCCACGCACTTGGCATGATCGAACGCCACCGGCCGTTGTTCATTGAAATACGCATACGACGAAGGATTGGCGACCACGTAGCGCAAGCGGATGCCGTTGGCCTTCAGCGCCGGCTGATCCTTGGCGAGCAGGGCATAACGCTGCACCACCTGACCGCCACCGGAGTGGCCGAAGATCACGATCTGCTTCACGTCCGGAAACTGTTTGCGGTCGGTGATCCGTCCGACGATCTCATCGAGCGCCGCATAGGAACTCAACGGATTCGGACCTGTGGATAACCCGCCGCCCATCCACTCGTTGCCCTGCCAGCGCAGCACGGTCGCCGGTAGCGAATACAGTGCGACATCACTCTCATTGAGAAACTGCGGGGCGATCACCAAGGTGTGCGCGCTTTGCCCCGCCAGCTCGGCCGCGCTCTCGGCGCTTTTGCGATAGGTCTCGGCGTTGCGCAAACGGCCATGAATGACGATCAGCACGCGCTCGATTTTCTCCGGCGCAGGCCCGATGCCCACCGCCATTTCCCCGGCCTTGAGTTGCAAACGACCGGGGCTGATCGCATCGACACCGGCGGCTTGCGCAGTGCTGCCAACGATCAGTAACGCCAAAAGCCATTTATGCATTTACAGGTTTTTCGCCGCGAAGGTGTCGCACTGGCCGACCTGGCCCTGCGCGAATCCGGTTTTGAACCAGCGCACCCTTTGCGCCGACGTACCGTGGGTAAACGAGTCCGGCACCACACGGCCCTGACCCTGTTGTTGCAGGCGATCATCACCGATGGCGTTGGCCGCGTTCAAAGCTTCTTCGATGTCGCCCGGTTCCAGCCAGTTCAGGCGCTTTTGCGCGTTGTTGGCCCAGACGCCGGCGAGGCAGTCGGCCTGCAATTCCTGACGCACCAGCAAACCGCCGTCGCCTTCCATCTGCCGGCCTTGTTGACGGGCTGTCTGAATTTTCGCCGAGACGCCGAGAAGAGTCTGCACGTGGTGTCCGACTTCGTGAGCGATCACGTAGGCCTGGGCAAAGTCGCCGGCAGCCTTGAAGCGTTGTGACATTTCCTGGAAGAACGCCATGTCCAGATAGACCTTCTGGTCCGCCGGGCAATAGAACGGGCCGGTGGCCGAGGTTGCCAGACCGCAGGCGGAATTGACCCGATTGCTGAACAGCACCAGGGTCGGATCTTTATATTGCCGCCCGGCCTGCTGGAAAATCGCGCCCCAGGTGTCTTCGGTGTCGCCAAGGATCGAGCGGACGAATTCGGCCTGTTCATCATTGGCCGGCGGCGCCTGGCGGGTTTGCGAAGTCGGTGCGGCTTGTTGCCCCGATTGCCCGGCGAGTTGGCCGAGGATCTGCAGCGGATCCTGCCCGGTGATCCAGCCGATACCGACGATCAGCAGAATGGCCCCCAGACTCAGGCCTTTGCCACCGCCGAAACGCATGCCGCCGCCACCGCCGGCATCATCACCACGGGCATCGACGACGTTGTCACTGCGTCGGCCTTTTTTCCATAGCATGTGGGAATCCTCTGTGTGTATCGGGTGGTGATGAGTGTTGCTGTTGTGTGAGTGTGGCGCCAGTCCGGTCGTCCGTCTATTGGCCACACGCAAACAGGCCCGGCCTCGTGCTGACGAGGTCGGGCCTGTTATTGACGGTCTGGCGTGCGGCAAATTCAATCCTGCGCAGGATTTCTATCGCTGGATGATCAATCAGCGATCAAATGCATCCCACTCCGGGGCGAAATCCGGACTGACCTGGCGTTCACGCTTTGGCAGCGCGGCGATCATTGCGCGGTCTTCATCGTCGAGTTCGACCTTCAGCGAGGCGAGGTTGGCCAGTTGATTGGTTCGGCTGCTGGCCTTGGGAATCGCCGCGACGTTGGGTTGATCGAGCAGCCATTTCAACGCCACTTGAGTCGGCAGCACGCCGTGCTTGTTGGCGATCTGTTGAATCTGCGGGATGTCCGACACCTTGTTGCGCGCCAGCGGGGTGTAGGCCGTCAGCGCCAGGTTGTGGTGGCGGGCGTAGTCAAGCAGGGCGTTCTGACCGAGGAGTACGTGGTACTCGACCTGAACGGCTGACAGACCAATCCCATATTCCTCGATGACTTTGCGCAGCAACGGTAGCGGAAAATTCGCTACGCCGATGTTCCGCGCCAGGCCTTGCTGCTTGAACGAGGCCAGCGTCTCGAGGGTACGTGGCAGATCCCAGTCGGTGGTTGGCCAGTGGATCATGAACAGATCGACGTAGTCGCTGCGCAAGGCCGTAAGACTGCGGTCCATGGAGTGCCGCATCGCGTCGGGTTGCAACTGATCCCACCAGACTTTGGTGGTGACATGGATCTGCTCGCGTGGTGTCGGGGTATTCGCCAGCGCTTGTCCGACAGCGTCCTCGTTGTTGTAGGCCGCCGCGGTGTCGATGTGTCGATAACCCAATTCCAGCGCTTGCTCCACGGCGCGGGTGCATTCATCGCCGAGCATTGGCCAGGTGCCGAGGCCGAGTTTCGGCATGTTCAAACCTTGGGTATTAACGATGTACTGCATGGTCGATCTCCTGTTCGAAAGCAGTCATGCCGGCAATGTGCCGGGCGGCGATGTAACCGAAAGTCAGGGCCGGGCCGAGGTTGATGCCGCCCGCCGGGTAGTGGCCACCCATGATGCTGGCCATGTCACCACCCGCTGCGTAAAGGCCGGTGATGGGTTGTTCGTGGGCATTCAGCACTTGCGCGTGTGGGTTGACCTTAAGGCCGGCAAACGTACCGAAGCAGCCCGGTTGGACTTTTACGGCGTAGAACGGGCCGGTTTCTATGGGGGCAACGCAGGGGTTGGGAAGGTTCGCCGGATCACCCTGTTTGCGGTTGTAGGGTGTTGAGCCACGACCGAACTGCGGGTCTTCGCCGTGGCGTGCATGGCGGTTGTAGTTGTCGAGGGTCTGGCGCAAACCGTTGGGGTCGATGCCGCAATTGTTGGCCAATTCCTCAACGGTATTGCCGGTTTTCAGATAGCCGCTGCGGATAAATTCTGACAATGGAAGCGGAAACGGTCGCGATATGCCGAGGCCATAACGACGTTGAAAGGCGTGGGTGCAGATCAGCCATGAGGCGACTTCTTCACCTTCTGGCGCGGCGGCAACCATGGCGCTGACGTAGTCGAAATAGCCGTTGGCTTCGTTGACGAAACGCTGACCGTTGCTGAGCACGCCGATGATGCCGGGTTTGCCGCGCTCAATGATGTGTGGGAAATGGCCGATGCTGCCGTCGGAATGAGGCACTTGTGAAACCGGTGCCCACGCGACCGGTGACGCGACGTCGCTGTTGACCCGCGCACCGACGCTTTCGCCCAGCCGCAAGCCATCGCCATTCACGGCCAGTGGCGGCAATGCCCAATGTTCGTGGCCGGTGGGTGTGCGCGGGAACAGGGCTTGGCGGCGTTCGATGTCGTTGGCGAAACCACCTGCCGCGAGCACGACGGCTTTGCCTGCATGAATGCGGATCGGGCCTTTGTTGCTGTTGATCACAGCACCGCAAACGCGGTTTTCGTCGCGCAGCAACTCGGTCACCGGCGCCGATTCCCACAGCAACACGCCGAGGTCTTCCGCCGATTTCGCCAGTCGCGCGACCAGCGCCACGCCGTTGACCAGTTGCAGCGCGCGGCCATGCCGTGCGAGGTCAAACAGGTGCCGAGTGAACCGTCGCGTCACGTGCCACGCGGCTGTCAGCGAACGGGTCAAGTGGAGGAACGCCGACAGGTCTGCGCCCGCCATGATCGGCATGCCCATGAAGGACGTTTCGCGCATGGTCGTACGAAGTCGCTTGAGCAAGCGTCCGACCTTGCGGCCATCGTAGGGGGCGGCGATCACCGATCGACCGCCGGTGCCTGCGCCCGGTGTGTCGCCATGGATGTCGGCAATCGCATTGCCGTCGGCGAACTGCAAGGCAGTGTGCTGCTCGAAAAACGCGACCATGCGTGGCCCGGCTTCGAGGAAAGCGTCGATCATCGCCGGATCGAAATGCTCGCCCAGCTCATGGCGCAAATAGGTGCGCGGCTGTTCGACGTCTTCGATGATGCCGGCGCGACGGGCCAGCGGATTGCACGGCACCCACGCCCAGCCCCCCGACCATGCGGTGGCGCCACCGAACACCGAATCCTTTTCGACGACGATGACCTTCAGGCCATGCCATGCAGCGGTGACGGCTGCTGACAATCCGGCGGCGCCGGAGCCGACGATTAATACGTCGCAGTCGATTGCGGGAAGTTCGGCAGGCATCAAACAAGGCTCCAGGCTGGTTTTTTTTTTGGAATTTGATTCCAGAAAATAACCATTGCTGCCGACGGCCTACAAGCCTTGATACGACAAACCGGGCGGTTATCGAACGTACGGTTCCAGATTTCGCTTTGTGGGAGATGTCTTCTAGAATCGGCGAAATTTTATTTGGATTTCACCATGGCCGGCAGTCAAATCGAACGGGTTTTCAGCGTGCTGGAAAGCCTCACCAGTGATCCGCGCGGGCTGCCGATGCAGATGCTGGCCGAGCAACTGGGCATCCCCAAGAGTGCAACGCACCGCTTGCTCGCCGAGCTGATCCGCTTGGGCTATGTGCGGCAGAATGCGGAAACCTTGCGTTATCACTTGTCGACCAAACTGGTCGCGATGGGCTTTCAATACCTTTCGAGTAGCGGCGCCGATATTGTCCAGCCAGTGCTGGATCGACTGGCGCAGGAAACCGGTGAACTGGTGCGTCTGGGCGTGATCGATGGCGAGCGCCAGACCTGGATCGCCAAGGCGCAGGGGGCGCGTACCGGTCTGCGTTATGACCCGGACATGGGCCGCGATGCGCCGCTGTTCTACACCGCGTCCGGGCACGCATGGCTGGCGTGCATGAGCGATGCCGAGGCGCTGTCGCTGGTTGAGCGTCAAGCGGCGGAAGTGCCGGTGGGGGTTGGGCCGAATGCGCCGCGCTCGAATATCGAGTTGCTCGAGCGGCTGCGCTTGGCGCGCGAGCAGGGGTATGCCTGTGTCGAAGAGAGTTCGGCAGTGGGGACTTCGGCGATTGCCGCGGTGGTGAGACATCCTGCAGATGGGCGAGTGATTGGCGTGCTGAGTATCGCCGGGCCGAGCGCGCGGATGCCGGGGGCGCGGTTGCATGAACTTGCGCCGTTGTTGCTGACATTCACCGAAGAATTATCCGCGGCGAGCCTGGCCTCAGAACTGTTTATCTGATCCGCCGCCAATCCCTTGTAGGAGCTGCCGAAGGCTGCGATCTTTTTGCTTTTAAGGGACAAGATCAAAAGATCGCAGCCTTCGGCAGCTCCTACAGGGATTTTTGTATTTGCTGAAAGGGTGCGGTGTTCGCACGGTTTTCTCACTCATGGGTTTTTGATTCTGGAACTCGGTTCTAAATTGTTTGCGGAGTGTCATTCCGAGAACAATCACAAGAGGACCGCACCTTGAATTCGCCCCTTCGAATCGCCTTGATCGGTGCTGGCAACATGGGCCAGCAACATTATCGGCATCTGCAATTCCTCACCGAAGCGACGCTCTGCGCGGTAGCTGATCCCGGGCCGCAATCAGCAGCACTTGCGGCTGAATGGGGTGTAAGGCATTTCGCTGATCATCGTCAGATGCTCGAGCACGTCAGGCCAGACGCGGTGATCGTCGCCAATCCGAATAATCAGCACGTCGCGACGGCGCTCGATTGTCTGGCGGCAGGCGTACCGGTGCTGTTGGAGAAACCGGTCGGCGTGCATCTGGATGAAGCGCGCGAGCTGGTCGCGGCGGTTAAACGCAGCGGTGTGCCGGTTCTGGTCGGCCATCATCGGCGCCACAATCCATTGATCGTTCGCGCTTATGAATTGCTGCAGAGCGGAGCGCTCGGGCGCCTGACCACGGTCACCGCGCTGTTTCAGTTGCGCAAACCGGACAGCTATTTCGAGATCCCGTGGCGCCGTGAAGCGGGGGCGGGGATGTTGCTGACTAACCTGATTCACGATCTCGACCTGTTGCGTCACCTGTGCGGTGAGGTGCGATCGGTGCAAGCGATCACTGACAACTCAGTGCGCGGTTTCGCCAACGAAGACAGCGCGGCAGTGTTGCTGCAATTTGTGAGCGGCACACTTGGCACGTTGAGCGGTTCCGATGCAGTTGCGGCACCGTGGAGTTGGGAGCTGGCATCCGGTGAAAACCCGGCGTATCCGCGCCAGGCGGATCAACCGTGTTATCTGCTGGCGGGTACCGCCGGAGCGTTGAGCATTCCGCAACTCAAGCGTTGGCATTACGCCGCTGATCAGGTGGATGCCGGTTGGCATGAACCGTTGTTGAGTGTGGAAGAGTCCTACAGCGGTGACGAAGCTTTACGCTTGCAGTTAGAGCATTTCGTCCGCGTGGCACGCCGGGAGGTCGAGCCGTTGGTGAGCGCTGCCGATGCAGCGCGCACCCTCGCGCTGATCGAAGCCATTCGCGAAGCTGCCGCCACTGGCCGCGCCTGCGCCCCTGCACTGATCGAGGCTTGAACATGAGCGAACGAATCCTGTCCCTGGCCAGCCTGACCGTGCTGGAGTTGTCGCCACCGCAAATGGTCGAGGTGGCCGCGCGTGCCGGTTACAGCCATGTCGGCTTGCGCCTGGAACCGGCGACACCTGAGGAATATCACTTCCCGCTGGTAGCCGATGGCGATTTGCGGCGTCAGACGTTGCAACGCCTGCGCGATACCGGCATCCGTGTACTCGATGTGGAAATCCTGCGTTTGAAGCCGCAAACCGTCGTCGCCGATTTCGAGAAGCTTCTTACGGTCGGCGCGCAATTGGGCGCTACTGAATTGCTGGTCGCCGGTAACGATTCTGACGAACAGCGGCTGACTGAGAACTTCGCGGCCCTGTGCGATCTGGCCGCGCCTTACGGGTTGCACCCGCATCTGGAGTTCATGCCCTGGACTGATGCGCGCAACCTCGAACAAGCGCTGCGAATTGTCGAAAACGCTGATCGGGAAAACGCTGCGGTGCTGGTTGATGCGTTTCACTTTGATCGTTCGGCGTCACGCTTGGAGGATCTGGCGCAAGTGCCGATGTCGCGCCTGCGTTATGCGCAGTTATGTGATGTCGCGGGTCCGCGACCGTCAGACATGGCCGAGATCTTGCGTCAGGCGCGCAACGAGCGGCGGTTTCCCGGCGAGGGTGATTGTGATCTGCTCGGGTTGCTGAAAGCGCTGCCGGCTAATATCCCACTGAGTCTGGAAATTCCCACGGTTAAACTGCTGGAGCAGGGCGTGAGCGGATTGCAGCGGGCGCAGATGGCGATTGATAGAACGCGGGAGTTGTTGGCGCGGCTGTAAGCGCTGCTGCGCACCTGATCGCGGGCACGTCCGCTCCCACAGGGGGAGGCGAGACTGCCTGCGAAGCTTTTGATCTTTTACGGCACCACAAGGAAACCCAATGACCGTCAGCACCCCGCTCTCCGGTGTCAACCAACCCTTCAAAGGGATCTTGCTGATCGTTGTGGCGACCTTCCTGTTCTCCAGTCACGACGCATTGTCGAAATACCTCTCGGGTTTCTATCCGATCGTGATGGTGGTCTGGGCACGCTATCTGGTGCACACCTTACTGATGGCGGGGATTTTTCTGCCGCAGTCCGGGTTGCGCGTCCTGCGCACCAAGAAGCCGTTATGGCAGTTGACCCGAGCACTTTGCCTACTCGGTACAAGCCTGTTTTTCACCACGGCCCTGCTGTATATCCCGCTGGCGGAAGCCACGGCGGTCAACTTTCTTGCGCCGGTATTAGTCACCGCTTTGTCGGTGCCGCTGCTCAAGGAGCGTGTGACACGCGGGCAATGGATTGCCGTGATCTGCGGCTTTATCGGCGTGCTGATCATCGTTCACCCGGGCGGTGAATTGTTCACACCGGCGGTGTTGCTGCCGTTCTGTTCGGCGCTGTTTTTCTGCTTCTATCAACTGCTGACCCGCAAGCTCGCCGAAGTGGACAGCCCGACCACCAGCAACTTTTTCGCCGGGTTGTGCAACACGCTGGTGATGAGTGCGCTGGTGCCGTTCTTCTGGCAAGTGCCGACGCTGACCCATGCCGGGCTAATGCTGGCGCTGGGCAGTTGCGGGATGACTGCGCATTTGTTTCTGACCCAGGCATTCCGCCATGCCGCTCCGGCGTTGCTGGCGCCGTTCGGTTATTGCCAGATCGTGTTTGCGGGGTTGTTGGGCTGGTTGCTGTTCAATCACACGCCGAGTCTGTTGACGATCATCGGCATTGCGGTGATCTGTTGCAGCGGGCTGGCGGCGGCGTGGCAGCAGAGCAGAAAACACCAACCCTTGTAGGAGCTGGCGAGTGAAACGAGGTTGAGATCTTTTGATCTTCAACATCAAGATCAAAAGATCGCAGCGTGCCGCAGCTCCTACAGGGGAAGGTGGTGTAGGCCGGTTACTCGGTGACGGTAGGAATTTTGCGCGGCGCCATGAAGTACATCCACGTCAGCGCAATGAAGTACATCGCCGGGATCAAGGTGAACAACACGGTGTAGTTGTTGTTGGTCACGGTGAGGATGTGGCCGACGATCTGGGTCATGAACATCCCGCCGATCGCTGCGCACATGCCGCCGAAACCGAACACCGTGCTCATCATGTGCTTGGGCGTGTAGTCCATCACCAGGCTCCAGATGTTTGCGGTCCAGGCCTGATGTGCACCGATGGCCAGAGAGATAGCCGCCACTGCGACCCACAGATTGGCCGAGCCAGCCGCCATGACCACGCCGATGATGCAGCAGGCAAACAGGAACATCGACAGCAGCCGCGCCTTGATCGAGTTCATCCCGCGACCGATCAGGAACGAAGACAAGATGCCGCCACCGACGCTACCGAAGTCAGCCGTGACGTAAATGATGATCAGCGGAATACCCATCTGGGTGACGTTGATGCCCAGGTTGTATTGCTGGTTGAGAAACGGCGGCAGCCAGTACAGGTAGAACCAGAACACTGGCGCAGTCAGCGAGTAGGCGAGGGCGAAAGCCCAGGTGCCGCGCATGCGCAGGATCTTCGAAAACGGTACGCGGGCCTGTTCCGGTTCGACTTCTTGCTGGATGTAGTCCAGCTCGGACTGTTTGACGCTCGGATGATCTTCCGGGTTGAAGTACTTCAAGCCCCAGAACAACAGCCAGATGCCGCCCAGTGCCGACATGCACAGGAACGCCGCTTGCCAGCCCCAGACGTGCAGGACCAGTGGCAGCAGCATTGGCGTGAACATCGCACCGACGTTGGTGCCGGCGTTGAAGATGCCGGTGGCGACTGCGCGTTCGCCGGCCGGGAACCACAGGCGCGTGGTCTTCACACAGGCCGGGTAGTTCGCCGCTTCAGTCAGACCGAGGATGAACCGGCAGACCATGAAGCCGACGGCCGATGTCGCCAGACCGTGGGCACCGGTGGCCAGGCTCCACAGCAGTACGGCGCAGAAGAACACGCGCTTGACGCCGACCCGGTCGATCAGTCGACCTTGCAGGACGAAACCGATCGCGTAGCCGACCTGAAACCAGAAGTTGATGTTGGCGTAATCCATCGCCGTCCAGCTCATTTCCTTGGCGAGGATCGGCTGCATGACGCCGAGGGCTGCGCGGTCGATGTAGTTCAGGGTGGTGGCGAAAAACACCAGTGCCAGCATGCCCCAACGGGTCTTGCCGACGGCCATGGCGCCGCGGATCTTGTCGCCGATGCCACCCGTGGCAGTGTTGATGGCCGGAGCCATGCGGGAAGTCTGTGAAGGAATCATGTGTTCCACCCGTTTTTGGATTTGTTATTTGGTGTGCTTTTTTCTGTGCACGCTGCGACCGGTGGTTCAGATCCGGACTCAATGTGCAGCCGATGTTGGGCAGTGGACGAAAAATCGTCAATTCGCCAAACCGCCATTGTGTTCGATAATCGCACGCAAAACTAACCGGGTAGTACACTTTAAATTGCTGCGACGTTCGATGCAGCCAATAATTTCCCCTTATAAAAAACATCCCATGCAGGAGCCGCCGCAGGCTGCGATCTTTTGATCTTGATCTGAGAAGCAACATCAAAAGATCGCAGCCTGCGGCAGCTCCTACAGTAAAGATAAAGCGGCGCAGTCCGGGAGTTGAATCATGCAGCGTTCCATTGCCACCGTTTCCTTGAGCGGCACCCTGCCGGAAAAGCTCGAAGCCATCGCCGCCGCCGGGTTCGACGGGGTGGAGATTTTCGAAAACGACCTCCTGTACTACGACGGCAGTCCGCGGGAAATTAAACAGATGTGCGCCGACCTCGGCATCGCCATCACCCTGTTTCAGCCGTTCCGCGATTTCGAAGGCTGCCGCCGTGATCGCCTGGCGCGCAATCTGGAGCGGGCCGAACGCAAGTTCGATCTGATGCAGGAACTGGGCACCGACCTGGTGCTGGTCTGCAGTAACGCCTCGGCCGACAGCGTCGGCGATCAACAAATTCTGGTCGATGATCTGCGCCTGCTGGCTGAACACGCCGGCGCACGCGGCTTGCGCATCGGTTATGAGGCGCTGGCGTGGGGCCGTCACGTGAATACTTATCAACAGGTCTGGGACATCGTGCGTCAGGCCGATCATCCAAGTCTCGGCGTGTTGCTCGACAGCTTTCACACCTTGTCGTTGAAGGGCGATCCCCGCGCCATCGCCGACATTCCCGGCGACAAGATCTTCTTCGTGCAGATGGCAGATGCGCCGATTCTGGCCATGGACGTGCTGGAGTGGAGCCGGCATTTCCGCTGTTTCCCGGGGCAGGGCGAATTCGATCTGCCGGGCTTCCTCGCGCCGATCATCCAGAGTGGCTACACCGGGCCACTGTCGCTGGAAATCTTCAACGACGGCTTCCGCGCCGCGCCGCCACGGGCCAATGCTGCCGACGGTTTGCGTTCGCTGCTGTATCTGGAAGAGAAGACCCGTCAGCGTCTGGAGCAGGACGTCAAACCTGTGGCCAATCGCGAAATTCTCTTCGAAACACCGAAGGCCAGCGAGTACAACGGCATCGAGTTTCTTGAGTTCGCCGTTGATGAAAGCCTCGGCGCCAAGCTGTCGAACTGGCTGGAGCGCCTCGGGTTCGTCAAGGCCGGGCAGCATCGCTCCAAGAGTGTGAGCCTGCTGCGCCAGGGCGACATCAACCTGATCCTCAACTCCGAACCTTATTCCTTCGCTCACAGCTTTTTCGAGGCACATGGCCCGTCGCTGTGTGCCACCGCCGTGCGGGTCAAGGACAGCGCCAGCGCTCTGGCCCGCGCCGTCGCTTACAAAGGCCAGCCTTATCGCGGACTGGTCGGCCCCAATGAACTGGAGCTGGCAGCCGTGCGCGCACCCGACGGCAGTCTGATTTATCTGGTCGATGAAGAGGCGGATGTCTACGGCACCGATTTCAATCTGTTGCCGGACGCCACGGCCCGTGGCGGTCTCAAGCGCATCGACCACATGGCCATGGCGCTGCCAGCCGACAGCCTCGACAGTTGGGTGCTGTTCTATAAGAGCCTGCTGGATTTCGAAGCGGACGATGAAGTGGTGCTGCCCGATCCCTATGGTCTGGTGAAAAGCCGCGCACTGCGCAGCCGCGACAGTTCGATCCGCTTGCCGTTGAACATCTCCGAGAACCGCAACACCGCGATCTCCCACGCGCTGTCGAGTTATCGCGGTTCCGGTGTGCATCACATCGCCTTCGATTGTGACGACATCTTCGCCGAAGTCAGTCGCGCCAAAGAGGCCGGCGTACCGTTGCTGGATATTCCGCTCAACTATTACGACGACCTCGCCGCGCGTTTCGATTTCGACGACGAATTTCTCAGCGAACTGGCGTATTACAACGTCTTGTACGACCGTGATGCCCAGGGCGGTGAGCTGTTCCACGTCTACACCGAACCGTTCGAAGGGCGCTTCTTCTTCGAGATCATCCAGCGTAAAAATGGCTATGTCGGGTATGGCGCGGCGAACGTCGCGGTGCGTCTGGCGGCGATGGCCAAATCACGCAGTGGCGCAGTGCGCCAGGCTAAGTTGTAGGAAATTCGTAAACGCGGGATTAAACACAGGCCGCGCGGCTTCCTTCACTGTGCTGCGCGGCCCATAATCGCCGCCTGTGCAGTGATGGCCGTGAGCCCGCAATGACGATGAATACAGAACTTACCGCAGCTCCTGAAGTGTCCGCCGTTGAGCCGCGCAAGAGTCGCAAGAACAACCCGGAAAAGACCCGCGAGAACATCCTGCAGGAGGCGATCGTCGAGTTCGTCCAGCAGGGCTTGTCCGGCGCTCGCGTCGATGCGATCGCCGAGCGTATCCACACCTCCAAACGCATGATCTATTACTACTTCGGCAGTAAGGAGCAATTGTACGTCGAGGTGCTGGAGAAGCTTTACGGTGATATCCGCAGTACTGAAAACCGTCTGCACCTGGCCGAGTTGGCGCCGGTGGAGGCGATTCGCCGACTGGTCGAATTCACCTTCGATCACCACGATCGCAACGTCGATTTCGTGCGCATCGTCAGCATCGAAAACATCCACAACGCTGAATACGTGAAGCGTTCCGATGCGATCAAGGCGATGAACAACACCATCCTCGATTCACTCGGCGAAATTCTGCGTCGGGGTGCTGAAGAGGGTGTGTTCCGTGCTGGGCTCAATGCCCTGGATGTGCATTTGCTGATCAGTTCGTTCTGCTTTTATCGTGTGTCGAACCGGCACACGTTCGGCGAGATCTTCCAGATCGATCTGCCGGATGAAAGCATCAAACAGCGACATCGCGAGATGATTTGCGAATCGGTGCTGCGCTACCTGCAGGCCTGAGGCATTCCATTGTGGGAGCGAGCAGGCTCACTCCCACAGGTTTTCAACCATTCATGCTTTGAAAGTGCGCAAGCATGCGCTGCGCATCCGGCACCACGCCGCTGAACAGTTCAAACGCCTTCACGGCTTGAAACACCGCCATGTTGCCGCCATCCAGGGTCCGGCAACCGAGCGCGCGGGCATTGCGCAACAATTCGGTTTCCAGCGGGAAATACACAATCTCCGCCACCCACAATTCCTTGCGCAACAGCTCAATCGGCACCGGCATGCCCGGTAGTTTGGCCATGCCCATTGGTGTCGTGTTAACCAAACCGTCGGCCAGATTCAGCGTGCTCGGCAGATCGAGCCCGGCCACTGCGCGACTCGAGCCGAAATGCTGATTGAGATTGTTCGCCAGACTTTCCGCGCGTTCACGGTCGACGTCGAAAATGCTCAGTTGCTGTACGCCTTCGCTCAATAACGCGTGGGCCACTGCCGCGCCCGCGCCACCAGCGCCCATCTGGACCACACGCTCACGGGCAGCGTCCTTCAAGCCACGGCGAAAACCCTCGGCGAATCCCAGACAGTCAGTGTTGTGGCCGACGCGTTTACCGTCCTTCAGCACCACCGTATTGACCGCACCAATACCTTTGGCTTCCGGCGACAACTCATCGAGCAGGGGGATGATCGCCTGCTTGCACGGGAACGTGATGTTCAGCCCGGTGTAATTCATCCGTTCGGCCGCCAGCAGCAGGTCGGGCAGGGCACTGCTGTCCATTTTCAGCTGATCGAGATCGATCAATCGGTACAGGTAACGCATGTCCTGCGCATCACCTTCGTGCTCATGCAGCGCTGGCGTGCGCGAGGCCTGAATGCCAGCGCCGATCAGCCCGGCGAGTATCACGTTAGAGCGAGACATGCGATTCACCCCTTCAGCCGCTGACTGAAATGTTCCAGCGCCAGGCGATAGCCATGACTGCCAAAACCGGCCATCACCGCCGTGGCGATTGCCGAGACAAACGAGTGATGACGAAACGGTTCGCGGGCATGGACGTTGGACAGGTGCACTTCGATGACCGGCAACTCACTGGCCACCAGCGCATCGCGGATCGCCACCGACGTGTGCGTCCATGCTGCCGGGTTGATCACGATCCCGGCACAACGACCGCGAGCCGCGTGAATCCAGTCGAGCAGTTCGCCTTCGTGGTTGGTCTGGCGAAACTCCACGGCCAGGCCGAATTCTTCGGCAGCGCGACCGCACAACGCCGAGATGTCCGCCAGGGTTTCGTGACCATAAGTCGCCGGCTCGCGGGTGCCGAGCAGGTTCAGGTTCGGGCCGTTGAGCACCAGAACGATAGGGGGCATGAGGGGGGACTCCACTTATTGTTTTTGGCTTTGGCCGAGGGTTTCAGCCTGTGGAGATAAAATGTACTAGATGGTTACCATGGTCAATTGAACAACAATGGCCTTGGCGTTTTATGTTCGGTGATCGCACAAACAAAAATGAACACCCACAAAAAAGCCGTCAATCACGACGGCTTTCTTGTATTGGCATCTGCACTCAGCGCCGGGTCAGCAACACACCCGATTCCATGTGATGTGTCCACGGAAACTGGTCAAACAGCGCGCACTGGGTAATACGGTGCGTGTCGTGCAACTGGGCGATGTTGGCCGCCAGGGTTTCCGGGTTGCAGGAGATGTACAGGATGTTGTCGAAACGCCGGGTCAGCTCGCAGGTGTCCGGATCCATGCCAGCGCGCGGCGGGTCGACGAAGACGCTGCCGAACTCGTAGCTCTTCAGGTCGATGCCTTGCAGACGACGGAACGGGCGCACTTCGTTGAGTGCTTCGGTCAGTTCTTCGGCGGACAAACGCACCAGCGTGACGTTGTCCACAGCGTTTTCGCTGAGGTTGCTCAATGCGGCGTTGACCGAGGTCTTGCTGATTTCGGTGGCCAGCACCTTGCGCACGCGGGTCGCGAGCGGCAGGGTGAAGTTGCCGTTGCCGCAGTACAGCTCCAGCAGATCGTCGCTGCGATCGCCGAGTGCTTCGTACGCCCAGTTCAGCATCTTCTGGTTCACCGTGCCGTTAGGCTGGGTGAACGCGCCTTCCGGCTGGCGATAGCTGAAGGTGCGACCGCCGACTTCAAGCTTCTCGACCACGTAATCGAGGCCAAGTACTTCGCGTTTGCCCTTCGAGCGGCCAATGATGCTGACGCCCAGATCTGCCGACAATTGGGTCGCAGCGGCATGCCAGTGCGCGTCCAGCGGGCGGTGATAGCACAGGGTGATCATCGCATCGCCGGACAGCGTGGTCAGGAACTCGACCTGAAACAACTTGTGGCTCAACGCCGAACTGGCCTGCCACGCCGCTTTCAGCTGCGGCATCAACTGGTTGATGCGCAGGCTGGCAATCGGGAAGTCTTCAATGAGGATCGGCGTGCGTTTGTCGTCCTGAGCGAACATCGCGTAATGCCGCTCGCCACCCTCGCGCCACAGGCGGAATTCGGCGCGCAGACGGAAGTTCTGCAGCGGCGAGTCGAACACCGTCGGCTCGGGGGCATCGAACGGCGCCAGCAGATCACGCAAGCGCGTGACCTTGGCTTCAAGTTGCTCGGCGTAAGTCTGGGAATCGAATGTCATGCGTTGAACCAACCCAACTTGATCACAAACAGAATCGACAGAATCACCAGCGCCGGGTTCAGCTCACGGGCACGGCCCGACAGCAACTTGATCACGGTCCAGGAAATGAAACCGAACGCGATGCCGTTGGCGATCGAATAAGTGAACGGCATGGCCAGCGCGGTCACCACGACCGGTGCGGCGACGGTGATGTCGTCCCAGTCTATTTCCGCCAGGCCCGACGTCATCAACACGGCGACGAACAGCAGTGCCGGCGCGGTGGCGAAGGCCGGAACACTGGCCGCCAGTGGCGAGAAGAACAGTGCCAGCAGGAACAGCATCGCCACGACGATGGCCGTCAGACCGGTACGGCCGCCCGCACTCACGCCGGCAGCAGACTCGATGTAACTGGTGGTAGTCGACGTACCCAGCAACGAACCGGCCATGGCCGCCGTGCTGTCAGCGATCAGCGCACGCCCCATTTTCGGCATGTGGCCGTCCTTGCCCATCAGGCCGGCGCGCTTGGCGACGCCGATCAGGGTGCCGGAGTTGTCGAACAGGTCGACGAACAGGAAGGCGAAAATCACGCTGACCAGACCGATGTCCAGTGCGCCTTTGATGTCCAATTGCAGGAAGGTCGGGGCCAGCGAAGGTGGCATCGAGGTCACGCCGCCGAACGGGGTGAAGCCCATGGCGATGGACACGATGGTCACCGCGAGGATGCCGATCAGCACAGCGCCACGCACTTTCAGTGCTTCGAGGGCGACGATCAGGGCGAAGCCAAGGGTGGCGAGAATCGGTGCCGGGGCTTTCAGGTCACCGAGGCCGACCATGGTCGCCGGGTTGCTGACCACGATGCCGGCGTTGTGCAGGGCGATCAGTGCCAGGAACAGGCCGATACCGGCAGCAATCGCCGAGCGCAGCGGCAGCGGAATGCTGTTGATGATCCATTCACGGATACGGAGGATCGACAACAGGAAGAAGCACACGGCCGAGATGAACACGGCCCCCAGTGCCACTTGCCAGGTGTGACCCATGTGCAAGACGACGGTGTAGGTGAAGAAGGCGTTCAGACCCATGCCCGGAGCGAGGGCAATCGGGTAGTTGGCGATCAGGCCCATGATCGTCGAACCGATCGCGGCGGCCAGGCAGGTGGCGACAAACACCGCGCCTTTGTCCATACCGGTCTCGCCGAGAATGCTCGGGTTGACGAACAGAATGTAGGCCATGGCCAAGAAAGTCGTGATGCCCGCCAGAATCTCGGTGCGCACGTTGGTGTTGTGTGCCTTGAGTTGAAACAGCCTTTCCAGCATGTCTGCTCCCCGTGGCGCGCGTGGCGCCGTGAATGTATCGACCTCAACAGCAAAGCACAGACCGTCGCAAGCGCCTGAAAAATTGTGGTGGGCCGGAAAAAGCCGCGCATCATACCAGCAGCGTGAGGAATATGGCGGTTGTTGGTGTCGATCGTCGGCGAAGTTTTGCGTTGGAGCCAACTGCGCCATACTGCGCGCTGTTTTTTTCGGGGCGGGACGCACATGAGCTGGTGCTGGATGAAGGTTTTGGGTTTGATTGCCGCGCTGATGGTCGGGATGTCGACAGCCTCGGCGGCATCGGCACCGCCGTTGACGCAAGTGAAAGTCATCAAGGTTCAATCGTCGGCCTGCGGTCTTGAAGACATCGGCGATGGGCAGACGCAGACCCGCTGCAATCACAGCGGCCCGAACATCAAGGTCTACGTGCTCGAAGTCGGCTACGGCAAAAGCCAGCCTCAGGTCACACTGGACGGCTTTGAAGTGAACGGCACCCGTGCCCCGGTGTGTGCCTTTGATAACGGCAACCTGACCGAATGCACCCCCGGTAATAAAACCGTTGGTTCTCTATATACCTTCGATCTGGCGGACAAACAGGAAGGCACCTTCACCTTCAGCAACACGTCAATCAACGCGCCACGCAACACAATGTCGACCCAGCTTTACATCAAGTAACGGCTGCTGCAGCGCGATCCGGTTGAAGCTGACTACGCTTGAAGTATCACCCAGCGGATAGCGCCCATGACCTTTAGAGTCCTGATTACCCTCGCCGAGGGCATCGATGATCTGCAAAGCGTGACCCTGATCGACGTGTTGCGCCGCGCCGCCATTGAAGTTGTCGCCGCCAGCATCGAAGGCCGGCGCATGCTGACCTGCGCTCGCGGCACGCGCCTGACTGCCGACGGCATGCTGGTCGATGTGCTGGCGCAAACCTTCGACCTGATCGTCCTGCCCGGCGGCGCCGTCGGCGCTCAACACCTGGCGGCGCATCAACTGCTGCAACAACTGCTCAAGGATCAGGCCAGCGCCGGCCGCCTGTTCGCCGCCATCGCCGAATCCCCGGCCGTCGCCCTGCAAAGCTTCGGCGTACTGCGCCAGCGGCGCATGACCTGTTTGCCCAGCGCCAGTCATCAACTCTCGGGCTGTACGTTTGTTGATCAACCGGTGGTAGCCGATGGCAACTGCATCACCGCCCAAGGTTCCGGCGCGGCGCTGGAGTTTGCCTTGACGCTGGTCGAGCAACTCGGCGGCAAGGCCTTGCGGGCTAAAGTGGCGGGGGAGTTGCTGGTTTGAAAGGGATCAGGCGTGCGCGGCGATAGGTTCAATCGCCGGTTGCTCCCGATGCTCCGCTTGCCACAGATCATAGTCGGTTTGTACGCCTAGCCACACGCGCGCCTTGCCAATACCGGCACGCTCAAGACGCACAGCCAGATCGGGGCTGATTGGCGCATGTCCGTGTAATACACGTGAAAGATGCGGGCGTGCGAAGCCCAAGTGTCGGGCTAATTCGGTCACGCTGATGCCAAGCTCGGGCAAGACATCCATCAGCAGTGTTTCACCGGGGTGTGGCGGGTTGTGCATGGGCATGAGCCTGCCTCCTGTCAGAGGTAGTCCAGATAATCGACCAATTCGATGTCTGAACCGACAAAACGAAAGATCACTCGCCAGTTGCCTGAAACGCTCAGCGACCAGTACTCCGTCAGCTCACCGTTCAATGGATGCAGGCGCCAGCCCGGAAGATCCAAGTCTGCGGGAATCGTAGCGCGATCCATGAACTGCAGCATGCGCGACAGCCGTTTTGCGTGGTCGGCACGAATCCCGCGAGTCGAACCTGTTTCATAGAAGCCGCGAAGGCCTTTGTGCTGAAAGGATTTGACCATGGGCTCGAGTGTAAGGCGATACATTACACTCAGTGCGGTAACTATGTACCGCACATTTTCAGTCGTCTTGTGCTTTGAAGGTTTTCAGGCCTTCGCCTCTTCCACCAACTCCGTCATCCGGTCTCGTTTGGCCAGCGTCGGGAACAGTTTGATCCACGTCCCCGTCACCACCAGCGTGCCGATCCCGCCCATCACCACCGCCGGCACCGTGCCGAACCAGTGGGCGGTGACACCGGATTCGAATTCGCCCAATTGATTCGAAGCACCGATGAACAGGCCGTTCACCGCGCTGACCCGGCCGCGCATTTCGTCCGGGGTTTCCAGTTGTACGAAAGACGCACGGATGACCATGCTGATCATGTCCGCCGCGCCGAGCACTACCAGCACCGCCAGGGAGAACCAGAACGAGGTCGACAGGCCGAAGGCGATGGTGGCGACGCCGAATACGCCGACCGCGGTGAACATCACCCGGCCGACATTGCGTTCCACGGCAAATCGCGCAAGGAACAGTGACATCGCCAATGCGCCGACCGCCGGTGCCGAACGCAGCAGGCCGAGGCCCCATGGCCCGGTCAGCAGGATGTCTTTGGCGAACACCGGCAACAGCGCCGTGGCCCCGCCGAGCAGTACCGCAAACAAATCCAGCGAAATCGCCCCGAGAATGTCCGGGCGGCTGCGAATGAAACGAATCCCTGCCAGCAACGAATCCAGCGTCGCTTTGCCTTTGTTCAGCGGCGTTTGCCGCGCGGGCAGGTTGAGCATCAGCGTGCAGGCGATCACATAGAGCAGCACCGTCGGGCCATAGACCCAGACGCTGCCGAATGCATAGAGCAAACCGCCCAGCGCCGGGGCGACGATGGTCGCCGACTGCTGCGCCGATTGTGCCGCCGCCACCGCGCGGGGGAATAACGCACTGGGCACGATGCTCGGCAGCAGTGCCTGAGTGGTCGGCATCTCGAACGAACGCGCCGCGCCGAGCAGGAAGGCGAGGATGAAGATCATCTCGCGGGTGACGTGATCGGTGGCGCTGCCGATGGCCAGCGCCAGGGCGATCAACGCTTGTAGCGACTGACAGATTGCGGCGACTTTGCGCCGGTCATAGCGGTCGGCGACATGCCCGGTGTGCAGCATGAACAGCACGCGCGGGGCGAATTCGACCAGCCCGACCAGGCCCAGATCGAGGACGTTGCCGGTCAATTGGTAGAGGTTCCAGCCAATCGCCACGGTGAGCATCTGGAAACCGCTGGCGGTAAAAATCCGCGCGAACCAGAAAGCGAGAAACGGACGATGATGACGTAACAGCAGGGGCGCTTGGCTGGGCATCTGAAGGCAGGTCTGGCTCGAGGGGAATGCCGAGGTTATCACCAGTCTGTAACAGGAAGTTGCTATGACAAAAAATTTAGTTAGGAGGACATCGATTTGTCTGCGGTGCAGATTGATTCTGCTGTTCGGGAATTTGTGTCGTCCTCGGAATCAGTACTGTTTTCCTCGCTTACGACCCGTCGGGGATGTGTGGCAGAGCATTGCCGCAGCAATGAGGCAACTTGTCACGCGGCAAACGACCACGCGGTTCATCGGCAAAAATGGGACTACTCTTTCAACGTTGCTTGATCCAGATCAAGACCCCAGACGGAATTGATCCGGTGGCCAGTTGGCCAGACTCCCTGCGTTGCGATGGTTGTTTAAAAAGAACGAATCAGAATTCGCCGCACTCCATATCCGTGGGGGCAGTGGGTGCAGGCCTCCGGGCCCGCAGCCGGTATTACCTGACAGAGGAAGACTTATGTTCGGTTTAGAGGCACTCGATCTCGCCCGAATTCAGTTCGCGTTCACCATCTCGTTCCACATCCTGTTCCCGGCCATCACCATCGGTCTGGCGAGTTACCTTGCGGTGCTCGAAGGCCTGTGGCTGAAAACCCGCAACGACACCTACCGTGACCTCTACCATTTCTGGTCGAAGATCTTTGCCGTCAACTTCGGCATGGGCGTGGTTTCGGGGTTGGTCATGGCCTACCAGTTCGGCACCAACTGGAGCCGCTTCTCGGACTTCGCCGGTGCTGTCACCGGGCCGTTGCTGACCTATGAGGTGCTCACGGCATTCTTCCTCGAAGCCGGTTTCCTCGGCGTGATGCTGTTCGGCTGGAACAAGGTCGGGCGTGGGCTGCACTTCTTCGCCACGGTGATGGTGGCCATCGGTACGCTGATTTCAACGTTCTGGATTCTCGCTTCCAATAGCTGGATGCAGACCCCGCAAGGCTTTGAAATCGTCAACGGCCAGGTGATTCCCACCGACTGGCTGGCGATCATCTTCAATCCTTCGTTCCCCTATCGCCTGATGCACATGGCGACGGCGGCGTTCGTCGCCACGGCGTTCTTCGTCGGCTCCTCGGCGGCCTGGCACTTGCTGCGCGGCAAGGACAACCCGGCGATCCGTACCATGCTCTCGATGGCGATGTGGATGGCGCTGATAGTTGCGCCGATCCAGGCCGTCATCGGCGACTTCCATGGTCTTAATACCCTCGAGCATCAGCCGGCAAAAATCGCCGCGATCGAAGGTCACTGGGAAAACAAAGGCGACGAAGCCACGCCGCTGATCCTGTTCGGCTGGCCGGACATGAAAGAAGAGAAAACCAAGTTCGCCGTGGAGATTCCGTACCTCGGCAGCCTGATCCTGACCCACTCGCTGGACAAACAGGTGCCCGCGCTCAAGGAATTCCCGCCGCAGGACCGGCCGAATTCGACCATCGTGTTCTGGTCGTTCCGGATCATGGTCGGCCTGGGTTTCCTGATGATCTTCACCGGTTTGTGGAGTCTGTGGCTGCGCAAGCGGGATTCGCTCTACACCTCGCGGCCGTTCCTGTACCTGGCGTTGTGGATGGGGCCGTCCGGCCTGATCGCGATTCTCGCCGGCTGGTTCACCACCGAGATCGGTCGTCAGCCGTGGGTGGTCTACGGCTTGATGCGCACCGCCGATGCTTCTTCCAACCACAGCTTCATGCAGATGAGCATCACCCTGATCATGTTTGTGGTGGTGTATTTCGCCCTGTTCGGCGCGGGCCTCGGTTACATGATGCGTCTGGTGCGCAAAGGGCCGAAGATCAGCGAAGGCGCCGAGACACCGGACGGTGGTCCAGGCAAACAGCGCACACCGGCGCGTCCGTTGTCCGCCGCCGACGATACGGCCGATGCCGATCACGACGACACCCCCAGCCTGACCAAGGAGATTTGAGCCATGGGTATTGATCTTCCGCTGATCTGGGCCGTGATCATCATCTTCGGCATCATGATGTACGTGGTCATGGACGGCTTCGACCTGGGGATCGGGATTCTCTTCCCGTTCATCCCCGGCAAAGTCGACCGTGATGTGATGATGAACACCGTCGCCCCGGTCTGGGACGGCAACGAAACCTGGCTGGTGCTGGGCGGCGCGGCATTGTTCGGCGCATTCCCGCTGGCCTATTCGGTGGTGTTGTCGGCGTTGTACCTGCCGCTGATCTTTATGCTGATCGGCTTGATCTTTCGCGGCGTGGCGTTCGAGTTCCGCTTCAAGGCCAAGGACGACAAGCGTCACCTGTGGGACAAAGCGTTCATCGGCGGCTCGGTCGCGGCGACGTTCTTTCAGGGTGTGGCGCTGGGGGCGTTCATCGACGGCTTGCCGGTGGTCAATCGGCAGTTCGCCGGCGGATCACTCGACTGGCTGACGCCGTTCACGCTGTTCTGCGGCGCGGCGCTGGTGGTGGCGTATGCCTTGCTCGGTTGCACCTGGCTGATCATGAAAACCGAAGGCAAGCTGCAAGAGCAGATGCACAATCTGGCACGGCCACTGGCCTTCGTGCTATTGGCGGTGATCGGTGTCGTCAGTCTGTGGACGCCGCTGGCCCACCCGGAAATCGCCTCGCGCTGGTTCAGCATGCCCAACCTGTTCTGGTTCATGCCGGTGCCGATTCTGGTGCTGGTGACGATGTACGGTCTGATCCGCGCCGTGGCGCGTAACGCCAACTACATGCCGTTCCTGCTGACCCTTGTGCTGATTTTCCTCGGCTATAGCGGTTTGGGCATCAGCCTGTGGCCGAACATCGTACCGCCATCGATTTCGATCTGGGACGCCGCCGCGCCACCGCAAAGTCAGGGCTTCATGTTGGTGGGCACGCTGTTCATCATCCCGTTCATCCTGGGTTACACCTTCTGGAGCTACTACGTGTTCCGCGGCAAGGTCACCCATGAAGACGGTTATCACTGAGCAAAAACCTGCTGCGATGGCGTCGGCAATGGCGCCATCAATCTTGAAGAGGTTTGAAGAAAATGACCGGCAAACATTCTCTGCACGACATTGAAGAAGCTGAAAAAAAACCGCTGTGGCAGCGGCTCGGCTGGTTGGCCCTGATCTGGGTCGGCAGTGTTGGCGTGCTGTTTATCGCCGCCAGCCTGATGCGCATGTTCATGAATGCGGCAGGCCTGACCACGCACTGAAACATCCCCGTCCCGGCGCCTTCGGGTACGGCTTTGCAACCCTCCTCGCGGAGGGTTTTTTTTGCCTGAAGGTTACTTGCGGGCCTTGAGGATCACGAATTTCGGCGTGGCAGCCACTTGCTCGACGCCACGGAACAGCCGCGCCAGTTTGCTGTGGTAACCCAAATGACGGTTGCCGACGATGTACAGCGCGCCACCGACTACCAACGCTTCGCGCGCTTGCTGGAACATGCGCCAGGCCAGAAAGTCACCGACCACCTGCTGCTGATGGAACGGCGGATTGCACAGCACCACGTCCAGCGATTGCGGTTCCTGCCCGGCCAGACCATCGCCGGCACGCACGATCACCTCGCGATCACCCAGCGCTGCGCGCCAGTTCTCGGCAGCCGATTGCACCGCCATGAACGATTCGTCGACCAGCGTGTAATGCGCATCGGGGTTGTGCAGAGCGCTGGCGATCGCGAGAACACCGTTGCCACAGCCCAGATCGGCGACGCGGGCATTGCCCAGGTTTTTCGGCAGATGCGGCAGAAAGGCCCGCGTACCAATGTCCAGGCCTTCGCGGCAGAAGACGTTGGCATGGTTGAGTAATTCAATCGGCGGCTCATCGAGGCGATACCGTGAAGGGTAGGGCGAGACGGCCGCAGCTTTGGCTTCGGGCGTGGCGATCAACAGCCGCGCCTTCTTCACTGCGAGAGAGGCTTGCACCGGGCCGATGTAGCGCTCGAGCAAATCACCGGCGGCGCGGGGCAAGTGCTTGACCATGGCGGCGGCGATCACTTCGGCGCCGGGTGCGAGTTGCCCCTGCAGGCGGATCAGTTGTTCTTCCAGCAGCGCGAGGGTTTTCGGTACGCGGATCAGCACCCGGTCGAACGGTCCGACCAATGGCTCACTGGCGGGAACTCCACGAATGGCATCGAACGCCAGGCCATTGCGCAGCAGGTTTTTTTCCAGCCCCTGAAAACCCAGAAACGAGTCGCCGCTGCTGCTGATCCGGACCTTGCCGAGCAGGCTGGCTGCCAGTGCACCGAAGCTGTCGTTGAGTACCAATACGCGCGTGTCAGCCGTCGGTTGCTGCGCCGCCAGATGGTTGAGCAGGTATTCGTCGGCCGCATCGAATGCCTGCAGCGGTTCGTTCTGCTGTTCGGGCTGGCGGATCAGGTCGAGTTGGGCAAAAGGCGTATCAAGCAAAGGCATCGGGCGGGAACTCAGGGTAATCAACGGGGTGTTCCGCAGCCCTGACGATGTGCGGCGGAACCGACTGAGTGTAATGCAACGCAGAACGTTCACGTCATCACTCAGGAGGGTCGCGAATGGTACGTTTTTTTCTTCGTTATTACCTGCACGTTTTATAGGGGACGCAAGACTGATCGATTAGATGATGCCGGCTCTGGCGGCCGCGATTACTGCGGAAATCTTGTTGCAGACGTTGAGCTTCTCAATGACGTTTTGCACGTGGTAGTTAACCGTGCGTTCGCTCAGGCTGAGTATTTTGGAAATCTCATAGGCCGTTTTGCCTCCCGCGGACAGTTGCAGAACCTCCAGTTCTCGTGGCGAAAGGTGCGGTTGCCGGGGTTTGAGAGACTGTGGCGGCATCGTCCGGGCAAAGAGTTCACTCAGATGACTGGCGGCATAGAACATATAACCAAAATGCTCGTATAGCTCCAAGGGACTGATCGAACAGTGTTTGCGGGCCAGGCTGATAATGCTGCACAAACCGCTGGGCTCATGATGGAATGATTGCGACCAGCCATGTTGCAGTCCATGTTGTTGCAAGCCGTGCCAGAGCTGCGGAGTTTCTGTGAAGACTGACTCGCTCCAGATGATCGGCATCATCGAATGATTGCAGTGTGCTATCAGTGGGTCGATTTTACTGTAACTTTTCTGGTTATATTGGCTGTTCCATTCTTTGGGGTAGTTATTGATTTGTAAGGCATTGAGTTGTAATTCTCGATTGGCTGAGGTCACCGAAACTGCACAAAAATTAAAACCGAGGTTTTCAGCGAATCTCAGCAGAATCGGATAGGCAGCATCTATACCCTTGGCAAAGGTCAGTTGCTTTAACTGCGACTCCTTCCACGTTTCCATTACAGAATCTCCATCGGGGTGCGGGGCGAATGGATCCAAAAGATCCTGCACGCAACGGAGTGTAGGACGTTTCATACAACGGGCATTAAATTTTTTCGATATTGAAGGTGAGAATGTTTTTATAAAAGGTTCTTAGCGATTGGCCGAGTTTGGTATTTAAGTTGTCATCCTAAATTCTAAATACTGAAGTTTTATTAATGAGTTGAATTCCATTCACGTAGGCGAATGGCATTACTCATTGTCGGTGTTTGATGCGGTCGATTTGCGCGACACTGACGGCAATCGTTCAATGGAGTACCCCATGACCGCCAGCGCAGAGAAATTCACCACACAGACGTTGCTCGAGGTACAGCCTTTGACCCCGAGCCTGTTTACCTTGCGAACCAGCCGTGACGCAGGTTTTCGTTTCCGTGCAGGGCAGTTCGCCAGGCTGGGTGTGACCAAAGCCGATGGCAGTATCGTGTGGCGGGCTTATTCGATGGTGTCGTCGCCTTTTGACGAGTTTCTTGAGTTCTTTTCCATCGTGGTGCCGGGCGGTGAATTCACCAGTGAGCTGAGTCGTCTCAGGGTCGGCGACACCTTGCTCGTGGATCGCCAGGCTTTCGGGTATCTGACTCTTGATCGCTTTGTCGACGGCCGCGATCTATGGCTGTTATCGACGGGCACCGGGGTGGCGCCGTTTCTGTCGATTCTGCAGGACTTCGAAGTCTGGGAAAAATTCGAGCGCATCATTCTGGTGTACAGCGTGCGCGAAGCGCGGGAACTGGCGTATCAGCAGTTGATAGCCGGGCTCACGCAGCGTGAATACCTCAGCGAATATGCGCACAAATTGCAGTTCATCGCGACAGTGACGCGTGAAGTGCATCCTGGCGCACTGCACGGGCGCATCACCACATTGATTGAAAACGGTGAACTGGAACGTGCCGCGGGTGTGGCGCTTTCGGTGGAACACTCGCGGGTCATGCTGTGTGGCAATCCGCAGATGATCGATGACACTCGCGCGTTGCTGAAAAAGCGCCACATGAGCCTGAGCCTGACCCGTCGGCCCGGGCAGGTGGCCGTGGAAAACTACTGGTAAACAAACGGCGCCTCGCAGGCGCCGTTGTTTTTATCGTGCACAGCATTCAGGGCCGGGTGTTCTGGGCCTTGAGCAAGTCGCGGATCTCGCCCAGCAACTCTTCTTCCTTGGTCGGAACCGGTGGCAGGGTTGGCGCCACGGCTTCTTCGCGTTTGAGGCGGTTGATGGCTTTGACGCCCATGAAGATCGCGAAAGCGACGATCACGAAGTCCAGAACGCTCTGGATGAACTTGCCATAGGCCAGCATGACCGCGGGCGCATTGCCCTCGGCGGCTTTGAGCGTGATGGCTAAATCACTGAAGTCCACCCCACCGATCAACAGGCCGATTGGCGGCATGATCACGTCACCGACAAACGACGAAACGATTTTGCCGAAGGCGGCACCGATGATGATACCGACGGCCATGTCGACCACATTGCCTTTGACCGCGAAGGCCTTGAACTCGCTTAGCACGCCCATAGTTATTTCCTTGTTACAGATGAGTTTGGTGTACGCAGTGTAAATCAGCAAAACGCGTCCTGCGCGAAACACCTTCTTACAATGCCCGTTTTTATCGACACATCAATCGACGATTAGTTTGCAAAGTGCCATCAATCGCGCGCGAAATATCCCGTAACTCGCTGATCAGGAAGCCAATTTTATCAATCACGGTGTTACGTTCTTTCTATTTATGTTCGACGCCGCAGGCCTCTAGCCTTGGCTTGGCGCATCTGGATGCGCCCCAAAACAACCAGAGGATCCTGATATGAACTCCGCACTTGGACTGGGGGCTTTTCCCCGTCGCCGCACGCTCGGTGTACTCACCGCGAGCCTGCTGACCTTTTCCGTTAACGCAGCGCCGCTGACCCGCGATAACGGTGCAGCGGTCGGCGACAATCAGAACTCGCAGACCGCCGGCGCCAGCGGCCCGGTGCTGCTGCAGGATGTACAACTGATTCAGAAGCTGCAGCGCTTTGATCGCGAGCGTATTCCCGAGCGCGTGGTTCACGCACGCGGTACCGGTGCCCATGGCACCTTCACGGTGACTGACGATCTCAGCGACCTGAGCAAGGCCAAGGTGTTTGCCGCCGGCCAGAGCACGCCGGTATTCGTGCGCTTCTCTGCCGTGGTGCACGGCAATCACTCGCCGGAAACCTTGCGAGATCCACGGGGTTTCGCCACCAAGTTCTACACGGCCGACGGCAACTGGGACCTGGTGGGCAACAATTTCCCGACCTTTTTCATCCGTGACGCGATCAAGTTTCCCGATATGGTGCACGCGTTCAAGCCGGACCCGCGGACGAACCTTGATGACGATTCGCGCCGATTCGACTTCTTCTCCCATGTGCCGGAAGCCACCCGTACGTTGACCGAGTTGTATTCGAACTCGGGAACTCCAGCCAGTTATCGGGAAATGGACGGTAACGGTGTACACGCTTACAAGTTGATCAACGCCAAGGGTGAAGTTCACTACGTCAAGTTTCACTGGAAGAGTTTGCAGGGACTTAAAAATCTGACTCCGGAACAGGTCGCCAAAGTTCAGGGTCAAGACTACAGTCATATGACCAATGATCTGGTGAGCAATATTAATAAAGGTAACTTCCCGAAATGGGACTTGTACATTCAAGTGTTGAAACCACAAGATTTGTCCAAGTTTGATTTTGATCCATTGGACGCCACCAAGATCTGGCCAGGTATTCCTGAACGAAAAGTTGGACAAATGGTGTTGAACCGTAATCCGGCAAATGTCTTCCAGGAAACCGAACAAGTAGCGATGGCACCGGCGAATATTGTCCCGGGTATCGAGCCTTCCGAAGACCGTTTATTGCAAGGCCGAGTGTTCTCTTATGCCGATACGCAAATGTATCGCCTGGGTGCCAATGCCCTGCAATTGCCGATCAATGCAGCGAAAGTTGCCGTGAATAATGGCAATCAGGACGGTGCGATGAACTTCGGCGCCAGCAACAGCGGTGTGAACTATCAGCCAAGCCGTCTGCAACCCCGTGACGAGACGCCAAACGCGCGTTACAGCCAGTTGCCGCTGTCGGGTAGCACTCAACAAGCGAAGATCCAGCGTGAGCAGAACTTCAAGCAGGCCGGCGATCTGTATCGCTCGTTCAGCAAGAAAGAGCGCCGGGACCTGATCGACAGCTTCGGTGGCTCGTTGGCCAGCACCGATGACGAGAGCAAGCACATCATCCTGTCCTTCCTTTATAAGGCTGATCCGGAATACGGCACCGGCGTCACGGAAGTGGCCAAAGGGGACCTGAGCCGGGTCAAGGCGTTGGCGGCCAAACTGGTCGACTGATAACGACGTAGCGCACACGGGGCCTGAGTCAGGCCCCGTTCCGTTCAAGGAGACTGCTGATGCGAATCTGTCTTTTACTGTTAGCCGGTTGCCTGTCTCTCGGGGCATGGGCGGCACCGGTCGAGCAGAGTCCCGATGCGATCAAAGCCCAGTTGCAGGACTACTACTTCGACGCGGCCCGGCGCGGTGATGTGCCGATGCTCGATACGTTCATCGAGTCGGGTTATTCCCTCGACACCCGCGACAGCAAGGGTTACACCGCGCTGATTCTGGCGGCTTATCACGGCCAGGCACCGGCGGTGGAACGTTTGCTCGCTGCCGGCGCCGATGCCTGTGCCCAGGACCAACGCGGCAACACGGCGCTGATGGGGGCGATTTTCAAAGGTGAATTACAGATCGCCCGGCGTTTGATGGCCACCGATTGCAGCCCCGATCAGCGCAACGGCGCCGGACAGACGGCGGCCATGTACGCCGGGCTGTTCAAGCGTCTTGAATTGCTCGATGCGCTGAAGGCCAGGGGCGCTGACCTGAATGCCGAAGATCCGTTGGGCAATAGCGCCGCGCGTCTGGCCAGTGGCGAAATCCGTAGTGCTGCGCCGCGCTGATCGGCAGCACGTGCGTTATCATCGCGGTTTTTGTCGGGGGTTCTGATGGCCAAGGCCAAGCGCATGTACGGCTGCACCGAGTGCGGCGCAACCTTTCCCAAGTGGGCCGGCCAGTGCGGTGAGTGCGGTGCCTGGAACACCCTGACCGAGACCATGATCGAAAGCGGTGGCGCCACGGCACCGACCGGCCGCACCGGCTGGGCCGGGCAGCAGGCTCAGATAAAGACACTGGCCGAAGTCAGCATCGAAGAGATTCCGCGCTTCTCCACCGCTTCGGGTGAGCTGGATCGCGTACTCGGCGGGGGGCTGGTCGATGGCTCGGTGGTCCTGATCGGTGGTGATCCGGGGATCGGCAAATCGACGATCCTGTTGCAGACCCTGTGCAACCTCGCCAAGAGCATGCCAGCGCTTTACGTCACCGGTGAAGAATCCCAACAGCAAGTAGCCATGCGCGCGCGCCGCCTCGGCTTGCCGCAGGATCAACTGCGGGTGATGACCGAAACCTGCATCGAAACCATCATCGCCACGGCCCGTCAGGAAAAGCCCAAGGTGATGGTGATCGACTCGATCCAGACGATCTTCACCGAACAGTTGCAATCGGCACCCGGTGGCGTCTCTCAGGTGCGGGAAAGTGCAGCGCTGCTGGTGCGTTACGCCAAGCAGAGCGGCACGGCGATTTTCCTCGTCGGCCACGTCACCAAGGAAGGCGCGCTGGCCGGCCCCCGCGTGCTCGAACACATGGTCGACACCGTGCTTTATTTCGAAGGCGAGTCCGATGGACGTCTGCGTTTGTTGCGTGCGGTGAAAAACCGTTTCGGTGCGGTCAACGAGTTGGGTGTTTTTGGCATGACCGACAAGGGTTTGAAAGAAGTCTCCAACCCTTCGGCGATTTTTCTCACTCGCGCGCAGGAAGAAGTACCGGGCAGTGTGGTCATGGCGACATGGGAAGGCACCCGCCCGATGCTGGTGGAAGTGCAGGCGCTGGTCGATGACAGCCATCTGGCCAACCCGCGACGGGTGACGTTGGGCCTGGATCAGAACCGTTTGGCGATGTTGCTCGCGGTTTTGCATCGCCACGGTGGAATTCCGACTCACGATCAGGATGTGTTCCTCAATGTGGTCGGTGGGGTGAAGGTGCTGGAGACGGCGTCTGACCTGGCGCTGATGGCGGCGGTCATGTCGAGTTTGCGCAATCGACCGTTGCCGCATGATCTGCTGGTGTTTGGCGAGGTCGGATTGTCTGGAGAAGTTCGCCCCGTGCCAAGCGGTCAGGAGCGTTTGAAGGAAGCGGCCAAGCATGGCTTCAAGCGCGCGATCGTGCCCAAAGGCAATGCGCCAAAGGAATCCCCGCCAGGCTTGCAGATCATCGCCGTCACCCGCCTCGAACAGGCCCTCGACGCCCTTTTTGAATAACCAGACATTCCCTGTAGGAGCTGCCGCAGGCTGCGATCTTTTGATCTTGAAAACAACGTCAAAAGATCGCAGCCTGCGGCAGCTCCTACAGGGCTTCAGCAGTCTATGATCAGATTTCGATCAGGGCACCCAGTTCGCGTTCCAGTTCGGCTTCGTCAGCCAGATTCAGCTCGATCAACCGCCGCAAGCGCTGGATCGATTCCAGGCTGATATGCCGGCAGACAAACCCCAGTTGCCCGTGATCCTCATGGGCCAGATGCACATCCATCTGAATATTCACGTCATCGCTCAGATGAATGTCGACGAAAAAATCCTCTTCCTTATCCCCAAGCCACGGCTCCGGCCGCTCGATCAGCAATCCTTTGAGCGACAGGTCGATCAGCTTGACCGGCCAGATGTACTCGCCCTGACTCAGCTCGGTTCTGGCATCGAACGCAATACGTTTGAAGCGACGACGGTTGGCTGGGTGCTCGCTCATGGCGCAATCCTCCGAAGGTTCGCTGACTATAGACCCGCATTGTTCAAGCGTGCCAGCGTAGACGCGCCGGATAGACCAACGTCGGGGTATGGCCTTTGGCGCCGTAAGCGCTAAACTCGGGGTGGCTGTCTTTCTTGTCCACCCTGGCTGGAATAATAAAATGAAAAATAATAATAGCCTGCTACGCCACTTACCCTGGCTAGTGCTGGCAATCGTAGGAGCGTGCGCCCTGGGCGTAGTGGCATTGCGCCGAGGCGAGGCGATCAACGCCTTGTGGATCGTGGTCGCAGCCGTGGCCATTTATCTGGTTGCGTACCGTTACTACAGCCTGTTCATCGCTAACAATGTGATGCAACTCGATCCGCGTCGGGCCACCCCCGCCGTGCTCAACAACGATGGTCTGGACTATGTGCCGACCAACAAACACATTCTTTTCGGTCACCACTTCGCGGCGATCGCTGGCGCCGGACCTCTGGTCGGCCCGGTATTGGCGGCGCAGATGGGCTACTTGCCCGGCACGCTCTGGCTGATTGCCGGCGTGGTGCTGGCGGGCGCAGTACAAGACTTCATGGTCCTGTTCATGTCGACCCGGCGCAACGGCCGATCCCTGGGCGACATGGTGCGTGAAGAAATGGGCCGGATTCCCGGCACCATCGCCCTGTTCGGCTGCTTCCTGATCATGATCATCATCCTCGCGGTGCTGGCGCTGATCGTGGTCAAGGCGCTGGCGGAGAGCCCGTGGGGTATCTTCACCGTGATGGCGACCATCCCGATCGCGATGTTCATGGGCATTTATATGCGCTACATCCGCCCGGGCCGCATCGGCGAAATTTCCGTGGTCGGCGTGTTGCTGCTGCTCGGTTCGATCTGGCTGGGTGGGCAGATTGCCGCTGATCCGGTGTGGGCCAAGGCGTTCACCTTCACTGGCGTGCAGATTACCTGGATGCTGGTCGGCTACGGTTTCGTCGCGGCTTCGCTGCCGGTGTGGCTGATTCTGGCACCGCGTGACTATCTGTCCACGTTCCTCAAGATCGGCACCATCATCGCCCTGGCGATCGGCATTCTGGTGACCATGCCCGAGCTGAAAATGCCCGCGCTGACCCAGTTCGTCGACGGCACTGGACCAGTCTGGAAGGGCGGTCTGTTCCCGTTCCTGTTCATCACTATTGCGTGCGGTGCGGTTTCCGGTTTCCACGCGCTGATTTCTTCGGGCACCACGCCGAAGCTGTTGGATAACGAAACCAACGCCCGTTACATCGGTTACGGCGGCATGCTGATGGAGTCATTCGTCGCCATCATGGCCATGGTCGCCGCTTCGGTGATCGAGCCTGGCGTGTACTTCGCCATGAACAGCCCGGCCGCCGTGGTCGGCAGTGATGTGGCCTCGGTTGCGCAAGTGGTTTCCAGTTGGGGCTTCGCGATCACGCCGGAAGCGTTGCAAGCAGTGGCGCATGACATTGGCGAAACCACCATCCTGGCCCGTGCCGGTGGTGCGCCGACCCTGGCGGTCGGTATCGCGCAGATCCTGCACAGTGTCCTGCCGGGTGAAAACACCATGGCGTTCTGGTACCACTTCGCGATCCTGTTCGAAGCGCTGTTCATCCTCACGGCTGTCGACGCCGGTACCCGTGCCGGACGTTTCATGCTGCAGGATCTGCTCGGCTCCTTCGTTCCGGCACTGAGACGTACCGAATCGTGGACCGCCAACCTGATCGCCACCGCCGGTTGTGTGGCGATGTGGGGCTGGTTGCTGTATCAAGGCGTGATCGATCCACTGGGCGGCATCAACACCCTGTGGCCGCTGTTCGGTATCTCCAACCAGATGCTGGCCGGTATTGCGCTGATGCTCGGCACCGTGGTCCTGATCAAAATGAAGCGTCAGCGCTACATTTGGGTCACCCTGCTGCCAGCCGCCTGGCTGTTGATCTGCACCACGACTGCCGGTTTCATCAAGCTGTTCGATGCCAACCCGGCGATCGGCTTCCTGTCGCTGGCGAAGAAATACAGCGATGCGCTGGCCAATGGTCAGGTGCTGGCACCGGCAAAAAGCGTCGAGCAGATGCAGCACGTGATCTTCAACGCCTACACCAACGCAACGCTTACCGCGCTGTTCCTGTTCGTGGTCTTCAGCATCCTGTTCTACGCACTCAAGGTCGGCATCGCCGCCTGGGGCAAAAAAGAGCGTACGGATAAAGAATCGCCATTTCAGGCCCTGCCGGACGCGTAACCAGAGGATTGCACCATGTTCAATGACCTGAGTCGCCTCGGTAAATACCTCGGTCAGGCCGCGCGCCTGATGGTCGGCATGCCCGACTACGACACCTACGTCGAGCATATGCAAACCAAGCACCCGGACAAACCGGTGATGAGCTACGAGATGTTCTTCCGTGAACGTCAGGAAGCCCGTTACGGTGGCAAGGGTGGGCCGAAGTGCTGTTGAGCTGACAGCCTGCGGTTGAGGTAATCCCCCTGTGGGAGCGAGCCTGCTCGCGAATACGGAGTGTCAGTTGATACATGGGTGACTGACACACCGCTTTCGCGAGCAAGCTCGCTCCCACATTTGTTTTTGTGTTGTTCATTCATTTTGTAAAGGAGATCGAGTTTTGTCCTCTCCCATCCCGGTCACGGTACTCAGCGGTTTCCTCGGCGCCGGCAAGACCACTTTGCTGCGCCATATCCTCAAAGCCGAGCACGGTCTGAAAATCGCCGTGATCGAAAACGAATTCAGCGACGCCGGTATCGACACTCAGCTGTTGGGTGACGAACCGGTGCAGGTCATGACCCTGGCCAACGGCTGTGTCTGCTGCACCATTCACACCGACCTGACCAAAGCGCTTTACCTGCTGCTTGAGCGGCTGGACAGCGGCGAAATCGCCTTTGATCGCCTGGTCATCGAGTGCACCGGTCTGGCCGATCCGGCCCCGGTGGCACAGACCTTCTTCATTGACGAAGAACTGCGCGAGCGTTACTTGCTCGACGGCATCATCACCTTGGTCGATGCCGCGCACGCAGACGTGCACCTGACCCAGACCATCGCCCAGGCGCAGATTGGTTTCGCCGACCGCTTGCTGGTGAGCAAGACCGATCTGGTCGACGAAGCGACGTTCACCGCGCTGAGCGAACGCCTGACGCGGATCAACCGTCGTGCGCCAGTGCGAGTGGTCGAGCATGGCAACATTGATCTGGCTGAGCTGCTGGATGTGCGTGGCTTCAACCTCAATGCCGATCTTGGCGGCGGATTGAGCCTTCGCCCAGTGAGCAAGGCGCCGTCGATTGATCGCATTTCCAGCCTGGTGCTGCGCACCGATCAGCCGCTGGATATCGATCAGCTCAGCGAGTTCATGAATGAATTGCTCGAAGACCATGGCAAGCAATTGCTGCGTTACAAAGGCGTGCTGAGCATTGCTGGTGAAGATCGGCGCCTGGTGTTTCAGGGCGTGCTGAAGCTTTATGGCTTTGACTGGGACACTGAATGGGCCGAGGGTGAGGCGCGGGAAAGCGTGATTGTGTTTATTGCTGATGATTTGCCGGAAGAGAAAATCCGGGCGGGGTTTGCCAAGGTTGTTGCAGGCTGATGTTTTTGCGGCGTCAATCATGACGCTATCGCGAGCGGGCTCACTCCTACAGGGGAACGCATTTCAAATGTAGGAGTGAGCCTGCTCGCGATAGCCATTTAACCGACAGCACAATGCTCAAGGTCTGAACCCAGCAAGGTCTGCTCAAGATGATCCAGATGTTGATTCATCAGGATGCCTGCTTTGGAAACATCCCGATGTTCCACCGCCTCAACCAGTGCCAAATGCTCCTGCCATGCGCAACAGCTAAGCGTCTGGAACTCACATCGCGCAATCGCCAATGACGTCAGCGGCACCAGACTGCCGAGAAAATGCGCCAACGGTGCATTTCCCGCCATTTTCGCCAACGTCAGGTGAAACTCCCCCGACAAGCGAATCGCCGCGCCGCGCCGATCCTGCTCAACCGCCTGACGCTCACGCTCAATCAACCCGCGCAGCCGTTTCAAACCGTCAGCCTGCGGACGCTGGCATGCCAGACGCACCAGCGTGGTCTCAGTCAGTCGCCGTGCATGCAGGGTCTGTCGCGTCTGTTCCCGATCAGGCGCCGCGACACGCGGGCGATGATTGGCGCGCAGTACCACGACCTGCTCATGCGAAAGTTGTGTCAGTACCCGCCGCACATCGGCGCGGCTGGCGCTGAACATGTCCTTCAGACTGTCCTCGGTAAAACGGCTGTCGGCATCGATGCGCTGCTCGAGAATCGCGTCGAACAGTCGCGGATACAAATCCTCCACCGGCGTCCGCAGCCGGGAGAAGGGCAGGGGCGTGGCAGTCGGTTGAGCATGCGAGGGTGAAGCGAAACTGTTCATGGCCTGTCTCCAATAGAAATCAGCGACTCAAGTTGTCTTCCGGGATGTTCAGCTCAATGCCCATGCGCTGGCCTTCGCGCAGAATGTGCCGACGCATTTCGGCGCTGGCCTGGGCGCTGTTTTTGCTGCGGATGGCGCGCACCACGGCTTCGTTTTCTTCGAGGCGTTCGGCCAGATGTTCCGGAGAATTGCGCAGCACCTCGGCGCTTTGCTTGAGGGCGTTGCTGGTTTGCTGCACCACGCTCTGGAAGATCGGATTCGACGTCAGCGTGAACAACTCTTCGTGAAAGGCGATGTAGGCGCTGACCCCGGCGTCACTGTCACCGGCCTCGAGGGCCTCGCGCATGTCCATCAACGTCAGGCGCAATTGGCCGACTTCCTTGCTGCTGATCGACTGTGCAACCAGGCCAACGATGAACGGCTCAAGGGTGTAACGCAGTTGCAGTACGTCTTCGAGGCTGGCGCCGGCGACCGCGCTGTCATGGCTCTGGCTGTCGCCGATGTGCGCGTCGAGTACGACCACGCCTTTGCCCGGCATCGAGCGCACCAGACCGAGGGTTTCCAGGACGATGACCGCTTCGCGCAGGCTTGGGCGGCTGATGCCCAGTTGTTCGGCCAGTTCGCGCTGACCCGGCAGCATGTCGCCGGAGCGCCACTGGCCACGGGCCAATGCGGCGCGAAGTTTCTCTACGACTGAGTTGACGACGGTTGATGTGGTAATCACTTGTCTAGCTCCATTTGCCTGTGGGAGATCGCCGCAGACTCAAGATCAAAAGATCGCAGCCTGCGGCAGCTCCTGCAGGGTTAAATCAGAACTCCTGCTGGTGCGCCGGAGTTGCTGGTTTACGCGGTTGAAAGGTGTAGCCCTGCTGACCGCTGAGTACTTTGTTGGCGCGTTGTACGTCGATGTCTTTTTCCCAACGGGCGATCGCGACCGTGGCGACACAGTTACCGATCAGGTTGGTCAGTGCCCGGCCGATGCCCATGAACCAATCCACCGCCAGCACAAGAACCAGACCGACCACCGGGATCGCCGGAATTGCCGTCAATGTTGCCGCCAGAATCACCAGCGCCGAACCGGGAATGCCGTGGGCACCTTTAGAGGTGATCAGCGACACCAGCAGAATCGTCAGCAGGTCGGTCATGGCCAGCGGCGTGCCGGTGGCGTTGGCGATGAAGACGATGGCCAGGGTCAGGTAGATCGAAAAACCGTCGAGGTTGAATGAGTACCCGGTCGGGATCACCAGGCCGACCGTCGAGCTGCCGATGCCGAGGTGTTCGAGTTTGCGCATGATCTGTGGCAACACTGCGTCGGATGAGGCGGTGCCCATCACGATCAGCAATTCTTCACGCAGGTACTTGAGCAATGGCCACATGCGCAGGCCGGAGGCGCGCATCACCAGACCGAGAATCACGCTGACGAAAGCGATGCAGGTCAGGTAGAACAAACCGACCAGGCTGCCCAGATGCTGCAGGGAGTCGAGGCCATATTTGCTGGTGGTGAAGGCGATGGCGCCGAACACGCCGATCGGCGCCAGACGCACGATCATGCCCATGATGCGGAAGATCACATGGCTCAGTTCGTTGATCAGTCGGGAGATCCCGGAAGCGGCTTCGCCGACCAGATTCAAGGCGCTGCCAAACAACACCGAGAACAGCAGCACCTGCAGGATGTTGTTGTCAGCGAAGGCTCCGATCACCGAGGTCGGGATCAGGTCCATCAGGAACTGTGTGGTGGTGTGCATGTGCTGGCCGCGTTCGGCGATATCGCCCATGTCGGCGGCGGACAGTTGCTCCAGATGGATATTCGCGCCGCTGCCGATGCCGGTACTGAAGGCGAACACCAGACCGATCACCAGCGCGATGGTGGTCAACACTTCGAAGTAGATCACCGATTTGAGGCCGATGCGTCCGACCTTCTTCAGATCGCCCGCGCCGCTGATGCCGCTGACCACCACGCAGAACACGATGAGGCCGATGAGCATCTTGATCAGTTTGATGAAACCGTCGCCGAGCGGTTTGAGCTGGGCCGAGTATTCAGGAAGGGTCAGCCCGCAGACGATGCCGAGCATCAGTCCGAGAACCACTTGGAGGAAGATTGAACGCGAGCACCATCTGAGCATGGGAGGAATCCTGGTCGGTGTCCTGGCTGCCGTGCGCCTGGAGCGCATCAGATTCAGAACTTAATTATTGTGGTCTTACCGGTATGTCCAGTGCAGGCGCAGTCTACGCTCGGTTTTTTCGGGATGACAAGTGAAAACATTGAAATTGGCATGACCGGTCTGACCGGTGGCCATAATCGCGTAGGAGCTGCCGAAGGCCGCGATCTTTTGATCTTGTTTTTAAGATCCAGATCAAAAGATCGCAGCCTTCGGCAGCTCCTACACGGGAAATCAGGGGCGAAAAAAAACCGGCCAATCACTTGGCCGGTTTTTCATGCTGCGGATTTAACGTGGCGATTAAGCGCCGTATACCGGCAGTTTCTTGCAGATGGCTTTGACTTTCTCACGAACGGCGTCGATCACCGCTTCGTTGTTCAGGTCAGCCAGGATGTCGCAGATCCAGCCGGCCAGCTCTTTGCACTCGGCTTGCTTGAAGCCGCGAGTGGTCACAGCCGGGGTACCGAAACGCAGGCCGGAAGTGACGAACGGCGAGCGTGGATCGTTTGGCACGGAGTTCTTGTTCACGGTGATGAAGGCTTTGCCCAGAGCGGCGTCAGCGTCTTTACCGGAGATGTCCTGCTTGATCAGCGACAGCAGGAACAGGTGGTTCTTGGTGCCACCGGAAACCACGTCGAAACCGCGCTCGATGAACACTTCGGCCATGGCCTGGGCATTCAACACCACTTGTTCCTGGTAGGCCTTGAACTCAGGCTGCAGCGCTTCCTTGAAGCAGATCGCCTTGGCAGCGATCACGTGCTCCAGCGGGCCACCCTGGGCGCCCGGGAATACCGCGGAGTTGAGCTTCTTCTCGATCTCGGCGTTGGCGCGCGCCAGGATCAGGCCGCCACGTGGACCGCGCAGGGTCTTGTGCGTGGTGGTGGTCACGACGTCAGCGAAAGGCACCGGGTTCGGGTAAACGCCAGCGGCAACCAGACCGGCTACGTGAGCCATGTCGACGAACAGGTAGGCGCCGACTTTGTCAGCGATAGCGCGGAAGCGTGGGAAGTCGAGAATCTGCGAGTAGGCAGAGAAACCGGCCACGATCATTTTCGGCTTGTGCTCAACCGCCAGACGCTCGACTTCGTCGTAGTCGATCAGGCCGTTGGCGTCGATGCCGTACTGCACAGCGTTGTACAGTTTGCCGGAGGAGGAAACGCTGGCACCGTGGGTCAGGTGACCGCCGTGAGCCAGGCTCATGCCCAGAATAGTGTCGCCACCTTGCAGCAGGGCCAGGTAAACAGCAGCGTTGGCTTGCGAACCGGCGTGTGGCTGAACGTTGGCGTAATCGGCGCCGAACAGCTCTTTGGCACGGTCGATGGCCAGTTGCTCAACGATGTCGACGTACTCGCAACCACCGTAGTAACGCTTGCCTGGATAGCCTTCAGCGTACTTGTTGGTCAGGACCGAGCCTTGAGCTTCCATCACCGCTGGGCTGGTGTAGTTTTCCGAAGCGATCAGCTCAATGTGTTCTTCCTGGCGCTGAGCTTCTTGCTCCATGGCGGCAAAAAGGTCGGCGTCGTACTTGGCAATAGTCAAATCACGGCTGAACATGGCGGTCCTCAAGGATCGGGGGCAGAAAAGGGGGGCATTCTAACCCAATGGGTTTTGGATGGCATATGAAACGACATCATGTCGCAGACAAGTGGCGTTCATGCGCGGATAGATGGTGATTGTGCCGGCCTGAAAAGATCGCAGCCTGCGGCAGCTCCTACAGTAATCGGAGCTGATCCCGAATACTGTGATCGACATCAATCCCTGTAGGAGCTGCCGAAGGCTGCGATCTTTTCGGCCACTGCGCAGATCTTCAGTCGAACATGAAGAGCGCATCATTGCTGAACTGCGCCTCAAACCGCCCTGCCGGCATCGGCCGTCCGAACAGATACCCCTGAACCTCGTCGCAACCATGCTCACGCAGGAAGTCCAGCTGTTCATGGGTTTCCACGCCCTCGGCGATCACCGCCAGATTCAGGCTGTGCGCCATGGCGATGATTGCCCGGGCGATCTGCGCGTCCTGCTCACCCGACGGCAAACCATCGACAAACGTGCGGTCGATCTTCAGCACGTCGATCGGGAATTGCTTGAGGTAGTTCAGCGATGAGTAACCGGTGCCGAAGTCATCGACCGCAATGCTCAAGCCAAGGTTTTTCAGCCCGGCGAGAATCTGCATCGCCTCGCTGACTTCGCGCATCAGGATACTTTCGGTCAGCTCCAGCTCCAGGCATGCCGGCGGCAGGCCGGTTTCGCGCAGGATCGTGGCGATCCGCGTGCCGAGTTGGCCATCGGAGAACTGCCGCGCGGAGATGTTCACCGAGACCTTCGGCACGCGCACACGGTTCTGGTGCCAGGTCTTCAGTTGGCGGCAGGCCTCGCTGATCACCCAGTCGCCAACGTCCACCACCAGACCGAGTTCTTCCAGCACAGGAATGAAGTCCCCCGGCGGCACCAGCCCGCGACGCGGATGACGCCAGCGCAACAGCGCTTCGGCGCCGGTCAGACGCTTGCCGTCGCCGCTGAATTGCGGCTGGTAATACAGGACGAATTCGTTCTGCTCCAGAGCGTGGCGCAAGTCGCTTTCCAGTTCCAGACGCTCCAGGGCACTGGCGTTCATGTCCGCCTGATAGAACTGGAAGTTGTTCTTGCCGCGTTCCTTGGCGTGGTACATCGCGGTGTCGGCGTTCTTCATCAACTGGCTGAGTTCGTTGCCGTCCTGCGGACTCAGGGCGATGCCGATACTCGCAGTGACAAAGAACTCGCGGCCTTCCAATACAAACGGCCGCACCAGACTGCCGAGAATCTGTTCGGCGACATGAATTGCCCGGTTCAGCGCCATTTCGCGGCTGGAACGGTGTTGCAACAGCAAGGTGAACTCGTCGCCGCCCATACGCGCCACGGTGTCGTCATCGTCGACGCAGGTCAGCAGGCGCGTGGCCATGTCTTTCAGCATGCGGTCGCCGGCGGCGTGGCCGAGCGAGTCGTTGATCGGTTTGAAACGGTCGAGGTCGAGGAACATCAGCACCACCCACGACTTCTGTCGTTCAGCTGATTGCAGCGCCGTGTGCAGGCGATCCTGGAACAGCGTGCGGTTCGGCAAATGTGTCAGGGCGTCGTAGTAGGCGAGGCGGTGAATGCGCTGCTCGCTGGCCTTGCGTTCGCTGATGTCGCTGAAGAAGCACACGTAACTGGCGAGGTCGCCCTCGTCGTCGAGTACCGCGGTGATGCCGACCCACGCCGGGTAATGCTCGCCGTTACGCCGCTTGAGCCAGACTTCGCCTTCCCAGGTGTTGTGCTGATGCAGTTGTTTGAGCACATAGCGCAGGTGCGCGTCTTGTTGCTCGTCGACGGTGAGCATGTTCGGCAACTGATCAAGCACTTCGCTCACCGCGTAACCACTGACGCGGCTGAAGGCTTCGTTGGCCTGCACGATGTAACCGGCCGGGTCGGTGATCAGAATCGCCGAGGTCGAGTGCTCGAATACCGTGGCGGCCATGCGCAGGTCTTTCTCGGCGCGGCGCTGCTGGCTGATATCGCGACCGACACCGAGCACGCCCTCAAACGCGCCGTGCTCGTCCCACACCAGCACCAGGCGCAGTTCGATCGGGATCTTGCGGCCATCGGCGCGCAGACAATCGAACAGGAACAATTGCGTCTGCACCTGACTGCGCAGCACGGCCAGTTGCTCGGGTTTGTCCAGCGCCTTGCTGACCCGATCCATCAGCGTGTAGATGCCACTCAGTTGCTGCGGGTTGGCGATGGTCGATTGCCAGCCGTTCTGGAAAATCCACTCGGCGTCATAACCCAGCACGGCTTGCACCGACGGGCTGACGTAGTTCAGCGAGAGTTTGCTGTCGGTGGAGAAAATCACGTCGCTGATACTTTCGGCGAGCATGCGATAGCGCTGCTCGCTGTCGCGCAGGGACTCGCTGGCTTCGATCTGCTCGGTAATGTCCTTGGCCACGCCGATGATCCGCGTGACCTGATCGTGTTTATCGCGGGCCAAGGCCTGTTCGCGAATGTCGAAACGCCGCCATTTGCCGTCGCGATGGCGGAAACGCAACTGACACTGCAGCAACTGGCTGTAACCCGCGTGGCGCTGCAACTGGCGCGAGCGATGGTAGTAATCGGCATCTTCCGGATGCAGGAGGATTTCCCAGAAATACTCGCCCATCTGGTGCAGTTCGGTACGGTTGTAACCGAGAGTCTGGCCGAGGTGGTGGTTGCTGAAAATCATCCGCTGGCTGATCACGTCCTGCACGTACAGATGATCCGGCACGGTGCGCACCACGTCCGACCAGAACCCCTCGCGCTCGAGCAGCGACAGTTCGATCAGCTTGCGACTGGTGATGTCATTGATGCTGAGGATCACCGCTTTGTAGTCGTGCTGCTCGGTCGGCAGGCGCAACACCATCCACAGGTGCTGGTCGCGGCCATTGATGTCCGGCAGTTTGATTTCCAGTTCCAGCTGCTTTTGTTGCTGCAGGACGGCGTCGAGGACTTGATTGCCGATGGCGCACTGCCGGTGTGGGTGGCCATCGATCAACAGTTGCCAGGCGTGCTCGCAAGAGTTGACGTTGAGCAGTTGCAACGCGACCTGGTTGACCTCGGTGACGCGCAATTCCTGTAGCAGTTGCTGGCGTTGCTGCGGTTGGTCGAGCCAGGCCTTGAGCTGGTCGCTGGTCTGGATCTGCGCCTTGTCGAAGACCTGCTTCAGGCCGGACAGATCCAGCACACACAAGGCCACGCCAGTGCCTTCGAAAATGTCCTGATAGCGTCGGCGACCCTCATGCAACTGGCGCTGGCGGCGCCGCATGTTCAACAGCGCGATCACCGGCAACATCGAGAACGCCAGGCCCAACAGACATTTGCCGATAAACGCAGGGAGCAATTCTTCGAGCACGCGTTGCCGGTCGAACAGGCCACGCAACTGCCAGTCGCTGCTGCTCAGCGGTACGGTCAGCACGGTATTGGCCAGATCGTCCGGGGTCAGCACGCCGGGCTTGGCCGAGGGCAGCGCTTCGTCGCGACGGATGATCTGATGATTGACGCGGTTTTCCACCAGCCACAATGGGCGCAGGCCGGTGTCACCCTGTTTGGTCAGCGAGTCGAAGAAGGTCGGGGTCAGGCGTAACGCCCAATAACCGCGCGTGCTGCCGCTGGCCTGATGCAGCAACAGATGCACCACCGAGCCATCGTCGGCGTTACTGAAATAATGTGCCTGGGCGCGGCTGCGGCGGACCAGTTCGGTCAGGTAGTCGGCGTCGTGGCTGTCTACGGCGCTGTCGCTGATGATCCGCCCGGAGGGGCTGAGCAACGCCAGGCTACGCAGATCGGGTAGCGATCGCTGGAGCTTGCGCAGCAGCGCCTGCTGTTCGTCGGCTGATTGCGGTTGTTCGACGATCGGTAACAGATTGAGGGCGATTTGCGCGTTCAGCGCCATGTTCAGGCTGACCTGCGAGGCGAGGTCGGCGGTGTAATCGATGGTGTACTGGCGCTGGTTTTTCTGGGTTTCTCGTAGTTGATCGAGCAGTTGCCAGAACAGCAATGCGAGCAACAAAAGCACAAGCGTCGCCAGCGCACCCTTTAATGTACCGCGCAGGGACGAGCCGGGCGCCGGTGGGGTGCTGCTCACAGAAGCTGGCGGAGTGACATTGGACAAGCTGTGATCCTGCGATTTGGCTGGACTGGCGCGACGTGCACTATAAGCCGGACGCCCGAAGGGCGGCTAGCATGCCTTGAGTCGTGGCGAAGTGCCAGCCCCGCACGGCTGGACTGCCACCGGTCATTCAGGTAGCTTTGCCGGTTACGCGGGAGCGTTCCAGCTCCTAGACTCAGACTTTTTCAGCGCGCACGCATTGATAACCATCAAGTGAACGACGCGCATGGTCTGGCCGGGCTTCGCCTGCGCTGCAATCATTCATCTGTCACTGACCCAAGGTTCTCCATGGCTCAATACGTCTTCACCATGCATCGGCTGGGCAAAGTTGTTCCGCCGAAGCGGGAAATTCTCAAAAACATTTCGCTGTCCTTCTTCCCCGGCGCCAAAATCGGCGTGCTCGGCCTCAACGGTTCGGGTAAGTCCACGCTGCTGAAAATCATGGCCGGCGTCGACACCGAGTTCGAGGGCGAAGCCCGTCCGATGCCGGACCTGAACATCGGTTATCTGCCACAAGAGCCACAACTTGATCCGACCAAGACCGTGCGTGAAGTGGTCGAGGAAGCCGTTAGCGTGATCAAGGATGCGCAAGCGCGTCTGGACGAGGTCTACGCCGCTTACGCCGATCCGGATGCCGACTTCGACAAACTGGCCGCCGAACAAGCCAAGCTCGAAGCGATCCTGCAGGCCAGCGACGGTCACAACCTTGAGCGCCAACTGGAAGTCGCTGCCGATGCGCTGCGTCTGCCGGCGTGGGACGCGAAAGTAGAACACCTGTCCGGTGGTGAAAAACGTCGTGTGGCCCTGTGCCGTCTGCTGCTGTCCGCGCCGGACATGCTGCTGCTCGACGAACCGACCAACCACTTGGACGCCGATTCGGTAGCGTGGCTGGAGCACTTCCTGCACGACTTCCCGGGCACCGTGGTTGCGATCACGCACGACCGGTACTTCCTCGACAACGTCGCCGGCTGGATTCTGGAACTCGACCGCGGCGCGGGCATCCCGTACGAAGGCAACTACTCGGGTTGGCTTGAAGCCAAGTCCGATCGACTGGCTGCGGAATCCAAGCAGCAGTCGGCGCACGAAAAAGCCATGAAAGAAGAACTGGAATGGGTGCGCAAAGGCGCGAAAGCCCGCCAGTCGAAATCCAAGGCACGTCTGCAACGCTTCGAAGAAATGCAATCGCAGGAATTCCAGAAGCGCAGCGAAACCAACGAGATCTACATCCCGGCCGGCCCACGCCTGGGCGACAAGGTCATCGAATTCAAGAACGTCACCAAGGGCTACGGCGATCGCGTGCTGATCGACAACCTGTCGTTCTCGATGCCCAAGGGCGCCATTGTCGGCGTGATCGGTGGTAACGGTGCCGGTAAATCGACCCTGTTCCGCATGCTGATGGGCAAGGAAACCCCGGATTCGGGCAGCATCGAAGTCGGCGAAACCGTGCAACTGGCCTGCGTCGATCAGAGCCGTGACGACCTGGATGGCAGCAAGACTGTATTCCAGCAAATCTCCGACGGTTCCGACCAGATCCGCATCGGCAACTACGAGATCCCGTCGCGCACCTACGTCGGTCGTTTCAACTTCAAGGGCGGCGATCAGCAGAAGTTCGTCAAGGACCTGTCCGGTGGTGAGCGCGGTCGTCTGCACCTGGCGCTGACCCTGAAGGAGGGCGGCAACGTCCTGCTGCTCGACGAACCGTCCAACGACCTCGACGTTGAAACCCTGCGTTCGCTGGAAGAAGCCCTGCTGGACTTCCCGGGCGCCGCCATTGTGATCTCTCACGATCGGTGGTTCCTTGACCGTGTGGCGACACACATCCTGGCGTACGAAGACGACTCGCAAGCGGTGTTCTTCGAAGGTAACTACACCGAGTACGAAGCGGATCGCAAAAAGCGTCTTGGCGAAGCGGCTGCCCAGCCACACCGGGTACGTCACAAGAAACTGGCCTGATATCGGCTGGTTGCATGAAAAAGCGGAGCCTTCGGGCTCCGTTTTTTTTGCCTTTTTTCTTCAGTGAGATCGAGTCGCAGCATTCGCGAGCAGGCTCGCTCCCACAGGGGAATGCATTGCAAATGTGGGAGCGAGCCTGCTCGCGAAAGCGGTGTAACTGTTGGTGCATCATTTGTATTTCGACTCCCCATTCAGGTGCGAAATAAGGCCAAAAAACGAGCCGATTTATATCCTGTGCACCATTTAATTTCATAACTGCGACATTTTGCTCTGTTCCAGTGCGCAATTCGTTTGCTACAGTCCGGCCCAATCTCCTCCAACGACAATAAATTTGCCGAGACTTTCCCATGATCGAATCCGTCGAATCCTTCCTTGCCCGACTGAAAAAACGCGACCCGGATCAACCCGAATTTCACCAGGCCGTCGAAGAAGTCCTGCGCAGTCTGTGGCCGTTTCTCGAAGCCAATCCGCATTACCTGACCTCGGGGATTCTGGAACGTATCTGCGAGCCGGAACGCGCGGTGGTGTTTCGTGTGTCGTGGGTCGACGATCAGGGCAAAGTGCAGGTCAATCGCGGTTTCCGCATCCAGATGAACAGCGCTATCGGTCCGTACAAGGGCGGCTTGCGTTTCCATCCGTCGGTGAACCTCGGCGTGCTGAAATTCCTCGCCTTCGAGCAGACCTTCAAGAACTCCCTGACCTCGCTGCCCATGGGCGGCGGCAAGGGCGGCTCCGACTTCGATCCGAAGGGCAAGAGCGACGCTGAAGTGATGCGCTTCTGCCAGGCGTTCATGAGCGAGTTGTACCGCCACATCGGTTCGGACGTTGACGTGCCGGCCGGTGATATCGGCGTCGGTGCGCGTGAAATCGGCTTCCTGTTCGGCCAGTACAAGCGCCTGAGCAACCAGTTCACCAGCGTGCTGACCGGCAAAGGCATGACCTATGGCGGCAGTCTGATTCGTCCGGAAGCCACCGGTTTCGGTTGCGTGTATTTCGCTGAAGAAATGCTCAAGCGCCGCGGGCAGGGCGTTGAAGGCAAGCGCGTGGCGATCTCCGGTTCCGGCAACGTTGCGCAATATGCCGCACGTAAAGTCATGGACCTTGGCGGCAAGGTGATTTCGCTGTCCGACTCCGAAGGCACGCTGTACTGCGAAGCGGGCCTGAGTGAAGAACAATGGCTGGCGTTGCTGGAACTGAAAAACGTCAAACGCGGGCGTATCAGTGAATTGGCGACGGCTTACAGTCTGGAGTTCCGCGCCGGCCAACTGCCGTGGTCGCTGCCGTGCGACATCGCGTTGCCGTGCGCCACGCAGAACGAACTCGACGCCGAAGCCGCGCGCACGCTGTTGCGCAATGGCTGCGTATGCGTCGCTGAAGGCGCGAACATGCCGACCACGCTCGAGGCTGTGGATATCTTTATCGAGGCCGGCATTCTGTTTGCTCCAGGCAAGGCGTCCAACGCTGGCGGGGTCGCGGTGAGTGGTCTGGAAATGTCGCAGAACGCCATGCGCCTGCTGTGGACGGCGGGTGAGGTGGACAGCAAGTTGCACGCGATCATGCAGTCGATCCACCACGCTTGCGTGCATTACGGCGAAGAGAACGGGCGGATCAATTACGTCAAAGGCGCCAACATCGCCGGCTTCGTCAAAGTCGCCGACGCGATGCTGGCGCAGGGCGTGGTTTAAGCCGGTTCGATACGGATCACTTCAATCACTTGATCACCGGCGGGGCGCTGCCACAGCACCTCGTCGTTGAGTCGCGCGCCAAGCAGCGCCCGGCCCAGCGGTGAACCCCAATTGATCAGGTCTTTGTTTGCATCAGCCTGATCTTCGCCGACCAGTTGTACCCGGCGCTCAGTGTTGTGTTCGTCGGCGTAAGTCACCCAACTGCCGATTTGCACCTTGTCCGTGGAGGTGGCAGCGACGGCCACTTGCGCACTGCTCAGGCGTTGATTGAAGTAACGCAGATCCCGTTCCAGATCCGCCAGGCGTTGCTTGTCGACCTGCTCGCCTCTGGCTGATTGTTCAGCATGCAGGGTTTGCAGTTCGGCGACTTTCGCCTGCAACTGCGCCAGCCCTTGCGGCGTGACGTAATTGGGCTGCGTGCTGACCTGCCGTTCGACCGGCTGATCGGCCTGCGCGGCGGCGTTGTCTTCGTTGACGAATGCGCGACTCATGCTGTCCTCCCGTTCATAGCGTTTGGGCCATGGTCACCGGCATTTGGTTTCACTGGATGTCTGGCAACGACCTATTGCGAGCGATAAGCCCGTCCGGCGTCCTGATCCTTCTGCTGCTGCCAGGCCCGTTCGCGCTCGTCCCAGTGTTCGTTGCGATACTCTTCGCGACCCTTGTTTTCCAGCATCGCCTGACACTGACGGAAGCCATCGGTCCAGCCTTCGGCGTATTGCTTGTCCTTGAGATAGCGCGGCACGTTCTTGCGAAACTCGCCGCTGATCGAACCCGCCGCCTGGCGACCGCTGATGCAACCGTCATCAAAACCGTCGGCGAAGGCCGGTGGATAACCCTTGGCAATCAAATCTTCGTGGGTGGTCTGGCAACCGCCCAGCAACAACACAACACCCAGCAAACCCGCACACCGCCACATCGCACTCTCCCGCGCCGGTTGTCCGGCTTATGGGGAAAGTCTAGAAGGGGATTCGTCGGGCGTTGGTGAAAGGCATGTGAGTAATTCGTTGAGCGCTACGATTCCCTTGTAGGAGTGAGCCTGCTCGCGATAGCGGTGTGTCAGTCACCGCAACAATGGCTGACGAATTGCTATCGCGAGCAGGCTCACTCCTACAGGGAGGGCTTGTTCGGGATTAGTAGTGATACCACTTCACCTCAAGCATGACTTCCGTTTCCGGCGTGGCGAGATGGCTGAACTCACGCTGCGCACTCAAGCGTAACCCGAGGTTGCGCGACAACTCCCACTGCTGATTCAGGCTCAGGCTGCGACGTACTTCGCCATTGAAGAAGTAATCACCCTTGGCTTCCAGGCTGAGATTGCCCAGCGGGTTTTTCCACAACACGCCAGTATTGAATCCGCCGGCCGGGGAGACGAACTCGGCGAAATCATTGTTGTGCTCGACGCGCACGGTGCCGAGGGCAAAGCCCAGCACATCGTCGCCCAGCGCCCAGGTGCCACCGCCGCCACCGTTGACGTGGCTGACCAGCGTCTCGTCATCATGCTTGCCCGGCACCCGCTCAAGTCCACCGGTGACTTGCCATGACAGCGGCTGCAGCAGCTCATTGCGCGGCGTCAGCGAACGAATGGTCGCCAGATCCAGTTGCTGGAACTGCCAGTGATTGCCTTCGTACTGGCGCAACTTCATCTGCAGGATCTCGATCTGCGCGCCGAGCGGGAAGCTTTCGGCGTTGTCATTGAGATCGTGATAGGCCATGCGCAAGCCGTATTCGCCGAACGCGCGGTCGCCACGGGTGCCGAGCCCGGCCTGCCATGTGCGTGATTCGTGGCCGTCTTCAGGCAGCCCCGGTTGGGGGATTTCCAGCTCTGGCGCGGGGTTCTTGTTGATCGCCCGCAGCAGCTCGAAACTGCGTTGCGCCCGTTGTGGATCACGTTCCTGGCCGTTGGCGCGGTAGCGCTCCAGACGATACGCCGCATCGATGATCAACGCTTGGCGATCGCGGGGCAGGGCTTTGAAAGCCGGATTCTGCAACTGCTGCTGATCGGCGCTGACGTTCAGCACCCACTGCTGTTCGTCACTGTTCAATGGCTCGGCACGGCTGAGCAGTTCGCGCTCGCGGGACGGGCGATATTCGATGCTTTCCACCAATCCGGCCTCCTTCACCGCTTTGACGGTGTCGGTGGGGATCGCGGTCAGCGGGAACTGTTCGGTCAGGCGCAGGCTCGGCCGTGCGACTTGTAACAGCTCAAGCAGGCGGTACGAACAGTTTTCGTCGAAGAAGAAATAGTCGAACTGGATCTGCTTCAGCTCCCACACATGCTCGACCATGCGCGCGGTTTCTTCCTGAGTCAGATTGAGCCGGTATTCCCACAGGTCGCGGTTTTCCAGGCTGCGGTACTCGGAGAGTTTTTCCTGATACGGCACCAGTGCGAATAACCCCGGGTAACCGCCCATCAAACCTTTCCAGGCATACAGAATGCTGTTGTCCGAGCCTTCGATGTAGGCGCCGAAGTTGATCGCGTAACTGAGCAGCGAGGTCTTGTCGGCCTGCACATCGGCCTGATCGATACGCAGCAGGGTGTGGCCGAACATCGATGACGGACTGTTCAAGTAAGCCGCCGGGAAGATCATCACCGCGCTGTGCGGCGAGACGTCCTTGATCCACTTTTTGTACTCGGCGCACTCGGGCGCCGGTAGGTCGGTCAGGTTCAATTGCGCCTTCAGCCAGCGGGTACGGGCTGGATAAACGCATTGCGCATGTTGCTCGCCGAGGCTGGCCGGGGCATACAGCGCTTGCACGGTGGCTGCGAGTTCGCGGTCGGGATGTTCGTTGCCATCCGGTGCGAGAAAGAATTTTTTGTCACTGACATAGCTGCGCCAGCCGCCGAGCTTGGCGGTTTCGTAGTGACCGAGGGAAATCCAGAAGCGGTCGTTGGCCAGTTGCTGCAAACGTTGAGGGTCGATGGTTGGCGCGGCGGACAGCGGGGCGCAGACACAGAGCGCCAGCCAGGCAAGGCGTTTGAGCATAGTCGGCAACTTGAACAGGAAAGAAATAAAGACCCAAAGAGGGACGGGCCGAAAAAATAAAACCCGCTTCCCGAAGGAAGCGGGCGGGGTCGAGCTTAAGCCTGAGTTGCGTACTTGGCCAGACGAGGATCCGATTTCAGTACGGCCAGGGTGTTGGTATGCACGTCTTCAGCGGTCACGTCAGCCTTGCTGAAGATCTGCTGGAAGTGCTCGTGAGTCACGGCAGCGAAATGCGCACGGTCTTCCGGCGCCACGCCCAGTACCACGGCATAAGTCGTCAGCGCTTCGCCGTTGCCTTTGGCCATGTCTTCGGACAGCTCGTTCATCATGCCATTCATGGCAAACCAGGATTTGCCGCCGTAGGTCAGCGATGCATTGGTCGAGCAGCCGTTGGTGCCGGAGGTCATACCGAAGGTAGCGTTACCGGAGGTGCCGTTGGTGGTGGAAGCGAGGAAGTGCGCCGGGGTGCCACGCTGACCTTCGAACAGCATGTTGCCCCAACCGCAATCCGGGCCGCCTGGAGCTTGCGCCATTGCGTTGATGGATACAGCGGTGAAGAGAGTACCGAGAAGAATCCGTTTCATAGCTTTTTTCTCTTTGTGTGCATACCAATGGACAGGGTTCTGGCCCCCCAAGCTCTGTACGAAACAGATCAAAACGAAGCCAGTGGGCCGGTATTAGTTCCAGCCGCGCATTTTGGAGTTTAGGCATGTTCCGAGGGTTCCGTGATTTTTTACAAAAGATTCGGTCATAACCCCGGTTTCAGGGGGCGCGCCGCCGGGCTGGCCGGTTGTCTATGCTTTGTCACATGGCGCGCCTTGCCAGTGGGGCACGGGCGGCGCCAGAATGCCGCTATCTGCCCCGCCTGATTGTTAAGGAAGCCCGATGCCTGATCCTGTTGCTGCCAGCTTGCGTCTTGCGCCTGAAGCGCTGACCCGTCCGTTTTCCGCTGAACAGTTCAGCTTCACTACCACCAATGATCTGGAGCCCTTTCGCGGTGTGCTCGGCCAGGAACGCGCGGTCGAAGCCTTGCAGTTCGGTGTGGCCATGCCACGCCCCGGTTACAACGTTTTCGTCATGGGCGAGCCCGGCACCGGCCGTTTCTCGTTCGTCAAACGCTACCTGAAGGCTGAAGGCAAACGCCTGCAGACCCCGGCCGACTGGGTCTACGTCAATAATTTCGACGAGCCACGCGAGCCGCGAGCCCTGGAATTGCCTTCAGGCACTGCCGGCGTCTTTATCGGTGACATCAACGGCTTGATCGACAACCTGCTGGCAACGTTTCCAGCGGTGTTCGAGCATCCGTCCTACCAACAAAAGAAAAGCGCCATCGACCGCGGCTTCAACCAGCGCTATGACAAGGCCCTCGACGTTATCGAGCGTCTGGCCCTGGAAAAAGACGTCGCCCTGTACCGCGACAGCAGCAACGTTGCCTTCACGCCGATGCTTGACGGTAAAGCGCTGGACGAAGCCGAATTCGCCCAGTTGCCGGAAGCCGATCGCGAGCGTTTTCACGAAGACATCTCCGGCCTCGAAGAGCGCCTGAACGAAGAACTCGCCAGCCTGCCGCAATGGAAGCGCGAGTCGAACAATCAACTGCGTTCGCTCAACGAAGAAACCATCACGTTGGCGCTGCAGCCATTGCTGTCGCCGCTGTCGGAGAAATACGCCGAGAACGCTGCGGTCTGCGGTTACCTGCAAGCCATGCAGGTCTACTTGCTGAAAACCGTGGTCGAGCAACTGGTCGACGACAGCAAGACCGACGCCGTCGCGCGCAAACTGCTGGAAGAGCAGTACGCACCCAGCCTGGTGGTCGGTCATCCTTCCAGCGGCGGGGCGCCAGTCGTTTTCGAGCCACACCCGACTTACGAAAACCTGTTCGGCCGTATCGAATACACCACCGATCAGGGCGCGCTCTACACCACCTATCGTCAGTTGCGTCCGGGCGCCTTGCACCGCGCCAACGGCGGTTTCCTTATTCTTGAAGCAGAGAAAATGCTTGGCGAGCCGTTCGTGTGGGACGCGCTGAAACGCGCCCTGCAATCGCGCAAGCTGAAAATGGAATCGCCGCTGGGCGAGATGGGCCGCTTCGCCACGGTGACCCTCAACCCGCAGCACATTCCGCTGCAGGTCAAAGTTATCATCATCGGTGCGCGGTCGCTGTATTACACGCTGCAGGACCTCGATCCGGACTTCCAGGAGATGTTCCGCGTTCTGGTCGATTTCGACGAAGACATCCCGATGGTCGACGAGAGCCTGGAGCAATTTGCCCAACTGCTGAAAACCCGCACGTCGGAAGAAGGCATGGCCCCGCTGACCGCCGATGCGGTGGCGCGTCTGGCGACTTACAGTGCACGGCTGGCCGAGCATCAGGGGCGTTTGTCGGCACGCATCGGTGATCTGTTCCAACTGGTCAGCGAAGCGGATTTCATCCGTCATCTGGCCGGCGACGAAATGACCGATGCCGGGCATATCGAACGTGCGCTGAAAGCCAAAGCCACGCGCACCGGGCGTGTGTCGGCGCGGATTCTCGACGATATGCTCGCCGGGATCATCCTGATCGACACCGATGGCGCGGCAGTCGGCAAGTGCAATGGTTTGACCGTACTTGAAGTCGGTGATTCGGCGTTCGGTGTACCGGCGCGGATTTCCGCCACGGTGTACCCGGGCGGCAGCGGCATTGTCGACATCGAGCGCGAGGTCAACCTTGGTCAGCCGATTCACTCCAAGGGCGTGATGATCCTCACCGGGTATCTGGGCAGCCGTTACGCTCAGGAATTCCCGCTGGCGATTTCCGCGAGCATCGCGCTCGAGCAGTCGTACGGTTACGTCGATGGCGACAGTGCGTCGCTGGGCGAAGCGTGCACGCTGATTTCGGCGCTGTCGAAAACCCCGCTCAAGCAGTGCTTTGCGATCACCGGATCGATCAACCAGTTTGGCGAAGTGCAGGCCGTCGGTGGGGTCAACGAGAAGATCGAAGGCTTCTTCCGTCTCTGTGAGGCACGCGGGCTGACCGGCGAGCAGGGCGCAATCATTCCGCAGGCCAACGTCGCCACGCTGATGCTGGATGAGAAAGTCCTGGCGGCGGTGCGTGCCGGGCAGTTCCACGTCTACGCAGTGCGTCAGGCCGACGAGGCGTTGAGCTTGTTGGTGGGCGAGCCGGCCGGTGAGCCGAATGCCGATGGCGAATTCCCCGAAGGCAGTATCAACGCACGGGTGGTCGAGCGCTTGCGCGACATCGCTGAGATGATCAGCGAAGAAGACCTCAAGGAAGCCGAGAAGGAGTTGGCCCAGGAAGCGCTGGCCGAGGCCAAACCGGCTTAAGCTTTAACGCGGTCAAAAACTGTGGGAGCGAGCCTGCTCGCGAAAGCGCTGTATCAGACGACGAATAAGTTGCCTGACGCTCCGCATTCGCGAGCAGGCTCGCTCCCACATTTGTTTTGTGTGAATTCATCGAAAATTCGCCACAACTCTGACGCCAATATTCACACAATGACCATTCGGCGCCTTCTGGTTCCATTCGGCTTGCGCAGCGGACTTTTCTTCTATCCTCAGCTCAAGGATATCGACAGTATCACTGGATCGAGCCAGTCCTCCCGTGGGGGCTGAATACCGGCTTCACCGAGGGTCGCCGCCATGTCGCGCAACCTCTGCCTCACCCGTCAATGCCTGGGTCTTGTGACCCGTATCGAATGCGCGATCAAGCCGTTGGCCGGCGATAACGGCATGTGGACGCTACTCTTCGCGGCCGGCATGGCCGGTGAACAACCTTCCGCCATCAAAGCCCAGGGCCCGTTTCATGGGCCGGTCGCCGCCGAATCGATACTCGACACCATTGTCGAAAGTCTGACCCTGCATGGCTACGAACTGGCCGACGATCCGCAGATCTGGAGTCTGCACCTGCAAGCTCAGCTGCGGCAGATCAACGGTGGCCGTGGCCGCGCCCTCTAGGCGCTGGCGCAGGCTGTGATCGGTTGATCTTGCTCTTCAAGGGGCAGCATCAGGCTGCTGCGCCTTGTCGAGTTTGACCTCAAAGCCGTATTGCACGGTGGCGAGGTCGGTTCGCTGATAGGTTTCCACTTGGGTGGGGTGGCCATAAAAGTAATGCACGCCCAACAACGCCGGGCCTTCTGCGCTCGCATCGTGGCTGACCGAAAGGATCTGCTTGAGATAATTGCCGCTGTCGTCTTTGACGAAGAAGCGCCACTCGTTGGGCGGGAACAGCTTCAGATCCACCACCAGTTGGTTGTTCTTGATCTCCAGGCCTTTGGGCAATGACTTGGCGTCGTATGCCTGTTTGGCCACTGTGGCGAGAAACAACGGCATGGAGCCGACAGCAATTGCCGGGGTTTCCGGGAACAGATTCAAGTCGTAAGTGATCGTCGCGCGAAGTGGATCGACTTGATACGCCTCGGGTGGCAGTTCGATCGGTTCATCGAGCTTGCCACTGCGCTTTTCGGTGAAGAACGTCACAGGGCTGACGCCCGGACTGAAGTCATCGCCCAGCAATTCGTCATTGAATGTACGGCGATGGGAAAACTCAATGCGTGCAGCGCTTGGTTCTTCCACGGATTGATGGATGCGGATCCCCGCCTTCAATTGTTCTTCGGTCAGGCTCGCGCCCTTGAGCCAGTTGACCGCCAGATCGTCGTACACCGTCACTGACGGATCCAGCGGCTGGATGGCTTTCTCCGTCGTGTGCTGATTGAACGTACGAATCGGCAGATCCAGCGCTTTGCGCGTCACGGTCGCCGAGGAAAAATCCAGCACGCTGACTTCAAGGGTTTCGATCGGGCCATTGAAATAGACCTTGTTGTAGCGACGCGGGTGTTTCTGCTCGAAATCCTGCTGCTCTTGTGTGAGCTGTTTTTCCAGCGTGTCGCTCCAGCCTTTCTGCTGTTGCAGGTACGCCAGTTGTTTCTGGTAGAAGGACACTTGCTCCGGACTTTCGTTTATCGAGCCGGCGCGGACCAGATACTGCCCGGTCTTGTCCCGGGCCTGAACGATGAGCGGATTGAGCTGGGCATCGGCGACTTCCGCGGCCAGTGGCAGGTTGTTGCTGAATTCGACCTCGGCGTAGTTGTTTTCAAGCTTCAGCAGTTTGACGCTGAGATTGTCGTTGGTGCGGGTCTGGCCGACGTCTTTTTGCGTCAGGTCGAAGCTGTACAGGCGCCGCGGTGCGATGACTTCGATCCGGCCTTGCAGGCTGACCGGTTGCGGCAGGGACTTCTTGTCCACGTTCAGCCCATCAATGAACGGATAGGTCACGGTCAGGTCATCGGGGTTGGTGACGTTGGAGCTGGAAGGGCTGAGCTGAATGCCCGGATCGGTTTCCGACCATTCCGGCTGATAAGCGATCACGCGTTTGTTGCTCAAGGTCACCGACTGCCATTCCACGCCATGGGGGAACAGGAAACCGCCGGGAATGTTCAGGTTGAACGGGAACACCGGTTGCAGATCAGTGAGGTAATCGGAGCTGGCGTCCTTGTGCAGCACGAACAGGCCATTGATGAAGGTATCGACCAACGTCTGCGGGGCAGGGTAGTGCCTGAGCACGGCGAGGGCGTCTTCACCGTATTCGGTGCGCGGTGGATTGTCGTTGAGTTTGATCTGCGCCCGTTCGAGCAGCAGCAGCGAGCCGCCGAGTTCAGTGATGGCGTCCTTGAGTTTTGGATCGGTGATGGCGTCCAGTGACTGTTCGAACTTTGCCGTTTTTTCTTCAAGGCTGGCGGCGTGTTTCTCGTCGCCGGGCGAGCAACCGCTGATCAACAGAGCAAGGCAGATTCCGGCCGTCGTTATCGGTAATCGCACATCCATTTCCACACGTCCTGTCTACAGTCACTGGGCTGTCAATGGTTTGGACACTAGCAGAAAAAAAACACCCACACGCGCAGGTAGCGGATTTTCGGGCAGTTTCTGGCTGTCATGGGGGACTGGTATACTCGCCGCCATTTCCAGCCCCCCTGTGTGAGATTCAATGGAACGCTTTATCGAAAATGCAATGTACGCCTCGCGCTGGCTGCTGGCGCCGATCTATATCGGCCTGTCCCTCGGGCTGCTGGCGCTGGCACTGAAATTTTTCCAGGAGGTTTTCCACATCCTGCCCGGCGTGTTCTCGATGGCCGAATCGGAACTGATTCTGGTGCTGCTGTCGCTGATCGATATGGCGCTGGTCGGCGGCCTGCTGGTGATGGTGATGATTTCCGGCTACGAGAACTTCGTCTCTGAACTGAACATCGATGAAGGCAAGGAAAAGCTCAGCTGGCTGGGCACCATGGACTCTTCTTCGCTGAAGATGAAAGTCGCGGCTTCGATCGTGGCGATCTCCTCGATCCACTTGCTGCGCATCTTCATGGATGCCAAGAACGTCGATCCCGAGCACTTGATGTGGTACGTGATCATCCACATGACCTTCGTCGTCTCGGCGTTCGCCATGGGTTACCTGGACAAGGTCACCAAGCACTGATCAATCTTTGATCAATGCAAAAACACCGCCCGTCTGTTGCGAAACAGACGGGCGGTGTCGTTTGTGGCTTGTGCTTTGGTGCGCGCGGGCATATCCCTGTAGAGGTCTTGGCTCGCCACTGCGTGAGGTGTGTTCATGAACCTGCAAGAGTTGAATGCGTTTGCCATCGCCAGGAAGGTTGATGAGCTGAACCTGATCTCCATGGAAGGCGGGATTTACCTGCTCGAAGCGCGGATGCATGGCGCGGCGTATCCGTTGAGCGATCTCAAGGGCAACATGCTGACACTGCGTTCAGTGGAGCATGCCCGGGATTTGCTGCATGCCTTTCCGGTGCTGCCGTTCAACCTCGTACACACCTCGGTACACGATGAGATGTGCGGTTTGGGTGCCAGTGGCGAGGAAAGCCTGAAAGTGCCGCTGGCCTGGCGTTCAGCCCTGTAGGCGCTGCGTCCCATCGCTGGAACATCTGTGCTAGTCTGCTCGCCCTTTTGGTTCCGGGCGCGCCGGGACGCGCTGTGCACGCACGGCAAGTCTTGTGGCCGTCCGCACAGCGGAGCAGTGTCATGTCCGAAGTAAATCTGTCCACCGACGAAACCCGCGTCAGCTACGGCATCGGCCGTCAGTTGGGTGACCAGCTGCGCGACAACCCGCCACCGGGCGTGAGCCTGGACGCGATCCTGGCTGGCCTGACCGACGCGTTCGCCGGTAAGGAAAGCCGTGTTGGCCAGGAAGAAATGTCCGCCAGCTTCAAAGTGATCCGCGAGATCATGCAAGCCGAAGCGGCCGCCAAAGCTGAAGCCGCTGCTGGCGAAGGCCTGGCCTTCCTGGCTGAAAACGCCAAGCGTGACGGCATCACCACTCTGGCTTCCGGCCTGCAATTCGAAGTGCTGACTCAGGGCGACGGCGCCAAGCCGACCCGTGAAGACCAGGTGCGTACGCACTACCACGGCACCCTGATCGACGGCACTGTATTCGACAGCTCCTACGAGCGTGGTCAGCCTGCAGAATTCCCGGTTGGCGGCGTGATCGCCGGTTGGACCGAAGCCCTGCAACTGATGAATGCCGGCAGCAAATGGCGTCTGTACGTGCCGAGCGAACTGGCTTACGGCGCTCAAGGCGTTGGCAGCATCCCGCCGCACAGCGTTCTGGTATTCGACGTCGAGCTGCTGGACGTTCTGTAAGACCTGGCCTGCCTTGATGGCGGGCTAATCCAGGAGTGAGCCTGCTCGCGATGGCGGTGTGACAGCCAACAAAAGTGTTGGCTGTTGATCAGTATTCGCGAGCAGGCTCACTCCTACAGTTTTACCGTGTTTCATAGTTCTATCTTGTGATGCAGTTCATGCGAAGGGCGCAAGGCCCGGGCGTAGCAGAACAGGAACAGATTGCGCACCAGTTCCTTGAGCACCAGCGGCTCACTGGAATTCAGGCTGCTGACGTCAAGATCCCCCTGATCCTGCAGTTCATGCAAGGCTTCTTCTTCAAGCACCGCACAGACTTCACCGGTCTCCCGATGGAGGATTCTGAGGTATGGGTGTGGGCGATCCAGCCACGCGTCGATCAAATAAGTCATGGTTCTCATCTCCATTGAAGGTGTTTGATGAGAATAATTCTTATTATCTAAATAGCAAGCGCCTATTGGCAGATTCTGAATTTTTCCGGGTAAAGATTGCGTAAGGTCAAAACGGCTGGCGTTTGGCTATTGCGTGGTTTTATCGAGGCGAAGCGGGGAGGGCGAAGCTCCATCCCACGGCTGGCGCGGGATGGATGACAACAGAATCAGACCTTTCTGACGAACTCGGATTTGAGCTTCATCGGGCCGATACCGTCGATCTTGCAGTCGATGTCGTGATCGCCATCGCACAGGCGGATGTTCTTGACCTTGGTGCCGACCTTGACCACCAGCGAAGTGCCCTTGACCTTGAGGTCCTTGATCACGGTGATGGTGTCGCCATCCTGGAGGACGTTGCCGACCGAATCTTTCTTCACGGCATCATCGGCCGCCGCTTCGGCTTCGCCGCTGGCGGACCACTCGTGGGCGCACTCCGGGCACACCAGTTGGGTACCGTCTTCGTAGGTGTATTCGGAATTGCATTTCGGGCAGGGTGGCAACGTGCTCACTAAGGCTCCTTGGGATGTGGATCGCTAAAAGTCGCACATTATATAGGGTTTATCTGTTCGTGGCGCCAAAAGCAAAAAATCGCAGCCCCGACAGCCCTGTAGGAGCTGCCGAAGGCTGCGATCTCTTGATCTTGCTTCAGCGATATCAGTGAGTACGGGCGACCGCAAACTCACTCAGTTCAATCAAGGCATCCCGATATTCACTGGCCGGCAGTGCATCGAGGCACTTGATCGCACGGGCCACGTAATCACGGGCCAATTGCGCGGTGTACTCCAGCGAACCGGAGGCTTCCACCGCGATGCGGATGCTTTCCAGGTCTTCGATCCCGCCTTTCTGGATCGCCTGGCGCACCAGTGCAGCCTGTTCCGGCGTGCCTTCGCGCATGGTGTAGATCAGCGGCAGGGTCGGCTTGCCTTCGGCCAGATCGTCACCGACGTTCTTGCCCAGGGTTTCGGCGTCGCCCTTGTAGTCGAGCAGGTCGTCGACCAGCTGGAACGCCACCCCGAGGTGATCACCAAATGTGCGCAGCGCTTCGCTCTGTTCGGCGGTAGCACCGGCCAGTGCCGCAGCACTGTGGGTCGAGGCCTCGAAGAGCATCGCGGTTTTGCCGCGGATGACTTCCATGTAGGTTTCTTCGGTGGTGCTGGCGTCGCGCACCTTGGACAACTGCAACACTTCGCCTTCAGCGATGATGCGCGTGGCCTGGGAAAGGATCTTCATCACCGGCATCGAGCCCAGTTCGACCATCATTTCGAACGAGCGCGAATACAGGAAGTCGCCGACCAGCACGCTCGGGGCGTTGCCCCACATGGCGTTGGCGGTCGAACGGCCACGGCGCATGCCGGACATGTCGACGACGTCGTCATGCAGCAGAGTGGCGGTGTGCAGGAATTCGATGGTGGCGGCCAGCAGACGCATGTCGTCGCCTTCGCGACCGAGGGCCTTGCCACACAGCAACACTAATAAAGGACGCAGACGTTTGCCGCCGGCCGAGGTGATGTAATCGCCGATTTTCGATACCAGCGGTACTCGGGAAGTCAGCTGCTTCTTGATGATGCCGTCGACGGCGCTAAAATCGTCCGCCACCGCGCGGTAGAAAGCTTGGGGTTGCATCAGCGAGAGTCGCTCCAGAAGGGTTGCGCGGCATGCTAGGACCCCCGTCCAGACCTGTCAAGGCGCGATGGACGGCTACTTGCAAGCCTGCCGCGCCTTGCGTACAATCGCGCACCCTGAACTTCCTGGGCAGCACCTGCCTTACGCAATTGCAACGGGCCTTCCAGCCTTATGCAGCCATGCCAGCCAATACCTCTTCCTATAAAGAGCTGGGTGAGCAGGATTATCGGAGAAATACCATGTCTTATGCAGTAATCGTTACTGGCGGCAAGCAGTACAAAGTCGCCCCAGGTGAATACCTGAAGATCGAAAAACTGGAAATCGCTACCGGCGAATCCGTTACCTTTGATCGCGTTCTGTTGGTTGCCAATGGCGACGACGTGAATATCGGCGCTCCAGTTGTTGCTGGCGCTACCGTTGTGGCTGAAGTGATCTCCCAAGGTCGTCACGATAAAGTCCGCATCATCAAGTTCCGTCGCCGTAAGCACCACATGAAGCGTATGGGCCACCGCCAGTGGTACACCGAGATCAAAATCACCGGTATTCAGGCTTAATTTCAGCCTAATTCCTCACTAGGAGAATTGACTCATGGCACACAAAAAAGCTGGTGGTAGTACCCGTAACGGTCGCGACTCAGAAGCCAAACGCCTTGGCGTGAAGATGTATGGCGGCCAGGTCATCAAGGCCGGCAACATCATCGTGCGTCAGCGCGGCACCCAATTCCACGCTGGCTACGGCGTTGGCATGGGTAAAGATCACACCCTCTTCGCGAAAATCGAAGGCGTGATCAAGTTTGAAGTAAAAGGCGCTTTCAACCGCCGTTACGTGAGCGTAATCGCGGCTTAATCGCGAGATCGCTGGAAGAGCCCTGTCTTGCGACGGGGCTTTTTCGTTTGTGGGGTGAGTCTCTTGCAAAACTGTTTGTATGGGCTGTCGGCGTGCGATGCGGGTCGTGTTTTGGGGTCGCTGCGCTCATTTTTGCAAGAGTCTTATGTCTTGATTGTTTTTCGGCTCGTCCGTATGGCGAGAGGCGTTGGTTATGAAGTTTGTTGATGAAGTATCGATTCGCGTAAAGGCTGGTGACGGCGGCAATGGCGCCATGAGTTTCCGTCGGGAAAAGTTCATCGAAAACGGTGGCCCGAACGGTGGTGATGGTGGTGACGGCGGTTCCATCTACATGATGGCTGACGAAAACCTCAACACCCTGGTCGACTACCGTTACACCCGGCACTTCGATGCCGAGCGTGGCTCCAACGGTGGCAGCACCGACTGCACCGGCAAGAAGGGTGAAGACCTGATCCTGCGCGTGCCGGTCGGCACCACGGTGATCGACTCCGCGACCCAGGAAGTCATCGGCGACCTGACCAAAGCGGGTCAGAAGCTGATGGTTGTACAGGGTGGCTGGCACGGGCTGGGTAACACCCGTTTCAAATCCAGTACCAACCGTGCACCGCGTCAGACCACGCCGGGCAAGCCGGGTGAGCAGCGCGACCTGAAGCTGGAGATGAAAGTGCTGGCCGACGTCGGTCTGCTGGGCTTGCCGAATGCCGGTAAAAGTACCTTTATCCGTTCCGTGTCGGCCGCCAAGCCGAAAGTCGCCGACTACCCGTTCACCACGCTGGTGCCGAACCTCGGTGTGGTCAGCGTTGATCGCTGGAAGAGCTTCGTAATTGCCGACATTCCGGGTCTGATCGAAGGCGCTTCCGACGGTGCTGGCCTGGGTATTCGTTTCCTCAAGCACTTGGCGCGTACGCGTCTGTTGCTGCACCTCGTCGACATGGCGCCGCTGGATGATTCCAGTGCACCGGACGCGGCGGAAGTGATCGTCAACGAGCTGATCAAGTTCAGCCCGTCCCTGGCTGAGCGTGATCGTTGGCTGGTGCTGAACAAGTGCGACCAGATCCTTGAAGAGGATCACGAAGAGCGCGTCAAGGAAATCGTTGATCGCCTCGAGTGGACCGGTCCGGTTTACGTGATTTCGGCGATTGCCAAGATCGGTACCGAGCGTCTGTGCCATGACATCATGCGTTACATGGAAGACCGCGCCGATCGCCTTGCTGCCGACCCGGCGTACAAGGAAGAGCTGGCTGACCTCGATCAGCGCATCGAAGATGAGGCGCGCGCGCAACTGCAGGCGCTGGACGACAAGCGTGCCCTGCGTCGCAGCGGCGTGAAGTCGGTCCATGACATCGGTGACGATGATTGGGACGAAGAAGATGTGGATGACGAAGACGGTCCGGAAATCATTTACGTGCGCGACTGATTCGTTGGGCAGGAGCTGCCGCAAGCTGCGATCTTTTGACCTTCAGAAGATCGCTGGTGTGTGCTGAGTCTTCATCTCGGGGCGGTGTTATCATCGCTGCAAGCCGTTTTTCTAAGGCGCCGCTCAATCGAGCGGCGTTTTAGTATCTGGAAATCGCGAGTCACAAATAACGTCATGGGCGGCGCTGGGTCGCGCTGCCCTCAAGCTAAGGTTGAAGATGATGCGGAGCAAGGTGACAGGTGCGCAGCGTTGGGTCGTGAAGATCGGCAGCGCTTTGCTGACAGCTGATGGCAAAGGGCTGGATCGCGCGGCAATGAGTGTCTGGGTCGAGCAGATGGTGGCCTTGCATGAGGCTGGCGTCGAGTTGGTGCTGGTGTCCTCCGGGGCAGTGGCGGCCGGCATGAGTCGTTTGGGCTGGACCGCACGACCCAGTGCGATGCACGAGCTCCAGGCGGCCGCTGCAATTGGTCAGATGGGTCTGGTGCAGGCGTGGGAATCGAGCTTCGCCGAGCATGGCCGGCACACTGCACAGATTCTCCTGACGCACGACGACCTGTCCGATCGCAAGCGTTACCTGAATGCCCGCAGTACCCTGCGCGCACTGGTCGAGCTGAAAGTCATCCCGGTGATCAATGAAAACGACACCGTGGTCACTGACGAAATCCGCTTCGGCGACAACGACACGCTGGCGGCGCTGGTGGCGAATCTGGTCGAGGCGGATCTGCTGGTGATCCTTACCGATCGCGACGGCATGTTCGACGCCGATCCACGCAACAACCCTGATGCGCAGCTGATTTACGAAGCGCGCGCCGATGATCCGAGCCTTGATGCGGTGGCGGGTGGTACGGGTGGTGCGCTGGGTCGCGGCGGCATGCAGACCAAGTTGCGTGCGGCTCGATTGGCTGCACGTTCCGGTGCGCACACTATTATTGTCGGTGGGCGTCTTGAGCGAGTGCTTGATCGCCTCAAGGCGGGCGAGCGCATCGGCACGCTGCTGTCGCCTGAGCGCGGCATGCTCGCGGCGCGCAAACAATGGCTGGCCGGGCATCTGCAAACTCGCGGCACCCTGGTGCTGGACGAGGGGGCGGTGTCGGCGTTGTCCAAGGGCAACAAAAGTCTGCTGCCTGTCGGTGTGAAGTTGGTGCAGGGCAGTTTCCGTCGCGGCGAAATGGTGGTCTGTGTGGCGCCTGACGGTCGTGAGATTGCCCGTGGCCTGGCCAACTACAGCGCGCTGGAAGCACAAAAAATCATCGGTCAATCGTCGGATGCGATTGTCGGTTTGCTCGGTTACATGGCGGAGCCGGAACTGGTTCACCGTGACAACCTGATTCTGGTTTAAGGAAAACTCGATGCGTTTAGCGAAAGGATTGTTGGGCTTGCTGATGGCAATGCCATTGCTGGCCTCGGCCGAGGAAATCGGTCAGGTGTCGACGGTGTTCAAGTTCGTCGGTCCGAACGACCGCATTGTGGTCGAGGCTTTCGATGATCCCAAAGTCGAAGGGGTGACCTGCTACCTGTCGCGCGCCAAGACTGGCGGTGTGAAGGGTGGTCTCGGTCTGGCTGAGGATCGCGCCGAAGCTTCGATCGCCTGTCGCCAGGTGGGTCCGATCAAGTTCAAGGGTGATCTGAAGGATGGCGATGAGGTGTTCAAGGAGCGCACTTCGCTGGTGTTCAAGACCATGCAGGTGGTGCGTTTCCTCGACAAGAAGCGCAACACGTTGGTGTATCTGGTCTACAGCGATCGCTTGATCGAGGGCAGTCCGCAGAATGCCGTGACCGCGATCCCGATCCTGCCGTGGGTGCCCGTCCAGCAATAACACCGTAGAACAACTGTAGGAGTGAGTCTGCTTGCGATAGCGGTATGCCGGTCAATATATACACCGACTGACATGCAGCTATCGTCGGAACGCCGCCCGGAGCAGGCTCGCTCCTACATTTTTGCGCTGGATTTACTAAATCACAGGCAATAAAAAACCGACCCTAAGGTCGGTTTTTTAATGACTACGTCGGATTAAGCAGCTTCTTTCAGTGCTTTGACGTGGCCATTCAGACGGCTCTTATGGCGAGCAGCCTTGTTCTTGTGGATGATGCCTTTATCGGCCATACGGTCGATAACTGGCACAGCCAGAACGTATGCAGCTTGAGCTTTTTCAGCGTCTTTTGCGTCGATGGCTTTAACTACATTCTTGATGTAGGTGCGAACCATGGAACGCAGGCTGGCGTTGTGGCTGCGACGCTTCTCAGCCTGTTTTGCACGTTTTTTGGCGGAAGGTGAGTTGGCCACCGTCGAGCTCCTCGAAAGACTTTTTAGGAAATAGCAAACAAAATAGGCCGCGAATCATGCCGATGAGTTGAAGTCTTGTCAAGGGCACTTGAAACGTTCCGCTAAGTGGTAGGTATAAAGAGGCGGGATATTTATTTCCGGCGCTTGACCTGTAAACTCGCGAGCTTTGGCTCTGTGCTGCTGCGGCGCGGAGTATCGCACAAGTAGGCGCTTTGTTCGCCTGCTGTTTATCGACAGGCACAAATTCCCTCAATGAATCTGCTCAAATCGTTGGCCGCCGTCAGCTCTATCACGATGCTTTCCCGGATTCTGGGTTTTGTTCGTGACACGCTGATTGCCCGTACATTCGGCGCCGGGATGGCGACGGATGCCTTCTTCATTGCCTTCAAATTGCCTAATCTGCTGCGCAGGATCTTCGCCGAAGGTGCTTTCTCTCAGGCTTTTGTGCCGATTCTTGCCGAATACAAAAGTCAGCAGGGCGAAGAGGCGACCCGTACCTTCATTGCCTATGTGTCGGGTTTGCTGACACTGGTACTGGCGATCGTCACGGCGCTGGGCATGATTGCCGCGCCCTGGGTGATCTGGGCCACGGCCCCGGGTTTCACCGACACGCCGGAAAAATTCCAGCTCACCTCTGATCTGTTGCGGGTGACGTTCCCTTATATATTGCTGATCTCCCTGTCCTCGCTGGCCGGGGCAATCCTCAATACCTGGAACCGTTTCTCGGTGCCCGCCTTCGTGCCGACTCTGCTTAACGTCAGCATGATCGTGTTTTCGCTGTTTCTCACGCCGTACTTCGATCCACCGGTCATGGCCCTCGGCTGGGCGGTGCTGGTCGGTGGTCTGGCGCAGTTGCTCTATCAACTGCCGCACCTGAAAAAGATCGGCATGCTGGTACTGCCGCGCCTGAATCTGCGTGACAGCGGCGTTTGGCGGGTAATGAAGCAAATGCTGCCGGCGATCCTCGGTGTGTCGGTCAGCCAGATTTCGCTGATCATCAACACAATTTTCGCCTCGTTTCTGGTGGCAGGCTCGGTGTCGTGGATGTATTACGCCGACCGCCTGATGGAGTTGCCATCCGGTGTGCTGGGGGTGGCATTGGGTACGATTCTGTTGCCGACACTGGCGAAAACTTACGCGAGCAAAGATCGCCACGAGTATTCACGGATTCTCGATTGGGGCCTGCGCCTGTGCTTCGTGCTGGTGCTGCCGTGCTCGCTGGCGCTGGGGATTCTCGCCGAGCCGCTGACTGTTTCACTGTTCCAGTATGGTCAGTTCAGTGGCTTTGACGCCGAAATGACTCAGCGTGCGCTGATTGCTTATTCTGTCGGTTTGCTCGGGATTATCGTAATCAAAGTGTTGGCGCCGGGCTTTTATGCGCAACAGAACATCCGTACCCCAGTGAAAATCGCAATTTTCACTCTAGTGGTTACGCAGCTGTTTAACCTGGTATTGATTGGCCCGCTGGCTCACGCCGGTCTGGCCCTGGCGATCAGTGCCGGTGCCTGCCTCAACGCCGGGCTGCTGTTCTATCAACTGCGCAAGCAGCAGATGTATCAGCCGCAACCGGGTTGGGCCAGGTTCGGCTTCAAGCTGGTGGTCGCGGTGGCGGTGATGTCGGCAGTGTTGCTGATTGGCATGCACTTCATGCCGGCCTGGGATCAGGGGCACATGCTTGAGCGCTTTCTGCGTCTGGGCGCATTGGTCGCGGCGGGCGTGGTCGCTTATTTCGGTATGTTGCTGCTGCTCGGTTTCCGCCTGCGCGACTTCAATCGCAAGGCCTTGAGCTGAGGTTTTACCCTTTATGGATGGGCGCGGGCCGGCAGTTTTGTCGGCTCGTTCACTTTGCGTTACGGTGTTGCCTGTCGTCGACCGTCGGGTGTGGTTATAATCGACCACTTTATGAGCAAGAAGCGCGTTATGCAGCTGGTTCGAGGCCTCCACAACTTGCGCCCCCAGCATCGGGGCTGCGTCGCCACTATTGGCAACTTTGACGGTGTTCACCGTGGTCACCAGGCTATCCTGGCCCGACTGCGTGAGCGTGCGCTCGAGTTGGGCGTACCCAGCTGCGTGGTGATTTTCGAGCCGCAGCCACGGGAGTTCTTTGCCCCCGAGACGGCGCCGGCGCGTCTCGCAAGGTTGCGCGACAAGCTGCAACTGCTGGCTGCCGAAGGCGTTGACCGGGTCTTGTGCCTGGCGTTCAACCAGCGCTTGAGCAAGCTCAGCGCCAGTGAGTTCGTCGACACCATCCTCGTTGATGGCCTTGGCGTACAGCATCTGGAGGTCGGTGACGATTTCCGCTTCGGCTGCGACCGTCTCGGCGATTTCGACTTCCTGCTGCAGGCCGGGCAGATGCACGGTTTTACCGTGGAAGCGGCGCAAACCGTCGAACTGGACGGCATTCGCGTCAGCAGCACACAGGTGCGTAATGCCTTGGCCGCTGCCGATTTTGCGCTGGCCGAACGTTTGCTCGGCCGCCCGTACCGCATCGCCGGTCGCGTGCTGCACGGCCAGAAGCTGGCGCGGCAACTGGGTACGCCCACGGCCAATATTCAACTCAAGCGTCGTCGCGTGCCGTTCACCGGGGTGTACCTGGTGGACGTAGATATCGACGGCAAGACCTGGCCCGGCGTCGCCAACATCGGCGTGCGGCCCACGGTGCAAGGTGATGGCAAGGCCCACCTTGAAGTCCATCTTTTAGATTTTGCCGGCGATCTGTATGACCGGCGTTTGACGGTGGTTTTCCACCAAAAGCTGCGTGAAGAGCAGCGCTTCGCCTCTCTGGAGGCATTGAAAACGGCGATCAATGCGGATGTCGCCACCGCCCGTGCACTAGCCGCACCTAGCGCCCATCGCTAATGAAGAGCCTTAAATGACCGACTATAAAGCCACGCTTAACCTTCCGGACACCGCCTTCCCAATGAAGGCCGGCCTGCCACAGCGCGAACCGCAGATCCTGCAGCGCTGGGACAGTATTGGCCTGTACGGAAAGTTGCGCGAGATTGGCAAGGATCGTCCGAAGTTCGTTCTGCACGACGGCCCTCCGTATGCCAACGGCACGATCCACATCGGTCACGCACTGAACAAGATTCTCAAGGACATGATCATCCGCTCGAAGACCCTGTCGGGCTTCGACGCGCCGTATGTCCCGGGTTGGGACTGCCACGGCCTGCCGATCGAGCACAAGGTTGAAGTGACCCACGGCAAGAACCTGGGCGCGGACAAGACCCGCGAACTGTGCCGTGCCTACGCCACCGAGCAGATCGAAGGGCAGAAGTCCGAATTCATCCGTCTCGGCGTGCTGGGCGACTTCGCCAACCCGTACAAGACCATGGATTTCAAGAACGAGGCCGGTGAAATCCGCGCCCTCGCTGAAATCGTCAAGGGCGGTTTTGTGTTCAAGGGCCTCAAGCCTGTGAACTGGTGCTTTGACTGCGGTTCGGCTCTGGCTGAAGCGGAAGTCGAGTACGAGAACAAGAAGTCCTCGACCATCGACGTGGCTTTCCCGATCGCTGACGAAGCCCGACTGGCTGCCGCGTTCGGCCTGCCGTCGCTGAGCAAACCGGCGTCGATCGTGATCTGGACCACCACCCCGTGGACCATCCCGGCCAACCAGGCGCTGAACGTTCACCCGGAATTCAACTACGCCCTCGTCGACATCGGCGACAAGCTGCTGGTGCTGGCTGAAGAGCTGGTCGAAGCCTGCCTGGCGCGCTACGGCGTTGAAGGTTCGGTCATCGCTACCACCACCGGTAAAGAGCTGGAACTGATCAACTTCCGTCACCCGTTCTACGACCGACTGTCGCCGGTGTATCTGGCTGACTACGTTGAACTGGGCGCTGGCACCGGCGTGGTTCACTCCGCTCCGGCCTACGGCGTGGACGACTTCGTGACCTGCAAGAAATACGGCATGGTCAACGACGACATCCTCAACCCGGTGCAGAGCAACGGCGTTTACGTGCCGTCGCTGGAATTCTTTGGCGGCCAGTTCATCTGGAAGGCCAACCCGGCGATCGTCGACAAGCTGACCGAAGTCGGTGCGCTGATGCACACCACCGTCATCGAACACAGCTACATGCACTGCTGGCGCCACAAGACCCCGCTGATCTACCGCGCCACCGCGCAGTGGTTCATCGGCATGGACAAACAGCCAACCAGCGGCGACACCCTGCGTGTACGCTCGCTCAAAGCCATCGAAGACACCAAGTTCGTGCCGGCCTGGGGCCAGGCGCGCCTGCACTCGATGATTGCCAACCGTCCGGACTGGTGCATCTCGCGTCAGCGCAACTGGGGCGTGCCGATCCCGTTCTTCCTCAACAAGGAAAGCGGCGAGCTGCACCCACGTACCGTCGAACTGATGGAAGAAGTGGCCAAACGCGTTGAAGTCGAAGGCATCGAAGCCTGGTTCAAGATGGACGCTGCCGAACTGCTCGGTGACGAAGCGCCGCTGTACGACAAGATCAGCGACACCCTCGACGTCTGGTTCGATTCGGGCACCACGCACTGGCACGTCCTGCGCGGTTCGCACCCGATGGGTCACGAGAGCGGCCCGCGCGCCGATCTGTACCTGGAAGGTTCCGACCAACACCGTGGCTGGTTCCACTCGTCGCTGCTGACCGGTTGCGCCATCGACAATCACGCGCCGTACCGCGAACTGCTGACCCACGGTTTCACCGTCGACGAAGCCGGCCGCAAGATGTCCAAATCGCTGGGCAACGTGATCGCGCCGCAGAAAGTCAACGACACCCTGGGCGCGGACATCATGCGTCTGTGGGTCGCGTCGACCGACTACTCCGGTGAAATGGCGGTTTCCGACCAGATCCTGCAACGCAGTGCGGACGCCTACCGGCGTATCCGTAACACCGCGCGTTTCCTGCTCTCGAACCTGACCGGCTTCAACCCGGCCACCGACATCCTGCCGGCCGAAGAAATGCTCGCGCTGGATCGTTGGGCGGTCGACCGTACCTTGCTGCTGCAACGCGAGCTGCAAGAGCACTACGGCGAATACCGTTTCTGGAACGTCTACTCGAAGATCCACAACTTCTGCGTGCAGGAGCTGGGCGGTTTCTACCTCGACATCATCAAGGACCGTCAGTACACCACTGGCGCCAACAGCAAGGCCCGCCGCTCGGCGCAAACCGCGCTGTTCCACATCTCCGAAGCGCTGGTGCGCTGGATCGCGCCGATCCTCGCCTTCACCGCCGACGAACTGTGGGAATACCTGCCGGGCGAGCGTAACGAATCGGTAATGCTCAACACCTGGTACGAAGGTCTGACCGAACTGCCGGCCGACGTTGAGCTGGGCCGCGACTACTGGGAACGCGTAATGGCGGTCAAGGTAGCGGTCAACAAAGAAATGGAAATCCAGCGCGCAGCGAAAGCGGTCGGTGGCAACCTGCAAGCCGAAGTGACGCTGTACGCCGAGGACGCGCTGAGCGCCGACCTGGCCAAGCTGAGCAACGAACTGCGCTTTGTCCTGATCACTTCGACGGCCAGCGTTGCACCGTTTGTACAGGCTCCGGCCGACGCGGTGGTGACTGAAGTCAGCGGCCTGAAACTGAAAATCGTCAAATCGGCCTTCCCGAAGTGCGCCCGTTGCTGGCACTGCCGTGAAGATGTCGGTGTGAACCCGGAACATCCGGAAATCTGCGGCCGTTGCGTCGACAACATCAGCGGCGCTGGCGAGGTTCGTCACTATGCCTAATGCCGTTGGCCGTTTTGGACGGTTGAGCTGGCTCTGGTTGAGTTTGCTGGTGCTGGTCATTGACCAGGCCAGCAAGTTCTACTTTGAAGGCAAGCTCGAAATGTTCCAGCAGATCGTGATCATTCCCGATTACTTCAGCTGGACCCTGGCCTACAACACCGGCGCTGCCTTCAGCTTCCTGGCTGACAGCTCCGGCTGGCAGCGCTGGCTGTTCGCCCTGATTGCGATTGTGGTCAGTGCGGTGCTGGTAGTCTGGCTCAAGCGTCTGGGCCGCAACGAGACCTGGCTGGCCGTCGCGCTGGCGCTGGTATTGGGCGGCGCGCTGGGCAATCTGTATGACCGCATTGCCTTGGGCCATGTGATCGATTTCATTCTGGTGCACTGGCAGAACCGCTGGTACTTCCCGGCGTTCAACTTCGCCGACAGCGCGATTACCGTTGGTGCGGTGATGCTGGCACTGGATATGTTCAAAAGTAAAAAAACCGGAGAAGCCGTTCATGACTGAACAGGTATTGGCTGAGCAACGCATCGGCCAGAACACGGAAGTCACCTTGCACTTTGCATTGCGCCTGGAGAACGGCGACACGGTCGACAGCACCTTCGACAAAGCCCCGGCGACCTTCAAGGTCGGCGACGGCAACCTGCTACCGGGTTTCGAAGCGGCGCTGTTCGGCTTCAAGGCCGGCGACAAGCGTACACTGACCGTCGAGCCGGAAAACGCCTTCGGCCAGCCGAACCCGCAGAACGTGCAGATCATTGCGCGTTCGCAGTTCGTCGACATGGAGCTGTCGCCGGGTTTGCTGGTGATCTTCAACGATGCGGCCAATACTGAGCTGCCAGGCGTGGTTAAAGAGTTTGATGACACGCAAGTGACCATCGACTTCAACCACCCGCTGTCGGGCAAGACGCTGACCTTTGACGTGGAAATCATTTCCGTCAAAGCGCTGTAACTGACTGTATAAGGTCAAATGTGGGAGCGAGCTTGCTCGCGAAAGCGGTGTGTCAGCTAACAGAGATGTTGAAGGTGATGCCCCCTTCGCGAGCGAGCTCGCTCCCACAGTAGTTATTCATTGTTTTCGCGCGCAAGACACGAGGCACAGCATGCAAATCAAACTCGCCAACCCCCGTGGCTTCTGCGCCGGCGTGGACCGGGCGATCGAAATCGTCAACCGCGCCCTGGAAGTCTTCGGGCCGCCGATCTACGTGCGCCATGAAGTGGTGCACAACAAGTTCGTCGTTGAAGACCTGCGCAGTCGCGGGGCGATCTTCGTCGAAGAGCTGGATCAGGTGCCGGACGATGTCATCGTGATCTTCAGTGCCCATGGCGTCTCTCAAGCCGTGCGTAACGAAGCCGCCGGCCGTGGCCTGAAAGTGTTCGACGCCACTTGCCCACTGGTGACCAAGGTGCACATCGAAGTGGCGAAATACAGCCGCGACGGTCGCGAGTGCATCCTGATCGGCCACGCCGGTCACCCGGAAGTCGAAGGCACCATGGGCCAATACGACGCCAGCAATGGCGGCGCGATCTACCTCGTCGAAGACGAGAAAGACGTGGCCGAGTTGCAGGTGCACAACCCGGAAAAACTGGCTTTCGTTACTCAGACGACGCTGTCGATGGACGACACCAGTCGCGTCATCGATGCCTTGCGCACGCGCTTCCCGGCCATCGGTGGCCCGCGCAAGGACGACATCTGCTACGCCACACAAAACCGTCAGGACGCGGTCAAGCAATTGGCCGACGAGTGCGATGTGGTGCTGGTGGTCGGCAGTCCGAACAGTTCCAACTCCAACCGTCTGCGTGAACTCGCTGAACGCATGGCCACGCCGGCCTACCTGATCGACGGTGCCGAAGACTTGCAGCAGAGCTGGTTCGAGGGCGTCGAACGTATTGGCATCACCGCCGGTGCCTCCGCGCCGGAAGTGCTGGTGCGCGGCGTGATTCAGCAATTGCAGGCCTGGGGCGCCACCGGTGCCGATGAACTGGCCGGGCGTGAAGAGAACATCACCTTCTCGATGCCTAAAGAGCTGCGCGTGCGTTCGATCTGACGCTTTTGGTTTTTTGACACAGCGCCTGTTCGGCTTTTTCGCTGGCCAGACGCACGCGACCGGTCGCCGCCAGCACTATCTGGCGCTGGCTGACCGGCTCGCGAGCCGAGCAGACATGGAGTGTCCCTGCCTGAAACGCCCGCCCGGGCATCAGTGGTTGCCCCAGACTGCTGAAACGAACGTAACGACTCACCGACCAATTGCCGACAATCGGCACCCCTGTGTCACTGACACTTTCTTGTAGCAGTGGATTGCTGCTGTCTTTCGGCCCCTTGCCGCTGATATCCAGAATGATCCGCCAGCCCTGACTCCAGTCGCCGTTGATGCCATGAATCACCACGCTCTGATTGCGCGTGATGGCCATGGTGCGAGCGTTACGAAGGCCATCGAGCAAGGCTTGCGCCGCCTGATCCCGATGATTCGATTCTTTGAGCGTCGCAAACGCCGGACTGACCAGCAGCAGAACAATTGCGCCAATCGCCAGTCCCATAAGCAGTTCGACCAGGCTGAAACCCTGTTGCGGCATGAAAACTCCCTCCGTGGAGTGTGATGAACGGCGCGCTCCGTGCGCCGGGCAGGGCAAATCAACCGACGCGGGCCGGTTGAATGTTCTAGCGTGTAGAAGCAGGTATAGCCGACGGCAACGGAGGGCATCGATGGATCTTCGTACAAAAGGTTTCACGCTGATCGAGTTGTTGGTCGCGGTAGCGATCTTCGTGATCCTGATCACCCTGGCAGTGCCGGCGTTTACCCGTTCGATACAGGGCAGCAAGGCCGACACCGAAATGGGCGACCTGCAACGGGCGATCAATTTCGCCAGACTCGAAGCCATTGATCGTGGCACTACCCTGCGCCTGCGCCCGACCGCTGGCGGCAGCGTCTGGACCGGTGAACTGTCGGTCTACGACAGTACTGGCACCCCGGCCAATGTGTTGCGGGTTGTTCCCGCGATGAGCAGCGGCGCGACTCTGACGCTACCCTCAGGAGTGACCGCACTGGATTTCAACAACCTCGGCGGCCTGGCAGCGCCGTCGACGGCGGTGACCATCAGTTACACGTTGGGGACGCAAAGCAGGACGCTGAACGTGTGTTTGAACGGACGAATTCAATTGGGTGGAACTTGCGGATGAGGGCAGGGAGTCAACACGTACAGCAGGGTATGACGCTGATCGAGGTGCTGGTCGCGTTGCTGATTCTGACGGTCGGGCTGCTAGGCGCGGCGGCGGTGCAACTCAATGCGCTGAAGTACACCGACAGTTCAAGGATGACCAGTCAGGCCAGTTTCATCGCCTACGACATGATGGACCGCATCCGCGCCAACTCCGGCGCCGACTACACCGTCACCCCGCCGACCTCGGGCAACTTGAGCGTTGCGCGAGATCAGGATCTCTACGACTTCTCGACCAATATCATCAATTTCGGTGGACCGACCGCGACCGGCACCATCACCCTCAGTCAGCGGGTGTACACCATCACGATCAACTGGAGCGATGCGCGGGCAGCCAACACTGCCAGCGCTCAACGCAGTTTCGTGCTGAGCAGTCGCGCCGCAGTCGATCCGGTGGCCACACCATGAGGCGTTTTCAGCGTGGTTTCGGCCTGATCGAAATGCTCATCGCTCTGGCACTGGGTCTCATCGTGGTGTTGGGCGTGGTGCAGATCTTCATTGCGGCGAAAAATACCTACGTCAGCCAGAACAGCGCCGCTGCGATGCAGGAAGACGCGCGGTTCGTTTTGAGCAAAATGATCCAGGAAATTCGCATGGTCGGGATGTTCGGCTGTCTTGGCACCATTACCGATTCGAGCACTGCGGGCGACTTCTACGCTGCGCAGGTCACGCCGATCAGTTGGGACAACGCCAATCTGAAACTGACGCTGGTCACCGCTGACATTGGCAACGGCGGGGGGACGCCGACCTGGACGGTGCTCTCCGATTGCCGCAACAGTGCGACGGCGTATACCGGCTTGCGATCTGCGGCGAGCGGGCAGATCGCGTTTCCGATCCGGCGTCTGATCTACAGCTTCAGCAACAATCAGATTCTTATGGGCACTGGCAGCGGTACGCCGTCCCAACAGGTGCTGGTGAACAACGTCAGTGCGTTCACCGTGATGTTCGGTCTGGCCAGTTCCGCGACGGATGTCGCCGCCTCGACTTACAGCGCCAACCCCAGCGACCCGGCACGCATCCGCAGTGTGCGCCTGAGCCTGACCCTCGCTGATCCGGGCAACCGGGTAGCCAGTCAAACCTTCAATGTGGTTGCCGCTTTGCGCAACCGCCTGCAGTGAGGGGCGCGACGATGAGGATTGCTTTCCATACCCGTCAGGCGCAGCGCGGCATGGCGCTACTGGTCAGTCTGGTGTTTTTGTTGTTGCTGACGTTGATTGGCCTGTCGTCGATGCAGAGCGCCAACCTGCAGGAAAAAATGGCCGGCAGCGTGAGTTTGCGTAATCAGTCGTTTCAAACGGCCGAGGCGGCGTTGCGAGTGGGGGAGAGTGCGGTTCAACTCGATACCTACACCTTGGCGGTGTGCAGCGGCACGACGCAATGCGCACCGCCGGCGGAGTCATCGGTGGTCAGTGCGGCGGGGCTGAATTCAACGTCGGGTGTGACCTGGATCGCTTCCGGTAATGGTTTCTATGGTGTGCAGAATATTGGCACCACGCTCACGGCAGTGAACGTACCGAGTAACACTTCGGCGACGTTGTATCGGGTCACCGCCGTGGGTATCGCCGGCACTTCGCGCAGTGTGGTGGAGAGTGTCTATGCGAAGTATTGAGCGCTGTGGATCGCTGTTGCTCGGCATGTTGCTGAGCTTGTATCTGGCGACGCCGGCCTACGCGTTTACGCCGTCTGATTCGCCGCTGTTGAGTGCGGCGGCGGTGCCACCCAACGTCATGCTGCTGATCGACGACTCGGGGAGCATGAACAGCATCATTTATGCGGCTGGATTCGACCCGACGGCTGATCGCACGCCGGCGCGGCAATGCAACGCTTTGCTTGGCTTGTGCCTGAGTTCGACGGCGATCAGTGGCGACACGATCTTTCTGTCGAGCCTGCCAACATCAGGCTGTTCCGGTGGTGCCTATGCGTTCTACAACAACAGTCTGGCGCCGTTGTGCCTGAAACTGCCGGACCCGGTGGGCAGCGGCAACACGCGTTATTCCGGGGATTACATTTCCTATGTGGTTGGCCTGGCCATCAACACCGGCACGCGTGATTTCACCACCGGGGCGATTCCCAACGACTACCGCATCAACGTCGCGCGCAACGTCTCCACGGCATTGGTCAGCAGCAACCGCACGTTGCGTATCGGCTTGTCGACGTTCAACCCGGCCACCAGCAACAACTCGGGGAATGGCGGTTTCATCGCCCGTTCGATCAGCGATCTGTCGCCGGTCAGCGGCAGCGTGACTCAGGCACAGGCCGACAGCAACTACAACGCGCTGGTCTCCTCGATCAACGGCTTGAGCGCCGTGGCCAACACGCCGTTGGCGGAAACCTATTACGAAATCACCCGCTACATGCGCGGCATGGCGCCGTACTACAACAGCACGCCCAGTACCTACACCAGCCCGATTCAGTACCGCTGTCAGAAAAACTACGGTGTGGTGATCACCGACGGTCTGCCCACCTTCGACCGAACCTTCCCGACGAATGACCCGTTGGGCGGCAGCCGTTTGCCAAACTGGGATGGCGTCAACAACGACGGTAACAACCTCAATGGCGACAACGAAGGGGACACGCTGTATCTGGATGACATTGCCAAGTTTGCCTTCGACATCGACATGCGTTCGTCTGGTACCGATGCGGCGGGCAAGAGCTGGAACGCGGTGGATTTTCCCAAGCAGAACATGAATACCTACACGGTGGGGTTCACCGCCGACAACGACATGCTGTCCGATGCCGCCAGTTATGGGCAGGGCAAGTATTACCAGGCGACCGACAGTACTGGCCTCAACGCGGCCTTGTCGTCCGCGTTGAGCGACATCACCTCCAAGGCCGGTTCGGGCGGCAGTGGCGTGACCAGCGGGACCACACTGGCCAGCGGCACCAGTTACTTTCAGACCGGTTACGACCCCAAGGACTGGCGCGGCACGATCAAATCTTTCGGCTTCACCTCAGCCGGGGCGGTGAACACCTCGACAGCACTCTGGACCACCGACACGACCATCGTGCCGGGAGCTACTGCACCGACTTATCAATCGTGGAATACCGCGAGCAATGCCGCCGTGACGCTTGCCTACGGCAACTTCGCCACCGCGCAACAGACGACACTCAGCCAAGGTTTGCCCACCGGCATCACCGGCAACGATCTGGTGGAGTGGAGCAAAGGCACCAACAAAACCGGGCTCAAGGTGCGCAGCGTGTTACTCGGCGACATCATCAACTCACCGCTGGTGCTGGCCTCACCCACAGACAAGACTGCTTCCGACCTTGCCGGTGACAGCACCTATAGCGCTTACCTGACGACCAAAGCGGCAAACATGAACGCCAGCCTGGTGGTGAACGCCAACGATGGTTTCGTCAATGTCATCAACTCGGCCAACGGCACCCGACGCTACGCCTACATGCCATCCAGTGTGTTGCCGTCGTTACGGCTGATTGCTGATCCGACCTACATCAACGGCGTCAGCCACAAGTTTCTCGTCGACGGTCAGGTCGGTGTGTTTGACGCCCAGCTAAACAGTGCCTGGAAAACGCTGGCCATTGGCGGTACCGGCGCGGGCGGCAAGACTTTTTATGCGCTGCAACTGTTCGACGCTTCGGCGGGCAATGTTTTACGCGCGTTGTGGGAGGTCAGTGCACCCGTCACTGCCAGTACCGCCAACGCATTCAATGATCTGGGTTATGCCTACGCCCGCCCGGAAGTGGCACGCTTGGCCGACGGTCGCTGGGCAGCCTTTATCGCCAATGGTTACGGGAGCAATTCCGGGGTCGCAGCGTTGTATGTGCTGGACGTACGAGACGGTTCGCTGATCAGGAAAATCGTCATCGACAGTACGGAAACCACCAACGGGTTGTCCTCGGTAAAACTCAAGGTCAACTCACAGAACGTCGTGCAGGCTGCCTATGGCGGTGACTTGAAAGGGCGTTTGTGGAAGTTCGACTTGAGTGCGACGTCGACGGACAGTTGGGGTGTAGCGTTTTCCGGCAAGCCGTTATTCACCACGGCGGGCGGGGCGACTCAACCGATTACCGCGCAACCGCTGCTGGCGGACAACGCGCTCGGTGGCAAACAGATTTTTGTCGGCACCGGCAAGTTCAACGAAACCGCCGACAAGACCAACAAGGATCAGCAGGCGTTCTATTCGGTGTGGGATGCCGACGGAGGTTCGGGCCAGCTCACCGTCAGCAGTCTGCAGGCACAGGCGGTTACCGGAGTTTTTTCCGGCAGTTCCGGGCAGTTCGTGACGACGACGCAAAACGACACGACCTATCCGGGAGAAAAGGGCTGGTATCTGCCGTTGGTGTATAACAACGCCCTGACCGGCGAGCGGGTGATCAATCAGGCCAGTCTGGTGCTGGGGCGGATCATCTTCACCACGGCGAGCGTCGACACGACCGATCCCTGTTCCAGTTTCGGCACCGGCAAGTTGGTCGAACTCGATGCGTTCAGCGGTAAGATGCTCAACTACGCGGTGCTCGACACCAATGCCGATGGCGTAGTCGACAGCAACGACACGATTTCCAGTGGTGTGGTGTTCACCGGCGGCATTCCAACCCTGAATGCCATCGTCAACGGTGCCACGCGCAAGATTGTGAATGACTCCAGCGGTGGCATTACCACGCTGGTGGAAAAGTCCGGCGGTGGCAGCCGTCGTATCATGTGGCGACAAATACAGTAAGCGAGAGTTTGAGGCATGCGCAGATCCAACCGAGGCTTTACCCTGATCGAAATCATGATCGTGATTGCGATCATCGGGATCGTCATCACCATCGCCGCACCGAGCTATACCGAGTACCTGAAAAAGGGCCGGCGTGCCGAAGTGGTGTCGCTGCTCTCGGAGCAGGCGCAAACCCTCGAACGGTTCTACACCAAGAACAATGTCTACACCGGCATCACCGGGCTCAGCACGGGCAATGACTTCTACACCCTCACCCCGACCATCGCTGACCAGACCTTCCTGCTGACCGCCACCCGTAAAACGGGTACGTCGATGGCCACCGACAAGTGCGGGGATTTCACCCTGACCAACACCGGTGTCCGAAGCATGAACAACGCGACCACCGGGCTGACCACCAAGGATTGCTGGGGCCGCTGAGGCGCTTTTTTCGGGTGCCTTTTGCGCCCATTGTCTTTTTTACGGTTGGATCAAACATGACCAGGCAACAGCAAGTGGTGATTGTCGGTGGCGGGGTGATTGGCCTGCTGACCGCCTACAATCTCGCCTCTGAAGTGCGCAGCGTGGTGCTGCTGGATCGTTCGAACCTCGGCCAGGAGTCGTCTTGGGCGGGCGGCGGTATCGTTTCGCCGCTGTATCCGTGGCGCTACAGCCCGGCAGTCACCGCGCTGGCGCACTGGTCGCAGGATTTTTATCCACAGCTCGGCGAGCGTTTGTTTGCCGATACCGGGGTCGATCCTGAGGTTCACACCACTGGCCTGTACTGGCTGGACCTGGACGACGAAGCTGAAGCGCTGGCCTGGGCCAGGCGAGAAAATCGTCCGCTGCGGGCTGTGGATATCTCGGCAGCGCACGATGCGGTGCCGGTGCTCGGCGGTGGGTTTTCGCGGGCAATCCATATGGCTGATGTCGCCAACGTGCGCAATCCGCGTCTGGTGAAGTCGCTGAAAGCGGCCTTGCAGGCGCTACCGAACGTGACGATTCACGAACAGTGCGAAGTCAGCGGGTTTATTCGCGAGAACGGGCGAGTTGTTGGCGTCGAGACGTCGAAGGGTGTGATCAACGGTGATCAGGTCGTGCTGACTGCCGGGGCGTGGAGCGGTGATCTGCTCAAGACGCTGGACCTGATACTGCCGGTCGAGCCAGTCAAAGGCCAGATGATTCTCTATAAATGTGCGGCGGATTTCCTGCCGAGCATGGTGCTGGCCAAGGGGCGTTATGCGATTCCCCGTCGCGACGGCCACATTCTGATTGGCAGTACACTGGAGCACGAAGGCTACGACAAGACGCCGACCGAGGTAGCACTGGAAAGTCTCAAGGCTTCGGCGGTGGAATTATTGCCAGCGCTGGCGGCTGCCGAAGTGGTCGGGCACTGGGCGGGGTTGCGTCCGGGTTCGCCGGAGGGCATTCCGTATATTGGCCAGGTGCCGGGGTTTGACGGGTTGTGGCTGAACTGCGGGCATTACCGCAATGGGTTAGTGCTGGCGCCGGCGTCGTGTCAGTTGTTTGCCGATGTGATGCTGGGAAGGGCGCCGATTATTGATCCGGCGCCGTATGCACCGGAAGGCCGCATTTAGTCAGATATTTCTCTGTAGCCTGGCAGATCGCTTTCGCGAGCAGGCTCACTCCTACAGGGATCTCGGGTGTTCACAATATGTGAATTAAACGAGGATCCAATGTAGGAGTGAGTCTGCTCGCGATGGGGCCCTCAATCCAGGCCCAATTTCTTCAGCCGATAGCGCATCGACCTGAACGAAAGACTCAAGCGCTGCGCCGCCGCCGTACGATTCCAGCGTGTCTCCTCCAGCGCCTGCAGAATCAGCTTCCTCTCGACGTTCTCCAGATAATCTTCCAGATTGTCGATCTGCGTCAGATCGGCAATCCCGCCATCCGCCGCGCAGTTGCCTTCACTCAGACGCAAATCCTGCGCCTCGATCGTCCGGTTTTCACACAAGGTGTGCGCCCGTTCGAGCACGTTCTCCAACTCCCGCACATTGCCCGGAAACCGGTAGTTCTTCAGCGCTTCCAGAGCCTGCGGATGCAAGCGAGCTGGCGGTTGGCCGGTGTCCTTGGCCAGACGCTTCAGCATATTGGCCGCAAGCACTTCAATGTCATCACGGCGCTCGCGCAGGGGCGGCACGCGCAGTTCGATGACGTTCAAGCGGTAATAAAGGTCCTGACGAAAGCGTTCGGCCGCGACCTCTGCATCGAGATCCTTGTGCGTAGCACAAAGGATCCGCACATCGACCACGCTTTCCTGCTGTCCGCCGACACTGCGCACGGCTTTTTCCTGAATCGCCCGCAGCAGTTTGACTTGCATCGACAACGGCAAGTCCGCCACTTCATCAAGAAACAACGTGCCGCCATTGGCTGCCTGAAACAGCCCGGGCTTGTCCTCGACCGCGCCCGTGAAACTGCCTTTACGATGGCCGAAAAACTCGCTTTCCATCAGCTCCGAGGGGATTGCCCCGCAGTTGACCGGCACGAACGGCTGGCTGGCGCGCGGCCCCTGCTCATGAATCAGGCGGGCGACCAGTTCCTTGCCACTGCCCGACTCGCCACTGATGTACACCGGTGCCTGACTGCGAGCGAGTTTGTCGATTTGCTTGCGCAGACTGCGCATCGGCGGCGAATCGCCCAGCAAGCGTCGGTCAATCGTTGTAAAGCTGCCTCCTGCCGCCGGCATGCGCAAAGCCGTGCCGACCAGTTCGCGCAGGCGGGTGAGGTCCACCGGTTTGGTGAGAAAGTCGAAAGCACCGGCCTTCAACGCGTTGATGGCCGTTTCCAGACTGCCATAGGCGGTGATCATCGCGACGGGCAGTTGTGGATAACGTTGCTGAATGTGCTGCACCAGTTCCAGTCCCGTACCGTCGGGCAGGCGCATGTCGGTCAGGCACAGGTCGAAGCTCTCGCGGTTCAGCAGCGTCTGGGCTTCAGCCAGATTGCGCGCGCTGAAGGTGTCGAGTTTCATCCGTCCCAGGGTGATTTCCAGGAGTTCGCGGATGTCCGGTTCGTCGTCGACGATGAGGATTTTTTGCCGTGGGCTCGTATTCAACTTTGTTTCCGTCCGTGAGCAAAGGTGATGCGAAAGCAGCCGCCGCCTTGGCGTGATTGAAAGTCTAGGCGCGCTTGGTTGCTTTCGCACAGCTCACGGGACAGATAAAGCCCAAGGCCGGTGCCCTGGCTGCTGGTGGTGAAGAACGGTTCGAACAGATGCGTCTGTTCATCGGCAGGCACGCCGGGGCCGTTGTCCTGCACTTCGAGGACCGCCAGCTGGCTGTCGGGGTCGATGAACAGGGCCAGCCAGACTTGCGCCTGATCGTGCAGCAGGGCGCTGTGGCGCCAGCCGTTGCGTAACAGGTTGTCGAGAATTTGCGTGAGCTGGTTGGGGTCCATCAACGTGGTGAAATCCCCCGAATTGACTCGCAGGTGAATCTGCTGGCGCTCGCTGGCCTGTTCGCGGCTTTCAGCAACGAAGTTTTCCAGCCACGGCTTGAGATCCAGCCGTTGCGGGGCGCTCTGTTGGCGGCGGGACAGTTGCAGGACGTTTTCGATGACTCGGTTCATGCGCTGGGAGTGGTCTTGAATGATCTGTGTCAGACGCCGGTCCGCGCTGTCGAGTTCCTCGGATTCAGCCAATAGCTGTGCGGCGTGACTGATGGCTCCCAGTGGATTGCGGATCTCATGGGAGATGCCAGCGGTCAGTCGCCCCAGCGCAGCGAGTTTCAGTTGCTGAGCCTGTTGGGCGATTTGCGCGAGGTCTTCGAGAAACACCAGGGTTTGCTGGTTTGGGCTTTGTTCGAGGGCGATGAAACTCGGTTGCAGCTCCAGGCCGTTGCCGGGGATTTTCAGGCTCTGTGGGCGCAGGGTCGGGTTATTCATCCACAGTTGCAGGCGATCAACCAGCGCCGTCGAATAGTCATCGATCAGATGTCCCTGAAGATGCGATTGCGCGAGCAGGGTTTGCGCGCTGTGGTTGGCCAGTTGCACCCGACGCTCCTCGTCGAGCACCAGAATGCCGGTGCGCATGCGTTGCAGGATCAGCGCGTTGAGGGCTTCGAGCCCCACCACTTCGCTGGCGCGTTGCTCGGCCAAGGTTTCGCTGACCTCCAGGCGCCGAATCAAGCCTTGCACCAACAGCGAGGCGGCAAAGCACAGCGCGCCGAGGGTGCCGGCCTGCAAGTATTCATTGGCGCTCAGGGGGTGGCTGAAACTCAGCAGAAAGCTCAAGGCGACGATGCCCAGAGCGCCGATCGCGGCGATCAACAGACCAATTCGACGACGCAGCAAGGTATTGCTGATCGCCACCGAGACAATCAGCAAGTTGCCGAGAGCACTGGCCACGCCACCGGCCGCATAGAACAGAGCGCAGAGCAACAGCACATCGACCAGCGCCAGGCTGAACAACTGGGCCGGGCGTCGGGTATTTTCAAGAAAGACCACGAGCAGAATGTTGAGAACGAGGTACAGCCAACTGCCACCGCGCAGCAATTCGTCATTGGCCGACGTCAGCAGGCGATTGTCCATGTTGCTGGAGATCAGCAGCACCAGCGTGATGCCGATGCTTAAGCGGTAGAGATGATAAAGGCGCAGCAGGCGCTGCGCCTGTTTGCTGTCGGCGTGGGTGGCCTCAGCGATCACGGGTACCCGGGCCTTGCTCAAGGTGAGCCTGGCTGCAATACCACTGTTGTTGCACACTCAATGCGCGATCACGCGGCAAATGCACACCGCAGTGGGCGCAACGCACCATCGGCGGCGCGTCCTGCTCGCGCGGGGCACGATTGGATTGATTGGACGCGGCAGGCGCCTTGAATTTACGCCACAACCATATTGCGGCGAAAATCACGACGATCCAGAACAATAAACGAAGCATGATGAGCGGCTTTCCGACTGATGATCCGGCAGTTTAGCCAAGCTCCCGACAAGCGCACAGCCTATTAACGTGCGGCAATAAAAAAGGGAGATCCGCAGATCTCCCTTTTTCAGTGCAACCGGTGTGATCAGTCGAACACGCCGAAAGTCATGTAGCTGAACCACGAGCGGTCGGTGTTGCTCGATTCTGGTTCCGGCTCTTCGATCACGTCGCCGTTTTCGTCTTTAGGCTTGAGCTCGTTCGGGATCGCGTCTTTCGCGTCCTGGAACTGCTTCTGCACGTCCTGGTTGGCGCGGGTTTCGCCCGGCGGCAGCGGTGGACGCGACTCGATCAGACCCAGCGTCGCCTTGCTCAGGAACGAACGGTTGTCGGCTTCGGCAACCCGTGGCACGAACTGACCGTCCTGCAGGCTCGGGTGGTTCGGGTAGTTGAGCTTCAGGGTTTCCAGGCTGGTGGCCGCCAGTTCGTCCAGGTGCAGACGCTGATAGGCTTCAGTCATCACCGCCAGGCCGTCGCCGACCGATGGGGTTTCCTGAAAGTTTTCCACTACGTAACGGCCACGGTTGGCAGCGGCTACATACGCCTGACGGGTCAGGTAGTAGTCGGCCACGTGGATTTCGTAGGCGGCCAGCAGGTTGCGCAGGTAGATCATGCGCTGCTTGGCGTCCGGCGCGTAGCGGCTGTTGGGGTAGCGGCTGGTCAGCTGGGCGAACTCGTTGTACGAGTCGCGGGCGGCGCCCGGGTCACGCTTGGTCATGTCCAGCGGCAGGAAGCGCGCCAGCAGGCCGACGTCCTGGTCGAAAGAAGTCAGACCTTTCAGGTAGTAGGCGTAATCCACGTTCGGGTGCTGCGGATGCAAACGAATGAAACGCTCGGCGGCGGATTTTGCAGCTTCCGGCTCGGCGTTCTTATAGTTGGCGTAGATCAGCTCCAGCTGTGCCTGATCGGCGTAGCGACCGAACGGATAACGCGACTCCAGAGCCTTCAGCTTGGCTGTGGCGCTGGTGTAGCTGTTGTTGTCCAGGTCAGTCTGAGCCTGCTGATACAGCTCGGCTTCGCTGAGGTTTTCGTCTACGACTTCCTTCGATGAGCAAGCAGCGGTCAATGCGAGGATGGCGATCAGCAGCAGGTGTTTCACTTGCATGGCGGCTTGCGTCCCTATGACGGCCGCTGTCTTGGGCGGGGCCGTCCTGTTATGATGAGCGCCCCGTTGAAAAGCCTCGGGGCAAAAGACGCCGTATTTAACCACAAGCGCGCAGCCGAAACCAAAAGCTGTGCCGACGCACAGTCAGAGCATGTCCGATAAAATTGAACTTCGCGCAGAGGTGCCGTCCGAATTGGGCGGCCAACGCCTCGATCAAGTCGCTGCCCAACTCTTCGCTGAGCACTCTCGCTCGCGCCTTTCCGCCTGGATCAAAGAAGGTCGCCTGACTGTGGACGGGGCGGTCATCCGTCCTCGCGACATCGTGCACGGTGGTGCCATACTTGAGTTGACTGCCGAGCAGGAAGCCCAGGGTGAATGGATCGCCCAGGACATCGAGCTCGACATCGTCTATGAAGACGACGACATTCTGGTGATCAACAAGCCTGCGGGCCTGGTGGTACACCCGGCTGCCGGTCACGCCGATGGCACCTTGCTCAACGCCTTGCTGCACCACGTGCCGGACATCATCAATGTCCCGCGCGCCGGTATCGTGCATCGTCTGGACAAGGACACCACCGGTCTGATGGTGGTGGCCAAGACCATTCAGGCGCAGACCAAGCTGGTGACTCAACTGCAGAGCCGCAGCGTCAGCCGCATCTATGAGTGCATCGTGATCGGTGTCGTGACCGCCGGTGGCAAGATCAACGCCCCGATCGGTCGTCACGGCCAGCAGCGCCAGCGCATGGCGGTGATGGAAGGTGGCAAGCCTGCCGTCAGCCACTACCGTGTGCTGGAGCGCTTCCGTTCCCACACCCACGTACGGGTGAAACTGGAAACCGGTCGTACTCACCAGATTCGCGTACACATGTCGCACATCAACTTCCCGTTGGTCGGCGATCCGGCGTACGGCGGTCGTTTCCGCATTCCGCCGGCGGCAAACCCGACGATGGTTGAGTCCCTCAAGCATTTCCCGCGTCAGGCCCTGCACGCGCGTTTCCTTGAGCTGGATCATCCGACGACCGGTGTGCGCATGAGCTGGGAATCGCCGCTGCCAGAAGATTTCGTCTGGCTGCTGACCCTGCTCAAGCAGGATCGCGAGGCCTTCATCGGATGAACTGGCTGACGCCGGACTGGCCCGCGCCGGCCAGCGTCAAAGCCTGCGTCACCACCCGCGAGGGCGGTGTCAGCGTGGCGCCGTTCGACAGCCTCAATCTGGGCGATCATGTCGATGATCGGCCTGAGGCGGTTGCCGAGAACCGACGGCGGCTGACCGATCACTTCTCTATACAGCCTGCCTGGTTGCAGCAAGTGCACGGGATTGCCGTGGCGCATGCCGATCCGGGCATTGTTGCGACCGCAGATGCCAGTTGGACGGCAACGCCCGGTATCGCCTGTGCGGCGATGACGGCGGATTGCTTGCCGGCATTGTTCTGCGATCGTGCGGGTACTCGCGTTGCCGCTGCGCACGCCGGTTGGCGTGGTCTGGCGGCAGGTGTGCTGGAAGCGACGCTCGACAGCCTCGATGTCCCGGCAGAAGACGTGCTGGTCTGGCTGGGGCCCGCCATCGGCCCGAAAGCCTTTGAAGTCGGCCCGGAAGTGCGGGAAGTCTTCATCAATCAGTTGTCTGCAGCAGCCGATGCCTTTGTACCGAGCAGCAATGCCGGCAAGTTCATGGCTGACATCTATAAGCTGGCGCGCCTGCGTCTGGCGGTTCGAGGTGTCACTGCTGTTTATGGTGGCGGTTTCTGCACCGTGACCGACCCACGCTTCTTCTCTTATCGCCGTGCCCCGCGCACGGGTCGCTTCGCCTCCCTTATCTGGCTTGAGGCGCCCAGCCTCACAAATACGATTCCTTTTTGACGGCGTCTGTTTTTCGTCATGCTGCGTTGCCGCTTCTCGCCATAGCGGGCTATGACTCGTCGCGGCGCCTTGCCTGACGAAAACAGCCACTCGTCAAAAGAGGATCGTATTTGCGAAGCTGGGCGCCCGCTAGACTTGCCTGACCTGAATCAATCCTCTGACGCTTGAATCTTGCAGAATCGACCGCATCTATAGCGGTATCTGGCAGGTTTCTTTATTCAGGACGGTTTTTAGGTCCGGCCTGCTCAAAAGGAAGGTGACTTATGCGTATAGACCGTTTAACCAGCAAATTACAGTTGGCCTTGTCCGACGCCCAGTCGTTGGCCGTCGGCCACGATCATCCGGCCATCGAGCCGGCGCACTTGATGCAAGCCATGCTTGAACAGCAGGGTGGTTCGATCAAACCTTTGCTGATGCAGGTGGGCTTCGACGTCAACAGCTTGCGAAAAGAGCTGACCAAAGAGCTCGATCAATTACCGAAAATCCAGAACCCGACCGGCGACGTCAACATGTCGCAGGATCTGGCGCGCCTGCTCAACCAGGCCGATCGTCTGGCCCAGCAGAAGGGCGACCAGTTCATTTCCAGCGAACTGGTGCTGCTCGCTGCGATGGACGAGAACAGCAAGCTCGGCAAGTTGTTGCTCGGCCAGGGCGTGAGCAAGAAAGCCCTGGAAAACGCGATCAACAACCTGCGTGGCGGCGAAGCGGTGAATGACGCCAACCACGAAGAGTCGCGCCAGGCGCTGGATAAATACACCGTCGACCTGACCAAACGCGCCGAAGACGGCAAGCTTGACCCGGTGATCGGCCGTGACGACGAAATTCGTCGCACCATTCAGGTTCTGCAACGCCGCACCAAGAACAATCCGGTGCTGATCGGCGAACCTGGCGTGGGTAAAACCGCGATTGCCGAAGGTCTGGCGCAGCGCATCATCAATGGCGAAGTGCCGGACGGCCTCAAAGGCAAGCGTCTGCTCTCGCTGGACATGGGCGCGCTGATTGCCGGTGCCAAGTATCGCGGTGAGTTCGAAGAGCGCCTGAAATCGCTACTTAACGAGCTGTCGAAGCAGGAAGGGCAGATCATTCTGTTTATCGACGAGCTGCACACCATGGTCGGCGCCGGTAAAGGCGAAGGCTCGATGGATGCCGGCAACATGCTCAAGCCGGCGCTGGCTCGCGGCGAGTTGCACTGCGTTGGCGCGACCACGCTCAACGAGTATCGCCAATATATAGAGAAGGACGCCGCGCTTGAGCGACGCTTCCAGAAAGTCCTGGTGGATGAGCCGAGTGAGGAAGACACCATCGCCATCCTGCGGGGCCTCAAAGAGCGTTACGAGGTTCACCATAAAGTGGCGATCACCGACGGCGCGATCATCGCCGCGGCCAAGCTCAGCCATCGCTACATCACTGACCGGCAGTTGCCGGACAAGGCCATCGACCTGATCGACGAGGCCGCGAGCCGTATCCGCATGGAAATCGATTCCAAGCCGGAAGTGCTCGATCGTCTGGAGCGTCGCCTGATTCAGTTGAAGGTGGAGTCCCAGGCGCTGAAGAAAGAAAGCGACGAAGCGGCAATGAAACGTCTGGAAAAACTCCAGGAAGAAATTGTCCGTCTGGAGCGCGAGTACTCGGATCTGGAAGAAATCTGGAACTCGGAGAAAGCCGAGGTGCAGGGTTCTGCACAGATTCAGCAGAAGATCGAACAGTCGCGTCAGGAGCTGGAAGCGGCTCGTCGTAAAGGCGATCTGAACCGCATGGCCGAGTTGCAGTACGGGGTGATCCCGGATCTGGAACGCAGCCTGCAAATGGTCGATCAGCACGGCAAGAGCGAAAACCAGCTACTGCGCAGCAAGGTGACTGAAGAAGAGATCGCCGAAGTCGTCTCGAAGTGGACTGGCATTCCGGTGTCGAAAATGCTCGAAGGCGAGCGCGACAAGCTGATGAAGATGGAAAGCCTGTTGCACAAACGGGTCATCGGCCAGGAAGAGGCGGTGGTCGCCGTCGCCAACGCGGTACGGCGTTCGCGTGCCGGGCTGTCGGATCCGAATCGTCCGAGCGGCTCGTTCATGTTCCTCGGCCCGACCGGTGTCGGTAAAACCGAGCTGTGCAAGGCGCTGGCGGAATTCCTCTTTGATACCGAAGAGGCGATGGTGCGGATCGACATGTCCGAGTTCATGGAGAAACATTCCGTGGCTCGTCTGATCGGTGCGCCACCGGGATACGTCGGCTATGAAGAGGGCGGTTACCTGACCGAGGCTGTGCGTCGCAAGCCTTATTCGGTGATCTTGCTGGACGAGGTCGAGAAGGCGCACCCGGATGTGTTCAACATCTTGCTGCAAGTGCTTGAAGATGGTCGCCTGACCGACAGCCATGGCCGTACGGTGGACTTCCGCAATACCGTGATCGTCATGACCTCGAACCTCGGCTCTGTGCAGATCCAGGAACTGGTCGGTGATCGTGAGGCGCAGCGTGCTGCGGTGATGGATGCGCTGACGTCGCACTTCCGTCCGGAGTTCATCAACCGTGTCGACGAAGTGGTGATCTTCGAGCCACTGGCGCGGGATCAGATTGCGGGCATTACCGAAATCCAGTTGGGCCGTCTGCGTACGCGTCTGGCTGAGCGTGAGCTGAAGCTGGAACTGAGCCCGGAAGCGATGGATAAGCTGATCGCTGTCGGTTACGACCCGGTGTATGGCGCACGTCCTTTGAAACGGGCAATCCAGCGCTGGATCGAAAACCCGCTGGCGCAATTGATCCTTTCGGGTCACTTCATGCCAGGCGACACGGCAACCGGCGTGGTTGAGAACGACGAAATCGTTTTCAATTAAGTCCAAAGGCCAATGAAAATTGGCAGGCCCCACCTTGTGGGGCCTTTTTTTTCGTTAGGCTGTTGAACTCAAAGGAAAAGGCTTGTAAAGTGCGCCCCGCAGTCAGTCGCCAAGACGGTCTCAGCTCACTGAGTTGAAATCTGAAATAAGTTGCAAATCATTAACTTGAAAGCAATTTAGGGGGTTGACAGAGGTGTTCTAGGTTGTAGAATAGCGCGCCTCAGACACACGAACGCAGCGATGCGAACGAGTGACTGGAAGCAGTAAGTTTCACCGTTGTAAATTGAAATATGTAGTTCCGTGATAGCTCAGTCGGTAGAGCAAATGACTGTTAATCATTGGGTCCCAGGTTCGAGTCCTGGTCACGGAGCCAATTTCAAACCGGGGTATAGCGCAGTCCGGTAGCGCGCCTGCTTTGGGAGCAGGATGTCAGGAGTTCGAATCCCCTTACCCCGACCATTTTTGGGTCGTTAGCTCAGTTGGTAGAGCAGTTGGCTTTTAACCAATTGGTCGTAGGTTCGAATCCCACACGACCCACCATTTTTGAAACCAGTTAGCGCTGGGATCGAATCTTAAGATCAGAGGCCAAAAGCGCTGATCGAAGAAGGCGATCTTTGAAAGGTCGCCTTTTTTTTACCGGGGTATAGCGCAGTCCGGTAGCGCGCCTGCTTTGGGAGCAGGATGTCAGGAGTTCGAATCCCCTTACCCCGACCATATTAAAAATCCTCGTATCGAAAGATACGGGGATTTTTTTTGTCCCTTGAAAAGACAATTCCCTTCAAGTCATCGTACAACTGGCCGATAGCCCGCTAACACGAGGGGACTGCCACGGCTTTCGCCCCTTGAATCTGGCCAATACAAGAATAAGGGCGTGCGTCATGTTGCTTCGTCAGTTGAATATTGCTCCCCGGGCTGCCTTGGGATTTGCCCTGATTGCGCTGTTGGTCGCCTTGCTCGGCGTGTTTGCGCTGGGACAGATGTCGAGTATCCGCGACAGTGAAGTTGCGGTAGAAAATCAGTGGTTGCCGAGCATTCGTGGCGGCGACGAGATTCGCGAGATCATGCTGCGCATTCGCACCATCTCGTTGCGCATGGCGCTGGACCAGGATGCGAACAATATCGCCACTTACCGCAGCCAGATGGCCACCCGCGACAAGGAACTGAGCGAGAAAATCGCCGCCTACGACAAACTGGTCAACACTCCGGAAGGCCAGCAGTTATACGACCAGTTCAAAAAAACCTTCGCCGCGTATCGCAGCGGCATCGCGCAATCCTTCGCCCTCGCCGAGCAAGGCAAGCGCGATGAGCTGACCAAATTGCTGTTGGTCGACATGAAGACGGTGGTCGATGGATCCGGCAAACAACTCAACGACCTGGCGGACCTGTTCGCCAAACAGGTCGCGGCTGAAAGCCAGAAGTCCGCTGCGCACTACGAAAACTCGCGCACGATTGTCAGTTTGTTCATTGCGTTGGCCGCGCTGGCCACGGTGGCACTGGCGATGATGCTCACCCGCAGCATCGTGCGACCGCTGAGCAGTGCAGTGAGTGCAGCAGAAAGTGTGGCGCGGGGTGATCTGACCCGGCCGATCGAAACTCATGGCAACGATGAAGTCAGCCGCTTGCTCAAAGCCTTGGCGACCATGCAACAGAATCTGCGTGAGACGCTGCAAGGCATCAGCGGCTCGGCCACGCAACTGGCGACGGCTGCCGATGAACTCAATGCGGTGACACTCGACAGTACGCAGGGGCTGCAACAGCAGAACAACGAAATCGAACAAGCCGCGACTGCGGTCAATCAGATGACGGCCGCGGTGGAAGAGGTCGCACGCAATGCAGTGTCGACCTCTGACGCGACCCGTCAGTCCAGCGAGTCGGCGCATCTGGGGCAGGTGCGTGTCAGTGAGACCGCCACGGCCATCAACGCCCTGGCGAGCGATGTGCAACAGACCGGCGAGTTGGTGCAATCACTGGCCAACCAATCGCAGGACATCGGCAAAGTACTCGACGTGATTCGGGCAATCGCCGAGCAGACCAATCTGCTGGCGCTCAATGCGGCGATTGAAGCAGCACGCGCCGGCGAGAGCGGACGAGGTTTCGCCGTAGTGGCCGATGAAGTCCGCGCTCTGGCTTATCGCACGCAGCAATCGACTCAGGAGATCGAGCAGATGGTCCAGGGCATGCGCAGCGGTTCGAGCCTGGCGCTGGACTCGATGCAGGCCAGTACCGCGCGTGCCACGACCACCCTGGCGTTGGCTGAGCGCGCCGGTGAGGCGCTGCAAACCATTACCGCCTCGGTCCATCAGATCCATGAGCGTAATCTGGTGATCGCCAGCGCCGCCGAAGAACAGGCGCAAGTTGCCCGCGAAGTGGACCGCAACCTGGTGAACATTCGTGATTTGTCCGCAAGGTCAGCTGCCGGTGCCGACCAGACGAGTGCCTCCAGCCATGAGTTGTCGCAACTGGCCAACGCCCTGCAGGGCATGGTCCGGCGCTTCCAGTTGTAAACCGGCGGACGTGAAAAAGCCGCGTTTCTCGCAGGAGAAGCGCGGCTGGTTTTTTACTGCCGATCAGGCGCCGTCTTGATCTTTCAGGTGCTCGAACAGGCCCTTCGGCATCTTCTTGCCATTGGCTTCAAAGTTGGCCTTCACGTTGTTGTAGGCCTCTTGCTCGTCGATGAAACCGTCATGGTTAGTGTCGATCTTGTCGAAGTCGGACTTCGGCGCGACTTTCAGGAATTCGGCGCGCGAGACCTTGCCGTCACCGTCGCTGTCCGTTTTGGCCATCGAGGCATCGCCACATTTGCCTTCACCGCATTTGCCTTCCGGTGCTTTCACAGAGGTTTCCGCCGACGCGACCATGTACCCCTGCGCCAGTGGCTGGGCGGCAAACACCGAACCAGACAGCATCAGGCCACCCGCCAGCGCGGCGCCGATCAGGCCAATGGATTTTTTACCGAGGGTCGAAGTACCGGACATTTACATTCTCCTGGGCTGCGCTGTGCAACCACACGTTAAGGACGATTGCCTGAGCAGGTGTTGCTCGGGTGTGGCCATTAAGCGGTGGCGGTGTATCGCGTCTGTGTCGCGCAGTGGGGGAGTTTGTAAGCGAAGGTGGGAAAGGTGTGGCGGGATACAGTCAGACACATATTTTCAAGACACGAAACCCTGTAGGAGCTGCGGCACGCTGCGATCTTTTGATCTTGATTCATCAAACCAGATCAAAAGATCGCAGCGTGCCGCAGCTCCTACCGGTATTGCATCAATGCAGTTTCAGACGCGGTTCGGTGCCACGGCCAATCTTGCTGCCCAGCATCAACATCGCCGTGCGGAACGGCCCGTACAGCGCCATCTGGTGCATGCGGTACAGCGACACGTAAAACATCCGCGCCAGCCAGCCTTCGAGCATCACGCTGCCGGTCAGGTTGCCCATCAAGTTACCCACAGCCGAAAAACGCGACAGCGAGATCAGCGAGCCGTAGTCGGTGTACTTGTACTCCGGCAGGGTTTTGCCTTCGATGCGCAACTTCAGCGACTTGGCCAGCAGTGACGCCTGTTGATGCGCCGCTTGTGCACGTGGCGGTACGTTGCGATCGGTGCCTGGTTGCGGGCAGGCCGCGCAGTCACCGAAGGCGAAGATGTTTTCGTCGCGGGTGGTTTGCAGCGTTGGCAGCACTTGCAGTTGATTGATGCGGTTGGTTTCCAGGCCGTCGATGTCCTTGAGGAAACCCGGTGCACGAATACCTGCAGCCCAGACTTTCAGGCTGGCCTTGATCTCGTTGCCGTCGGCGGTGATCAGGCTGTCGGCGGTCACTTCGCTGACCGAGGCGTTGGTCATCACGTTGACCCCGAGCTTTTCCAGGGTTTTGTGCACCGGCCCGCTGATACGCTCGGGCAGGGCTGGCAATACCCGTGGGCCGGCTTCGATCAGGGTAATGTGCATGTTTTCCGGTTTGATTCGGTCCAGGCCATAGGCCGCCAGTTCATGGGCGGCGTTGTGCAGTTCTGCCGCCAGTTCAACGCCTGTGGCGCCGGCACCGACAATCGCCACGCTGATCTGCTCGACCACATCGGTTTGCCCGGCGTGTGCACGCAGATAGTGATTAAGCAATTGCTGGTGGAAGCGCTCGGCCTGTTTGCGCGTGTCGAGGAACAGGCAGTGCTGCGCCGCGCCCTGCGTGCCGAAATCGTTGGTGGTGCTGCCGACACTGATGACCAGCGAGTCGTACTGCACTTCACGCGCAGGCACCAGTTCTACGCCGTTTTCGTCGTAGGTTGCCGCCAGCTGGATTTTCTTCTGCGCACGATCAAGCCCGCTCATGCGCCCCAGCTGGAACTCGAAGTGGTTCCATTTTGCCTGGGCAACATAGTTGAGTTCGTCTTCGGAAGAGTTCAGCGATCCGGCGGCCACTTCGTGCAGCAATGGCTTCCAGATGTGCGTCAGGTTCGCGTCGACCAGCATCACACTGGCCGTGCCGCGCTTGCCCAGAGTCTTACCCAGACGGGTAGCCAACTCCAGACCGCCGGCGCCGCCGCCGACAATAACAATACGATGGGACATGGGGATAACTCGCAAGGTTTTTAAAGGAAATCGGTGCCGTTACCCAAGCGAGCGCGAGGCAGCTCATAGCGTCAGGTAACTGATAAGTCGGCTCAACAGGCCCAGACCAATGGTCACTGCCAGCACCAGCACGAGGAGCATCCACGGCCGGAAAGGCCGGCGCTCGACTCGGTGTTGGGACAGTTGCAGGTACTCTTCGACATGTTTCTGGTCTTCGGGGTTCAGGCGGCTGGTCATATTTGCCTCGTCAGGTAGACGTTGCTGAATGGGCAGAAGCTACAGCGGTTTTTATCCGGGGTTGAACGCAGCATAGCCGCTGTCCGGAACCGGTTCGACGCTCACTATGTCTTCGAGGCGAATGATCCCGCTTTGTAACACCCGCGCGGTAATTCCGCCATGCCCGCGCACCGCCTGGAAGGTGCCGGGGCCGAGGTTGTTCTGCAGGCGTGCGCAAGGCTGGCACCAGCCCGTGGTTTCTAATATGGCCTGACCGATGCGAAAGCGCCGCCCCTTGAGGCTAAACAAATTGATACCGCTGATAACGAGATTGCGCCGCAAGTCTTCAGGCCTGACCGGATGATCGTCGGGGCGGCCCATCAATGCGCTGATCACCGCCAGATGTTCCCACTGGATCAGCGTCACCTGCCGCGCGTTACGCACACCGGGGCGGGCGTGGTCACCAGTCAGTCCTGCTTCCAGCCGCGCTTCCACCGCATCCAGTTCGATCATCGGCCCACGGGATTCGGGACGCACGCCGATCCAGCGCACACGGCCGGTTTGCGGTACATCGGCGATCAATTGCTGCAGCGGCGTCACAGGCTGATCCCGACGTCGAAGACGATGCTGCGACCGAGGTTGCTGCGCAGAAAGTCCGGCGCATCCGGGTGGGCGAACAGCACGCGAGCGAAGGTCGGGCCGACCAGCGACAGCGAGCGCCAGCCTTGACGCAGATATTCGGTCGGCGGCGGGAAATGGCTGTTCAGGTCGAGCACTTCACGCTTGAGGCTGGCGAAAGCAATGATGTCCAGTTCACCCAGATCCATACCGCGTTCCTTGTAGTTGTGGGCTTTTTTGCGCAAGGTCGGCGCCAGTCGCATCAGGAATTCATTGGCCGGGATGCGCTTGGGCTTGGCTTCGCGGCGCACCAGTTGGCTGAGGGAAAAGGCGCTGCGGCGGCGCTGCAGTTCGTCGCGCCATTCGTCGTTTAGTCGGCGCCCCTCGTCGAGTACGAAGAACACCTCGAAATTGGCATCGCGAAACAGCACATCCGGCGGTTCGCCAGCCGGCGCGAATTCGTCGGCGCGGTAGGGAATGTTCAGGCCTTGCAGCAGGCGTTGGCAGACCCAACGCTCACGCTCCCATTTGCGGGCATTGGACAGAAAGGCGTTGGCCTGCTCGGCCGCGATGGTCAGCAGGCGTAAATAATCTGAGTCATCCATAAGCCCAAGCTTAGCGTTCAAATGCGACAAGCAGAAAGCTTTGCTTGGCGGATGCTTACAAACCGCCGCGTCATCGCGCACTTGTAGGAGCTGCCGAAGGCTGCGATCTTTTGCTCTTGTTCTTTTAACGTCAAAGGATCGCAGCCTTCGGCAGCTCCTACAGGGGATGTGTCGTTGGAAAGGTGAAGGCCATGATTGGAGCTGAACTGCTTTCGACAACGAGCCTGACGCTCGGCTGGCTGATTTATGTGCCTGTGCTGCTCTGGGCGATCGTGCGTGCGCCGTGGGTCGAGTTGTTCAGCGACAGTCGGCGTCAGCATCTGTTGTTCGGCACCGTATTCGCGTTGTTTCTGTTGTGGCTGGTGCGCAGGGATTTTGACACGGGCGTGTCTTATCACTTTATCGGCATGACGGCGGTAACCCTGTTGCTGGATTGGCCGCTGGCGATTGTCGGTGGCCTGGTGGCGCAGACTGGCCTGGTGTTGTTGGGCCGCCAGGATCTGCTGGCCGTTGGGGTCAATGGTTCGCTGCTGATTCTGTTACCGGTGTTGATCACTGAATGTGTAGCGATCCTCGTCGAGCGCGCGCAGCCGCGTAACCCGTTCGTCTACATCTTCTGCTCCGGATTCTTCGCGGCTGCGCTTTCAGCCCTGTTATGCCTGATTCTGAGCCTGACCCTGCTGTGGTACGACGGTCTCTTCGCCATGCCGGAGTGGCTGGAAGACTTCATCGGTTACTTGTGGCTGATCATTTTCCCCGAAGCGTTCATCAACGGCATGATCATCAGTGCGCTGGTGGTATTCAGTCCGGAATGGCTGGAGACCTTCAACCGCACGCGTTACCTTTCGGCGCCGTGGAAGGATGACGACCCCAAGTCTTGATCCACATCAAACCCGCCCGCCGCGGGAAATTTCATGCTCGCGCAAATCTCTTCAGGAGCGGCGGCATGAGTGTTTACGAATGGGCAAGGCAGGAAACCCGGCAGAGTCTGGACATGGCGCAGAAGGTGGGCTTTGACCCGGGGTTGAGTTTGCGCGCCTTGCTCAGTGCCGTGGTGCAGCAGAGCAAGGCTGTGCGCAACGCCGAAGACCTGGCCGACGAGTTGCGTTTTTTGGCGGAAAACCTCGACGACGATCAGGACTACGGCTTTATGCGGCCCTGAGAGGATCAGTGGCGCGGGTCGAAGTCGCCGGAAAACAGTTCGTCCTCGGCATCCGGTGCGACCGGAATCTTGTGTTCTTCCGACGCCCAGGCGCCGAGGTCGATCAGTTTGCAGCGATCGGAGCAGAACGGCCGAAACTTGTTTTCCGGGGTGAATTCTACGGGGGCGCCACAGGTCGGGCATTCAACGGTGGGGATCTGGCTCATGCTTGGCCTCCGGATAAAGTCAGGTAAAAGTGATGCAGACGCTCGACTTCGCTGTGCAGCCAGGCGAGGTCGCGGTCGTTGACCACCACGTCGTCGGCGCGGCTCACACGGTCTTCGCGGCTCGACTGAGCCTTGAGGATCGCCTGAACCTGCTGCTCGCTGGTCTGGTCACGCTGCAAGGTGCGTTCGATCTGCAATTGTTGCGGTGCGTCGATCACCAGGATGCGCTGGGTCATCGCGTATTGCCCGGACTCGATCAGCAGTGGCGAAACCAGAATCGCGTAAGGCGATTTTGCCAGCGCCAGGTGATGGGCGATTTCTTCGGCGATCAACGGATGCAGCAGCGCTTCGAGCCAGCGACGTTGCTCCGGCAATTCGAAGATCAGTTTGCGCAGGGCTGCGCGGTCCAGCGTGCCATCGGCCTGCAGCACGCCGGGGCCGAAGTGCTCGGCAATCTGCGCCAGCGCCGGACGCCCGGGTTCAACCACCCAACGCGCCGCGTGATCGGCATCCACCACGTGGATACCCAGATCAATGAAGTGCTGAGCCGCCGCGCTCTTGCCGCTGCCGATGCCGCCGGTAAGGCCGAGAATCCAGGGTTTTTCCACAGGGGTATTCATTTCAAACCGACAGACTGCCAATAGAAGTCGGTTATTTGACCACCCCAGAGCAAGGCAATCCAGCCGGCAATTGCCAGATAGGGGCCGAAGGGGATCGGCGTCGAGGTTTTCTGCTCGCGCAAACGCAGAAAAATCACCCCGATAATGGCGCCGACCAATGATGACAGCAGAATCGTCAGCGGCAAAATCTGCCAGCCGCCCCAGGCGCCGAGCAGCGCCAACAGCTTGAAATCACCATGGCCGATGCCGTCCTTGCCGGTCAGCAGTTTGAACAGCCAGAACACCGACCACAGCGCCATGTAACCGGCCACCGCGCCCCACAGTGCATCGTGCAACGGCACGAACACGCCGAAGCTGTTGACGATCAACCCCAGCCACAGCAACGGCAGCACCAGCACATCGGGCAACAGTTGATGTTCGGTGTCGATCAGGCTCATCGCCAGCAAACCCCAGGTGAGGAAGATCAGCACGCACGCCGGCCAACCGAAACCGAAGTGCCAGGCGATGAAGGCCGAGAGCAATCCACAGATCAGTTCGGTCAACGGATAGCGTTTGCTGATGGGCGCCGCGCACGCTGAACAACGCCCACGCAGCCACAGATAACTGAGCAGAGGAATGTTTTCCCACGGACGGATCCGGTGGGCGCAATGCGGGCATTCGGAGTGCGGCATCATCAGGTTGTAGGTGGGCAGCGGCGTCTCGCCGGTCAAACCGAGCACATCACGGGCCTGTTGACGCCAGTCGCGTTCGAGCATTTTCGGCAGGCGCCAGACCAGCACGTTAAGGAAACTGCCGACCACCAGACCAAGCAGCAGGGCGGTGAAGACAAAGGCCAGCGGATACAGGGCAAACAGTTCGTCGATAGGCATGTCAGATCGCTGAGCCGAGTTGAAAAATCGGCAGGTACATGGCCACGACCAGCCCACCGACGATCACCCCCAGCACCACCATGATGAATGGCTCCATAAGGCTGGTGAGGTTGTCGACCATGTTATCCACTTCCTCTTCGTAAAACCCCGCGACCTTGTCGAGCATCTCGTCCAGCGCGCCGGACTCTTCGCCGATCGCGGTCATCTGCACGGCCATGTTGGGAAAGACCCCGGTGCTGCGCATCGAAAAATTCAACTGCATGCCGGTGGAGACGTCCTGGCGAATGCGCAGCACGGCACGCTTGAACACCACATTGCCGGTGGCGCCGGCCACTGAGTCGAGCGCTTCCACCAGCGGCACACCGGCAGCGAATGTGGTCGACAGGGTTCGAGCGAATCGCGCCACGGCGGACTTGTACATCAGCGTGCCAACCAGGGGCACTTTCAACAGCCAGGTGTCTTTGCGATCGCGTAACGCCGGAGATTTTTTCAGTGCATGGCGGGTACCGAAGATCGCCGCGACCAGCGCACCGAGAACCGCCCACCACCATTGCTGCATGAATTCCGACAGGCTGATCACCATCAGGGTGAAGGCCGGCAGCTCAGCGCCGAAACCGGAAAACACCGACTGAAACTGCGGCACCACTTTGACCAGCAGAATTCCGGTCACGACTGCCGCCACCAGCACCACGGCGGTGGGGTAGGTCATGGCTTTTTTGATCTTGGCCTTTAGCCGTTCGCTTTTTTCCTTATAGGTCGCGACCCGTTCCAGCAACGTGTCGAGGGCGCCGGACTGCTCGCCCGCATCGACCAGGTTGCAATACAGCTCGTCGAAATATTGCGGTTTCTTGCGCAGGGCTGTGGCGAAGCTGTTACCGGCCGCGACCTCCTGTTTGACCTCGTCCACCAGCTTGCGCATGGCCGGGTTTTCAAAGCCTTCACCAATGATGTCGAACGACTGCAGCAGCGGCACACCGGCCTTCATCATGGTCGCCATTTGCCGGGTGAACAGAGCGATGTCCTGGGCCTTTATGCGTTTGCCAAAAATCAACAACGACGCGGATTTTTTGCGCACCTTGCCGGGATTGATCCCTTGTTTACGCAGTTGTGCCTTGATCAGTGCCGGATTCTGTCCGCTGAGTTCACCGGTGACTTTGCTGCCTTTCCTGTCCGTACCTTCCCAGGCATAAATACTGATTTTCGCTGCCTTGACCGCCATGTTCAGTCCTTGGTGACCCGGTTGATTTCTTCAAGGCTGGTGATGCCTTGCATGGCCTTGTGCAGCCCGGAGGTGCGCAGGTCGTCAAAGCCGTCGCGGCGCATCTGCAGGTCGATTTCCAGCGAGTTGCCTTCGGCCATGATCAAACGTTGCAGCTCTGGTGTGTTCTTCACCACTTCATATATCCCCACGCGTCCTTTGTAGCCGCCGTTGCAGTGATCGCAACCGACCGGCTCGTAGATCGTGAAATGGCCGATGCGTTCCTCGGGGAAACCTTCCTTGATCAAGGTTTCGCGTGGGATTTCGATGGGTTTCTTGCAGTGGCTGCACAGTTTGCGCGCCAGGCGCTGGGCGATGATCAGGCTGACCGAGGTGGCAATGTTGAAGCCGGGAATGCCCATATTGTGCAGGCGCGTCAGGGTTTCCGCGGCGCTGTTGGTGTGCAGGGTCGAGAGCACCAGGTGGCCGGTCTGCGCAGCCTTGATCGCAATCTCTGCAGTCTCCAGATCACGAATCTCGCCGACCATGATCACGTCCGGGTCCTGGCGCAGAAACGAGCGCAGCGCCTGAGCAAAGTCGAGTCCTTGTTTGGGATTGACGTTGACCTGGTTGATGCCTTCCATGTTGATCTCCACCGGGTCTTCGGCGGTGGAGATGTTGATGTCGACGGTATTGAGGATATTCAGGCCGGTGTAGAGCGACACGGTTTTACCCGACCCGGTGGGGCCGGTGACCAGAATCATGCCCTGTGGCTGCTTGAGCGCGGCCATGTACAGATCCTTCTGCTCGGGCTCATAGCCGAGGGCGTCGATACCGATCTGCGCGCTGGACGGGTCGAGAATCCGGATCACCACTTTTTCGCCCCACAGGGTCGGCAAGGTGTTGACGCGGAAATCGATCGACTTGCTCTTCGACAGACGCATCTTGATCCGCCCGTCCTGCGGTTTGCGCCGTTCCGAGATATCGAGGCTGGCCATGACTTTCAGGCGCGCGGCGATGCGCCCGGCCAGTTGAATCGGTGGCTTGGCCACCTCACGCAGGATGCCGTCGGTGCGCATCCGCACCCGATAGTTTTTCTCGTAAGGCTCGAAGTGCAAGTCGGAAGAGCCACTCTTGATCGCGTCGAGCAGCATCTTGTGAACGAAACGCACCACCGGCGCATCGTCGGCATCGAGGCCACCGATGGCGTCCTGCTTGCTGTCGTCGATGGATTCGACATCGAGGCCGTCGAGATCGACATCGGCCATGTCTTCCAGGCCACTGGTGTGGGTGTCGAAGAACTTCTCGATGGCATCGGTGAGCTTGTCGTCCTCGACCAGAATGGCTTCGGTGCTCAGTCCGGTGCTGAACTGAATGTCGTTGATCGCTTGATGATTGCTCGGGTCGGAGATGCCGACGAACAGCTTGTTGCCACGTCGCCACAAGGGCAGGGCATGGTGCTGACGCACAAGTTTTTCGCTGACCAGGCCCTTGGGCTGGGTTTCCTTGTCGAGGCAATTGAGATCGAGGAACGCCATGCCGAAATGCTCGCTGGCAATCTCGGCCACTTGCCAGCTCTTGACCAGTTTGTTCTGCACCAGATAGCTGACCAGCGACAGGCGATTACGCTGGGCCTGTTGCCAGGCTTGCTGGGCACTTTTTTCTGTCAGCAGTTCAGCCTGCACCAATTGCTTGGCCAGACCGCTCAGAGCGATGTCATTCATGGGAATTCCGCACACTTGCAGTTCATGACTTATAGCCTAGTCAAGTGACAGCGCCAAACACGGCGGGTGCAGGTGACAAAAAGTGTCAGATAGTGCGGTTGCAGGTTGTAGGAAATGGCGTTGTAGGCGGTTCGGGCCCCATGGGCTGGGCCCGAAGGCATTGGCATGGCCTATGCTGCGTCCCTTTCAGATCATGAGATTTCGACTCATGCATGGAGCGTGTCTATGAAAAAACAACAAGGTTTTACTCTGATCGAGCTGTTGATCGTGGTGGCGATCATCGGGATTCTGGCGACCATCGCCTTGCCGCAGTATTCCAAGTATCAGGCGCGGTCGAAGGTGACGGCGGGGCTGGCGGAGATCAGTGCAATGAAGGTGCCGTTCGAGGACACCATCAACCAAGGTACCGCTCCGGATATAACGGCTGTGAATGGCGGTACAACCACCACCTCCAACTGTACGGTGGCGGTTACAGGCACAGCGGCGACGGGCGCAGGCAGCATCAGTTGCACGCTGCTCAACGCTCCGGGACCGGTACTGGGCAAAACCATCACGCTCACTCGTTCGGGCGCAGCTACCGGTAATACCTCTGGCTTGTGGACCTGTGCCACTACTGTTAACGCGGATTATTCGCCAAAAGGCTGTACCGCCAGCGGCACGTGATTGCTAGCGTGTTGCGACCGAATGCCCTGCCACGCAGGGCATTTTTCTTTATTTGGTGAAAATAAAAGTCTCAATAATTTCAGCGCCTTAGGAACTTTCCAAAAAGCCGCAACTTGCATGTGAATATTGCGTGCGTCATGCAAATTGCATGATTCCGGAAATTTGCGATGATCGTAAGTAATTGATTTATAAGAAATTTGTCGTGAGGGAAAAGTTGGCACAGCGTTCGCAACTATCTTGGTAACCCTGCTGACAAGACAACCAGCAGACTTTCCAGAAAAACAGGAGTTACTCGTATGAAGAAGTTCGCTATCACTGCCGCTGCTGCTACCGCGCTGACCCTGACCATGGCTTCCGGTGCATTCGCACAGTCGACTCAGGCTACCCAGGCTCCAATGACTCTGGCCGCCGGTGAAATGACCAAGGCTAAAGAAACTACTTCCGATACCTGGATCACCACCAAAGTCAAAAGCGACCTGGTCACCGAAAAAGGTATCCCAGGCACTGACATCAAAGTAGAAACCAACAAAGGTGTGGTTTCCCTGTCGTCGACTGTAGCCGTTACCGAATCTCAGAAAGCGACCGCTGTCGCTATCACCAAGAAAATCAAAGGCGTCAAAGCGGTCTCCGCTGACGGCCTGAAAGCCGAGTAAGGCATGACTTCTCGCCTGGACCGGGAGAAGGCGCGACAGACGGGCCGAGCAATACGTCTGCCGCAACTTTAGAGTTCATGCGAACGGTTACACGGATGTGACCATTACGGGCCCCGGCACTTGTGTCGGGGCCTGTTCTATTTCAGGGACAAAAGAATTAAATGGCATCACAAAACAATTGTGGGAGCGAGCTTGCTCGCGAAAGCGGTATATCAGTCACAACGGCGTTGACTGACCTGACGCCTTCGCGAGCAGGCTCGCTCCCACATGGGATAAGTGAGTGGTCTAGTTACCGCGTTTGCTGGTGATCTGCCGCAGTCGATTGCCTTCAAAGCGCAGGTATTGGTACATGCCGTTGCTCGGGCCGTAGGTCCATTCCTCGACCTGAAACTCTTCGCGTCGATTGGCGCTGCGCTTGTAGCCCAGTGCATCTCGGCTGACCGGTTCACCGCATTTCTGCAGCACCTCGCTTGAACGGTCGCCGAGACTGATCAACTGGCTGCCACAGCGCAGCGTATCGGACGCCGAGGCGTGACTGGCCGCGAAGGTCATTGCGATCAAGGCCAGCCAATGCAGTTTCATCATTCGGCATCCAGATGCATTTGCGTGACCACGCGGCCATCGCTTTCGGCCTCGCCAAGGTTGGCGTCGATGAAGTAAACGCGGTCGTCTGCCAGTTGGCCTTTATCGACGAGGTAATCCTTGATGCTGCTGGCACGGTCCTGACCCAATTGACGCAGCAACACATCGCTGCCACTCCAGAACTGGATGACCCCTTCGCGCATCTTCGCCGTGCGTTCTTCCTTGCCCAGGTCCTTCCATTCCGCCGGTGGCTGGGTTTTCAGACGAGTACGGTAAATGCCTTCGAGCAGTGGACCTTTCTCGCTGTCCGGCACTTGCAGCAACGACGCTTGCGCCGGGACTTTATCGCCGCGACGCTGGAGCATCTTGTAGTAGTTGTATTGATATTCACGTTCCAGACGCTGCTCGGCGAGCAACGGGCCGTCACTGCTTTTGGCGGCTGTGCCTTCGATTTCCAGGCGCAGTGCCGGACGTTCCTTCAGTGCCTGGGACAGTTTGACCAGCGCGGCTTCGGCATCCTTGCTCAAATCGCTTGAGCCCGGTGCAAACGACACGGTGCCGAGGTCTTCCGAACCGCCGCCACTGATCAGCCCGCCAATCATTTTGAAAGGCGCGGCCGCGGCTTTGACGATCAGGTTGCGCAGGGTCTGCCAGACAATCGGCATCACGCTGAACTGCGGGTTGTTCAAGTCGCCGGTGACCGGCAACTCGATGGAGATCTTGCCGTCGACGTCCTTGAGCAAGGCAATCGCCAGTTTCAGCGGCAGGCTCACGGCATCCGGGCTGTCGACTTTTTCGCCGAGCTGCAATTGTTCGACCACCACTTTGTTTTCGGCTTTGAGCTGGCCCTTGGTGATCAGGTAATGCAGGTCGAGGTTGAGCCGACCCTTGCGGATGCGGTACCCGGCGAATTTGCCGGAGTAGGGCGTCAACGTCGTCAGCTCGACGCGTTTGAAACTGGTGGCGATGTCGAGGCTGGCCATCGGGTCGAAGGGATTGACCGCGCCCTTGATGGTCACCGGTGCGTAGCGGTCGACCTTGCCTTTGATGTCGACGCTGGCCGGTTTTGCCTGACGGCTGTCGATGGTGCCGATCTGGCCGTTGAGTTGCTGCACGGCCGTGGCGAAGTTCGGTGTCAGGCTGAAGTCGGCGAAGTTGGCCGAGCCGTCGTTGATGGCGATACCGCCGATGTGAATGCCCAGCGCTTTTTCATTGCTGGCCGGTTTCGCCGCTGTGGGTTTGGTGCCGCTGTCAGCGGGCTGCGGGATCAGCAGATCATCAATGTTGGTGGTGCGATCATCGTTGATCATGAATCGCGCGTACGGCTGGAACAGGTTGATCTTGTCGATCGACAGGCTGTCGCCGTGCTGATAATTCAGGCCTTCGACCACCACCTGCTGCCACTTGAGGAAATCGCGGGTTTTCAGGGTGTCGAGCGTGTGCAGTTGATCGATCTGCGCGCGGCCGGTCACGCTGAGCGCCAGCGGTTCGGTGCTCTTGAGGTTGACCTTCAGGTCACTGGCGAGCATGCCGCTGCGCAGTTCCAGGCGAATGAACGGATTGATGTAGGACTGCGCGACACGCAGGTCGATGTCCTGGGTTTTCACGTTGAGCTGAGCGTTGACCGGGGCGAGATTGACGGTGCCGTCGGCCGTGATCTTGCCTTGCTTGCCCACGCCGCTGTCGAGCTTGAGCTTGAAGGGCGAGCCGTTGAGGCTGTCGAAATCCTGCAGATCGACGTTGAGCGGGGTGATATCCAGGGCAACGGCCGGTTCGGCCGAGCGGTCGGCCAGATGCACGGTGTAGTTACGCAATTGCACATCTTTAAGCAGTACTTGCCACGGTTTGCTCGGCGCCGCTGGGGTTTTCGGCGAGTCGGCAGCGGCTGGCGTGTTTGCCGGTTTCGCGGCGGCTTTGGCGGCCGGTTTCGACGGTTGGCTGGCGAACAGTTTCTGCCAGTCCAGTTGGCCGTCAGCTTCGAGCGCCGCCCAGGTTTCCAGTTTGTTGCTGCGGATCTTGCCGACTACGACTTGTTGCTTGGCCAGATCCACCGAGGTTTCGCTGACGTCGAGACGTTCGAGCCTGGCCAGTGGTCGGCCGTCCGGGGCTTTGATGGCGAATGGCGCGATGCTCACCGCGACATTGTTCAACTGCAGTTCGGTTTCCTTCGACAGGTTGAGTTTGTATTCGCTGCTGAGACTGATCACGCCGTCTTCAAGCACCAAGGGCACTGAGTCACGCACGTAGGGCCAGAAGGCTTTCATCTTGCCGTCGGTGACTTTCAGGGTGCCTTCGGAGGTGAACGGGATCAGGCTGAAATTGCCGCTCCAGTCGATCCGGCCACCGGTCGGGCCGATGGCGACCAGGGTCATGTCGGCGCTGTCTTCGGGCAAGGTGCTGAGGTTTTTCAGTTCGAAGCTGAGATCGTCGTAGAGAAACTCGATGGGTTCGCTCGGGCGCATGTCCTGAAAGTGCACGACGCCGCTGGCCAGTTTGATGTTGTCGATGCGCAGCGGGAAGGGTTTGGCATTCGGGTCGGCCGGTGTTGGCTCACTGGCCGGCACATTGAACAGGCCCAGCAGGTTGAGCTTGCCGTCTTTGGCGAAGAGGATTTCGCTCTTCGGCTTGTCCAGCTCGATGTTTGCCAGATGCAGGGCTTTGGTCCACAGGCTGTCGATTTGCAGGTCGGCATACAGGCGATCGAAGCCGATCTGTTCCTTGCCGGGCTCGCCGATGACCAGCCCCCACAGGGTGACTTCAAGGCTGAACGGGTTGAGCTCGATACGCTGGATATGCGCAGGCACCGTCGCGTAATGGGCCAGCTGCTGATTGGCCACACGCAGGGCGATGCCCGGCAAAATCAGAAACCCCAGCAGGCTGTAGAGGGCCAGAGCAGTCAACAAGGCGCCAATCGCGCGAATCAATCCTTTGGGCATGTGCGGCTTCATCTGTCTGAATCGGAGTGCCTTGGAGTATGGCACGCGATTCTGGTTCCGAAGTAACAGCCGTGCTACAGGATTGTTCAGATTGTTCTGTAGGAACTTATCGGAGCCCATGTAGGAGCTGCCGAAGGCTGCGATCTTTTGATCCTGTTTTTAAAAAAGATAAAGTCAAAAGATCGCAGCCTGCGGCAGCTCCTACAGAGGGGGATTTCAGAGTTGCAGGATCAGGGTTTTCAGCGGCGGTTGCTGGTCCATGGACGGGAAATCGGCCCCCGGCGTCATCACGCTCCACTCACGCACCGGCCGTCCGGCCTTCTCGGCGCAGCACAGGACCTGCTCGCGCCAGTCGTCCATGCTGACTTTCGCCAGGTTGTTGCAGCAGATCAGCACGCCGTTGTCGGCGGTAGTCAGCAAGGCTGGTTTGAGCAGGCTCTGATAGTCGCGCAGCAGGTCGACGGTGCCGAATGCGCTCTTGGCCCAGGCGGGCGGATCAAGCAAGACCAGATCGTATTGACGCTGGTCGAGGCGCTGGTAGCTCGGCAGTTTCTGCCCGCGTCGCTGGCTGATCGGCAGCCCTGCGAGTTGGCGAATGGCCGGGAAGTAGTCCGACTGAATGAACTCCATCTCCGGCAACTGCGGGTTAAGCAGACCGTTTTCGCGTCCGACCGCCAGATTGCCTTCGGCGAAATCCAGGTTGCACACTTCACTCGCGCCACCGGCAGCTGCACTGAGACCGACGCCGCAGGTGTAGGCAAACAGGTTGAGCACGGATTTGCCCTTGGCGTGATCCTTGACCCAGCCACGCGTGTTGCGCAGGTCGAGGAACAGCAGCGGATCTTGCCCGGCGTGGCGGCCGCGTACGCGGTAATTCAGGCCCCATTCGTGACCGACCATATCAACCAGCGCAGCGTCTTCGGCTTTGTAGACTGTGTCTTCGCGGTCGATACGCGAGTTGCCACGGGAGCGGTCGTTGTAGACCAGCAGGGTTTCCAGGCCCAGGGCCTGATTGACCAGGGCGTGCAGTTGCAGCAGGTCGTCACGTTCCAGCGTCTGGTGAAAGCTTTGTACCAGCAGTTGCGGGCCATAGCGGTCGATAGTCAGGCCGCCGGCGCCTTCCTGGCTGCCGTGGAACAGCCGATAGCAATCGGTGCCCTGGCTGTGCAGCACAGTGAGCAAGTCCTGGCGTTGATCGAGGGCGGCGCGCAGCGCCTGATTCAAGGAAGACATGCGGGCGCCTTGCTGGAGAGAATTGGGGCGCGGGAGTTTAGCAGTTACTGAGCTGCAAGCTCCAAGCTTCAAGCCTCAAGCTCAAAACTTGCAGCTTGCAGCTCTGAGCGTCAGCGAAGCAGTCCCATCCGGCGTTTCGCTCGTTGCACCGAACCATTGCGCATCGCCCAGCGCAGCATCGGTGCGCTGCGTTTGACGCTGGCGCGAATCAACTGGCGTTGCAGCGAACTCTGATGGACATCAAGCATGTCGCTGGCCCAGTCCGGCAGCAGATCGATGCCGGCCTTCATCATCAGATCGCCAAACGGTCGCGCCAGAACACTCGGCGCCGGTGCGTCGAGCAACAAGCGCAAAACCTCACGGCTGCGCTCATCGCACAGCAACTGCGGGCGCATGCGTTGCAGATAGGCGGCGATGGCTTGCCTTGATTTCGGCACATCCCGCGCGCCGAGGCGTTCGGCAATTACGGCGATTTCCGTGTAATAACGATCCTGATCCGCCCCCGACAACTGCGGATTGCGATAACGCAAATGCGCCGCGAGAAAATTGCTGACTTCGGCCACGTGCACCCAGGTCAACAAATCCGGATCGCTGGCGGCGTAAGGCCGGCCGTCCGGCGCGGTGCCGACCACTTGCAGATGAATGGTGCGTACCTTCTCGATCAGCCAGTCGGCATCCCGCCGCGATCCGAAGGTGGTGCCGGAAACAAACTGGCTGGTGCGCCGCAAGCGACCGAGCATGTCTTCACGAAAGTTCGAGTGATCCCAAACTCCGGCCAACGCCAGCGGATGCAAAGCTTGCAGCAACAGCGCGCTGATACCACCGATCAACATGCTGCTGAAATCACCGTGGACCTGCCAACTGATCGAGTCGGGGCCAAACAGACCGGGATCGCCCTTGGGGTTTTCCAGATCGAGTTGACCGAGGGACAGCCCGGTCAGGCTCATGAGTTGCTGTTCGATGCGACTACGGATGAATTCCATGAGCACTCAGTGAAGAAGGGCGGGCGCGGCCAGTTGTACGCGCCCGCAGCGTTACTGATTGAGGCGCTTGTCGATCAGGCCTTGCACCACGCTCGGATCGGCCAGGGTCGAGGTGTCGCCGAGGCTGTCGAGTTCGTTGCAGGCGATCTTGCGCAGAATGCGCCGCATGATCTTGCCTGAGCGGGTTTTCGGCAAGGCCGGCGCCCACTGGATCAGGTCCGGTTTGGCGAAGCTGCCGATTTCCTTGCTGACGTGGGCCAGCAGTTCTTTCTTCAATTCGTCATTCGGTTCGGCGCCGTTCATGGGCGTGACGAATGCGTAGATGCCCTGACCTTTGACGTCGTGCGGGTAACCGACCACGGCGGCTTCGGCGATGCTGTCGTGGAGCACCAATGCGCTTTCCACTTCAGCCGTGCCAATGCGGTGGCCGGAGACGTTGATCACGTCATCGATGCGCCCGGTGATCCAGTAATCGCCGTCCTCATCGCGGCGCGCGCCGTCGCCGGTGAAGTAATAGCCGGGGTAAGGTTTGAAATAGGTGTCGACCATCCGCTGTGGGTCGCCATAGACGCTGCGGATCTGCGCCGGCCAACTCGACTTGATCGCCAGCACGCCACTGCCGGCGCCTTTGATTTCCTTGCCGTGCTCATCGAGCAACACCGGTTGCACGCCAAACATCGGCTGGGTGGCGCAGCCCGGTTTGATCCGCTGTGCGCTGACCAGCGGGCTGAGCATGATGCCGCCGGTTTCGGTCTGCCACCAGGTATCGACGATGGGACAGCGCTGTTCGCCGACCACATTGAAATACCATTCCCACGCTTCCGGGTTAATCGGCTCACCGACGCTGCCAAGTAATCTGAGGCTGACGCGCGACGTTTCCTTCAACGGTTCGGCACCTTCACGCATCAACGCGCGAAGAGCCGTCGGAGCGGTATAGAAAATGTTGACCTTGTGTTTATCGATCACCTGCCAGAATCGTGCGCTGCTCGGGTAGCTCGGCACACCTTCGAACATCAACGTGGTCGCGCCGTTGGCCAGCGGGCCATAGACGATGTAGCTGTGGCCGGTGACCCAACCGACGTCGGCGGTGCACCAGAACACTTCGCCATCGCGGTAATCGAGCACGTACTTGAAGGTCATTGCCGCTTGCAGCAGGTAGCCGCCAGTGGTGTGCAGCACGCCTTTGGGTTTGCCGGTGCTGCCCGAGGTGTAGAGGATGAACAGCGGATCTTCGGCGTCCATCGGTTCCGGTGGGCAATCGTCGCTGACATCGCGCACGGCCTGGTGATACCAGAGATCGCGGCCCTCGACCCAATCGACGTGGCCTTGGCTGCGCTCGACCACCACGACGGTGCTGACGTCCGGGCAACTTTGCAGGGCTTTGTCGACGTTCTGCTTGAGCGGCACGAACTTGCCGCCGCGTACGCCTTCGTCAGCCGTGATCACCGTGCGGCAGTCGGCGTCGAGAATGCGGTCGCGCAGGGAATCCGGAGAGAAGCCACCAAATACCACCGAATGGATCGCGCCGATTCGTGCACAGGCAAGCATGGCGTAGGCGGCTTCGGGGATCATCGGCATGTAGATGCACACCCGGTCACCTTTCTTTACGCCACGGCTTTTCAACACGTTGGCCAGGCGGCAGACATGGTGATGGAGTTTTTTGTAAGTGATTTGTGCCGATTCGGCCGGGTCGTCGCCTTCCCAGAGCAGGGCAGTCTGATCGCCACGCTTTTCCAGGTGGCGGTCGATGCAGTTGTAGCTGACGTTCAGCTTGCCTCCGACAAACCAGGCGGCTTCACCGGTTTTCAGGTCATAGCGTTGAACGGTCTGCCACGGCGTGCTCCAGTCGAGAAAGCGCGTGGCCTGTTCGGCCCAGAAGGCTGTGGGGTGTTCAATGGATTCGCGGTACAGGCGCCGATAGTCTTCCTGACTCAATTGCGCAGCCCGGCGGACGGCATCGGCTTTGGGGAACGTGCTGATATCGAACATGACGGTTCCTTATTCTTGTGTGCGACAAGAGGGGAGCTGTACGACCCTCGTAGGAGCTGCCGAAGGCTGCGATCTTTTGATCCTGTTTTTTAGATCAAGATCAAAAGATCGCAGCCTTCGGCAGCTCCTACAGGGATCGCGTACGCCACCGATTCTGCGATTGGCCCGGTGCCGTGGAACTGTCGATGTTGCAAGCTGTAGGGGCAGGCAAACCGCCCCTTCAGCCTATCACCCGCGGTGACGACCGCGGAAGTAGTTGATCAGGCCCTGGGTGGAAGGGTCATCAGCGGTGGTTTCATCGCTGCCGACCAGACGGTTGTAAACGCCTTTGCCCAATTCCTTGCCCAATTCCACGCCCCACTGGTCGAAAGCGTTGATGCCCCAGACCACGCTCTGCACGAACACTTTGTGTTCATACATGGCGACCAATGCGCCAAGACGACGCGGGCTGATGCGTTCAACCACGATGGTGTTGCTCGGACGGTTGCCCGGGATCACCTTGTGCGGCGCGAGTGCGTGCACCTGCTCTTCGCTCATGCCCTTGTCGCGCAACTCTTGCTCGGCTTCCGGCAGGGTCTTGCCGAGCATCAGCGCCTGGCTCTGCGACAAGCAGTTGGCGTACAGCCACTGATGGTGGTCGGAGACCGGATTGAAGCTGACGATCGGCACGATGAAGTCGGCCGGGATCAGTTGGGTGCCTTGGTGCAGCAACTGGTGGTAAGCGTGCTGGCCGTTGCAGCCGACGCCGCCCCAGATCACCGGACCGGTATCGGTCGACACCGGCGTGCCGTCCTGACGCACGCTCTTGCCGTTGGATTCCATGTCCAGCTGTTGCAAGTGCTTGGTGATGTTGCGCAGGTAGTGGTCGTACGGCAGGATCGCGTGGCTTTGCGCGCCCCAGAAGTTGCCGTACCACACCCCGAGCAGAGCCAGCAGCACCGGCATGTTCTGTTCGAACGGCGCGGTCTGGAAGTGCTGGTCCATGGTGTAGGCACCGGAGAGCAATTCCTTGAAGTTGGACATGCCGATGGCCAGGGCGATCGGCAAACCGATGGCCGACCACAGCGAGTAACGACCGCCGACCCAGTCCCACATCGGGAAGATGTTCTCTTCGCGAATACCGAACGCCACGGCCGCGGCGTTGTTGCTCGATACGGCGATGAAGTGACGATACAGCTCGGCCTCGGAACCGCCCTGCGCCAGGTACCAGGCGCGCGCAGCCTGGGCGTTCTTCAGGGTTTCGAGGGTGTTGAACGACTTCGACGAAACGATGAACAACGTGGTTTCGGCGCGCAGCTTTTGCGTCAGCTCGTGGAATTCGCTGCCGTCGATGTTCGCCAGATAATGGCAACGCACACCTTTCTGCGCGTACGACAGCAACGCTTCGGAAACCAGCTCAGGGCCGAGGAACGAGCCACCGATGCCGATGTTCACCACGTCGGTGATCGGCTTTTCGGTGTAGCCACGCCACAGACCGTCATGAATGCGGCCGACCAGATCGGTAATCTGGTTGAGAACCTTGTGGACTTCCGGCATCACGTTGACGCCATTGACCGACAGCTTATCGCCTACCGGGCGGCGCAGGGCAGTGTGCAGCGCCGGGCGGCCTTCGGAGGAGTTGACGATTTCGCCGTCGAACAACGCTTTGATTGCGCCCTTCAGGTCGACTTCATTGGCCAGACCCACCAGCAGATTGCGGGTCTGGGCGTTGATCAAATTCTTCGAATAATCGAGAAACAGTCCGCAGCTGCTGAGGGTGAACTGATTGAAGCGCTGCGGATCGGCGTTGAACGCTTCGCGCATGCTGAAATCCTGCATGGCTTGGCGGTGATCTTTCAACGCTTGCCAGGCAGGCAGAGCGGTAACGTCATGAGGAGTGCGGTAGTACGCCATCGCTGCGGTTTTCCTTTTTACTTGAACGGCCTTTTGAACACTGAACAGACCCGGCACGCCATGTTTGGGCATGGGATCAACTGCGTCGACACGATTTCTGGACACAGGGCGAATACAGTAAACCTCGCGCTGCGTTCTGTCTTGACTTTGTCTGACCAGATCCCTGTACTTTTTTAACATCGAGACCGGGAACTGGCCGACAAACGGAGGGGGAGCGGGGCGATTTCGCGATCAGGCGAGCTGAACCGGGATGGCGTTGCTGGTGTGGCTCAACTCATTGCCCGGTGCCATGTAGAGCATGCGCGGCTTGAAATTGACCAGCTCGGCTTCGCTGTAATGGGCGTAGGCACAAATGATCACGCGGTCGCCAACCTTGGCCTTGTGCGCAGCGGCGCCGTTGACGGAGATCATCCGCGAGCCTTCTTCGCCACGAATCGCGTAGGTGGTGAAACGCTCGCCGTTGTCGACGTTATAAATCTGGATCTGCTCGTATTCACGGATGCCGGACAAGTCCAGCCACTCGCCATCGATGGCGCACGAACCTTCGTAATCGAGCACCGCATGAGTGACTTCGGCGCGGTGCAGTTTGGCCTTGAGCATGATCGCGTGCATGAGGGTGTTCCCGGGTTGGAATCGAACGGCGGGCAGTGTGCCCGAAGGCTTTGGGGGCGGCAATAAGGCTTGAAATGCAATTCTCATAACACCGAAAACCACTGTGGGAGCGAGCCTGCTCGCGAATGCGGTGTGTCAGTCAACATTTGTGCTGAATGACACACCGCATTCGCGAGCAGGCTCGCTCCCACAGGGGATATTGCGGTGTTGGTTAAACCGGGGTATCGAGGTTCAGGTGCAGGTTGTCGATCAACCGCGTGGTGCCGAGAAACGCTGCCACCAGAATCACCAGATCACGGTCTTCAGCCACCGCCGGCCGCAAGGTCAGCGCATGGCGGATTTCCAGGTAATCCGGACGCAGCCCTGCCGCTTCCAGCTGCTGCAGCTGAGCACTGATCAGTGCCGGGAAGTCGCGCTCACCTTGCTCGATCGATTCTGCGATCGCGCTCAGGCTGCGATAAACCACCGGGGCCACCGCGCGCTGTTCTTCGCTGAGGAAGCCATTGCGCGACGACAGCGCCAGGCCGTCGGCGGCACGCACGGTCGGCTCGCCGATGATCTGGATCGGCATGTTCAAGTCGTGCACCAGCGCGCGGATCACCGCCAGTTGCTGGTAATCCTTCTGGCCGAAAATCGCCAGATCCGGCTGGACCATGTTGAACAGTTTGCTGACGACAGTCGCGACACCTTCGAAGTGCCCCGGACGGCTGGCGCCGCACAGGCCTTCGGACAACTGCGGCACGCTGACGCGAGTCTGTCCGGCCATGCCGTCGGGGTACATTTCTTCGACAGTTGGCGCGAACAGTAGAGAGCAACCGGCTTCGAGCAGTTTTTCCTGATCCGCCGCCAAGGTGCGCGGGTACTTGTCGAGGTCTTCGCCGGCGCCGAATTGCAGCGGGTTGACGAAAATGCTCGCGACCACGAAATCCACGCGTTGGGTGGCTTTGGTGATCAGGGCAACGTGACCGCTGTGCAGATTGCCCATGGTCGGCACGAAGCCGATGCGCTTGCCTTCGCTGCGAGCGCGTGCAACAGCGGCGCGCAGTTCGCGTACGGTTTTAACGGTGTTCATGCAGAGAATCCGTGTTCGATACCAGGGAACGTGGTGGCTTTGACTTCGCTGACATAGGCCTTCAGCGCAGACTGGATGCTGTCCTGGCCGTGCATGAAGTTCTTCACGAACTTCGGCACGTGGCCAGTGATCGACAGGCCGAGCATGTCATGCAGCACCAATACCTGGCCGTCAACGGCATTACCGGCGCCAATCCCGATGACCGGAATTTTTACCGCCTGGCTGATTTCTGCAGCCAGTTCGCTCGGCACGCATTCCAGCAGCAGCATCGCCGCACCGGCCTGTTCCAGCGAAATCGCATCCGCGCGCATCTGCCGTGCCTGGTTCTCGTTACGGCCCTGCACTTTATAGCCACCGAGAATGTTCACCGCTTGCGGGGTCAGGCCCATGTGCGCGCACACCGGCACACCGCGTTCGGCGAGCAGACGGATCGATTCGGCCAGCCACAACTGACCTTCGACTTTGACCATGTGCGCGCCGGCCTGCATCAATATGGCGCTGTTGCTCAGGGTTTGCTCGAGGGTGGCGTTGGCCATGAACGGCAAATCGGCGAGGATCAGGGCATTGGTGTTGCCGCGTTTGACGCAGGCGGTGTGGTAGGCCATTTCTGCGGTGGTCACCGGCAACGTGCTGTCGTGACCTTGCAAGACCATGCCGAGGGAGTCGCCCACCAGCAGCACTTCGACACCGGCCTCGTTACAGGCGTGGGCGAAGGTCGCGTCATAGCAGGTCAGCATGGTGATCTTTTGGCCTTCCTGCTTGAGTTTCTGGAGCGTGGTCAGGGTGATGGCTGGCATGTAAAAAATCCTCGTTCAGGCGCTCTGGAAACTACTGCGAGTAACGCGCGTGATTCTTCATCTACTCAGGCGCACGCTCTTTTGTCGTGCTTATAAGGCCTGGATTGCGCCCGTATGTGCCGGGTTGGCGGCAGCGGGACGCCTATAGTCGTGATGAGCCAACAGGAAGTCAATTGCGTGTGTTACCGCATTGTTACGAGGGGAGTGTTACCGGCGTTACTGATGCGATTCAGCGCTGCGGCGGGGCTGATTCGCCGGATTTTTGTCCGACAAAAATTGAATGTTGAACGCTGCATTTTGTAGGAGCTGCGCAACGCTGCGATCTTTTGATCTTGATTTGAAAGATCAAAAGATCGCAGCCTCGTTTCACTCGACAGCTCCTACAGGGGATTTGTGTCAGGCGTGGGGGAGGCGTTCCAGGCCGACGAACGGGCAGGCTGCCAGCAGATCGGACAAGGTGCGGCCATCGGCAAGACGCAAATCTTGCGGGGCCAGTTCGGCGAGGGGGTAGAGCACGAATGCGCGTTCCTGAATCTGGTAATGCGGGACTTTCAGGCGTGGCTCGTCGATCAGTCGATCGCCGAACAGCAGAATGTCCAGATCCAGCGTACGCGGGCCCCAGCGCTCAAGGCGTTCGCGGCCCTGATCATTTTCGATCGCCTGCAGCGCATCCAGCAATTGCAGCGGGGCAAGCGTGCTGTCGAGCGCGGCTACCGCGTTGGTGTAACGCGGCTGGCCGGGCAACAACGAATCGCTTTGATAGAAGGCGGAAACACCGGCGAGGGTCGTCTGCGGCAATCGCCCCAGCGCCTCGACGGCGCTGCGCAGTTGTTCGGCAGGGTCAGCGAGGTTGCTGCCCAGGCCGATGTAGATGCGTTCCATGCGTTACTCGCTCGATGCGCTCGGAGCCCCGGCGCGCTTGCGCTTGGAGCCGCTGCTGCGGCGACGTTTGCGCGGCGCGCCACTGGCATCATCGCCCTTGCCGCTGAGGTCGCGGATCATGTCGCGACGCTCGCTGTCGTTGGCGTCCTGATAGTCCGTCCACCATTCGCCCAGGCCATCCGTTTCCTCGCCAGCGCTTTCACGCAGCAGCAGGAAGTCGTAACCGGCACGGAAACGCGGGTTATCGAGCAACAGATCGGCACGTTTGCCGCTGCGGCGTGGCAGCCGCTCCTGCATGTCCCAGATCTCGCGGATCGGCATGGTAAAACGCTTCGGAATCGCAATGCGCTGGCACTGTTCGGCGATCAGTTCGTGCGCGCCTTCCTGCATGGCCGGAATCGGCGGCATGCCACGTTCTTGCAGACGCAGCACGCGAGCCGGCAAAGCCGGCCACAACAGCGCGGCAAACAGGAACGCCGGGGTCACCGGTTTGTTCTGCTTGATGCGCAGGTCGGTGTTGGTCAGCGCTTCGCTGATCAGCGTGTGGGTGTACTCCGGGTTGTGTTCCAGCGCATCGGCACTGGCCGGGAACAACGGGGCGAACAACTGCAGATCGACCAGCATTTCGAAGGTGATCGCGCCGTGTCCGGAGAGGAACAGCTTGAGCACTTCTTCAAACAGACGCGCCGACGGGATCTCGCGCAGCATCGGCGCCAGTTCACGGATCGGCTGCACGGTGTGCTTCTCGATGCCGAAGTTGAGCTTGGCGGCAAAACGCACGGCACGCAGCATGCGCACCGGGTCTTCCTGATAGCGCTGCTTCGGATCGCCGATCAGGCGGATCAGGTGATTGCGGATGTCGTGTACGCCATTGGCGTAATCGAGGATGCGCTCGCTGACCGGATCGTAATACAGGGCGTTGATGGTGAAGTCGCGGCGTTGCGCGTCTTCCTCCAGAGTGCCGTAAACGTTGTCGCGCAGAATCCGCCCGCTTTCGTTACGCGAAGACTGGTTGCTGTCTTCGTCGTCTTCGTTGACCGGGTGATTGGCGCGGAAGGTTGCGACTTCGATGATTTCGCGACCGAAATGGATGTGCACCAGTTTGAAGCGGCGACCGATGATCCGCGCATTGCGGAATTCGGCACGGACTTGCTCAGGGGTGGCGCTGGTGGCGACGTCGAAGTCCTTGGGCGTGATGCCCAGCAACATGTCACGCACGCAACCGCCGACCAGATAAGCCTGGTAACCGGCACCTTGCAGGCGTTCGACGATATTCACCGCATAGCGGCTGAATTGCGTTTTCTGCAGCGAATGTTGGCCGCTGTTGAGCACTTCAGGGGTGCTGCGGATGTGTTGCGTACGACGCACGGGAGTTCGGAATGACTGGAACAACTTCTTCAGCATGGGATGCACTGTTTGAAGGAATGTTCGGCCATACCAAAGAATGACCGCATGATGGGCGCAGATTCTAGCATTTAGTCGGGGGATGGTGTAGGACACGGCCGATTTGAGCTGCAAGCCGCAGGCTACAGGCATCGCGCGCGATAAAAAGGGAGGATTTTGCCGGGAGGAGAAACTACAAGGGGAGCCGAAGCTCCCCAAGAAGTAGTTGCGTGCTCTTTTTATTATTGATTCGGGCTTCTTGTTTTTGTTGAGTGCCCTCGCCACGAAGTGTTTCCTTCGTGACCCTCCCAATCGGGAGCCAAGAGCAAACGGATTGCTTTGGTCGCTGAATTGCAGTGATCTCTCGATCCAACCAGTACAGGCTCTGTCTTAGGACAGTTTTTGTTGTTCTCGGCCTGGTCGTGGGGCAAGCCCCAAATACAACGCCTCTCCAAAAGAATCAGTTAGCTGCGCCTCTCGCCGTCTTGTTTTTATTGTGCGTGAGTCGATTCGTCTTATTTTTATTGTCTTGTGCATTGCTTGTTATTGTTCTTGTACCAAACATATAGCAGGGGGCGTGCCAACTTTTGCGAAACCCAATAAAACAAGGGGTTAGGTCGATATAACCGTTTTCTCGGGGCGAAAAAAAGCCGGGGTTTCGTTACCGATAACCCCGGCTTCTGTTACGTGAAAGAACTGAGGTAACAGTTTTTTAACCGGTTCAAGCGTTACCCGCACACTCGACAGGTAACGTTCAGCTCTCGCTGGCGACCCCGGTCTTGCGCCGCGGAATGCCCAAGCGCTGACGGCGTTCCCACAGGCATTTACGGCTGACGCCCAGTTTGCGCGCCAGTTCGGTTTCAGTCATGTGGTCCTGATGCTCGAGAACGAAGTGCTGGAAGTAGTCTTCCAGTGACAGGTCTTCGGTCGGCTCGTGGCTGCTATTGCTGGCGTTACCCGCCTGTGGCGGCAGACCGATGAACTCGTCGTCTTCCAGATCGCTCAACTCGATGTCGATGCCCAGCAGATCGGCGGAGATTTCCGGGCTTTCGCTCAGAATCACTGCGCGCTCGACCGCGTTCTCCAGCTCACGCACGTTACCTGGCCAGGAATAATGACGGATCGCCTGTTCGGCATCCGCAGCAAATTTCAGGTCGGTACGGTTGATGCGCGCACTCTGGCGAGCGAGAAAAGCAGTGGCGATTTCGTTGACGTCAGCGCCGCGCTCGCGCAGCGCCGGCAGTTTCAACGCGATCACGTGCAGACGGTAATAAAGGTCTTCACGGAACTGGCCGATTTTTGCCAGGCTCTTGAGATCGCGGTGGGTCGCGGCGATCAAGCGCACATCGACTTTCTGCGACTGCACCGAGCCGACCCGGCGAATCTCGCCTTCCTGCAATACGCGCAACAGGCGGGCCTGAGCTTCCAGTGGCAGCTCACCGATTTCGTCGAGGAACAGCGTGCCGCCGTCCGCCGCTTCAACCAGACCGGCGCGACCGGCGCTGGCACCGGTAAACGCACCTTTTTCGTGGCCGAACAGTTCGGATTCGATCAGGCTTTCCGGAATGGCTGCGCAGTTCACCGAGATCATCGGCGCCTTGGCGCGTTTCGACAGGTTGTGCAGGGCGCGGGCCACCAGTTCCTTACCGGTGCCGGACTCGCCCTGGATCAACACGTTGGAATCGGTCGGCGCGACTTTGCGGATCTTGCTGTACAGATCCTGCATCGGCGGGCAGGAGCCGATGATGCCGATTTCGCCGTTGCTATTGTCGACGGCGGATTTGCCGCTGCCATTGGCCGGTTTGCTGGCAACCGCTTCGCCGGCAGCCGGTGCCGATTGGCGATCACGCAGGATCCGCGCGACAGCCTGAAGCATTTCATCGTGGTCGAAAGGCTTGGCGATGTAGTCCACCGCGCCCATCTTCATCGAGTCGACCGCCGAACGCAGGCTGGCGTAGCTGGTCATGATCAGCACCGGTGTGCCCTGGCCGAGCTTGATCAGCTCGGTGCCCGGCGCGCCCGGCAAGCGCAGATCGCTGACGATCAGGTCGAACGTAGGAATGGTGAAGCGTTCTTGTGCTTCCTGCACTGAACCGGCTTCGCTGACCTGGTACTGATTGCGTTCCAGCAGGCGGCGCAAGGCGGAGCGGATAATTGTTTCGTCTTCGACGATCAAAATGTGCGGCATTGATTCGATACTCTCGACGGTCTCAGTTCACAGCGGACGTCGCTTCGACATGACGCGGTAAGGTCACCCGGATACGGGTGCCGCGTTGGCTTTGTACATCAGCCGGGCTGTCGATGGTGATTTGTCCATAATGCTCTTCAACGATGGAATAGACCAGTGCAAGGCCCAGACCGGTGCCTTCGCCAGGATCCTTGGTGGTGAAGAAGGGTTCGAACAATCGGTCCATGATGTTCTTCGGAATACCGCTGCCTTCGTCCTCCACGATCAGATCGACCGTGTGTTCGCCGGCTTCGCTCTTGACCCGAACCGCACTGTGCGGCGGCGAGGCGTCGCGGGCGTTGGAGAGCAGATTGATCAGGACCTGGGCGAGCCGCTGCGGGTCACCTTCGACCCAGTGATCGGGATCGCACAGGTTGTAGAACTGCACTTCGAAGTTGCGTCGGTTCAGCGCCAGCAGGCCGATGGCGTCCTGGGCGACTTCGGCCAGACACACGGGTTCATCGCTGTGCTGATGGCTGCCGGCGTGAGCAAAGCTCATCAGTGACTGGACGATGCGTGACACCCGTTTGGTCTGTTCAAGAATCTGCCCGCTGATTTCCGTCAGTTCGCCGTCGTCTTCGCGTTCTTCGCGCAGGTTCTGCGCCAGACAGGCGATGCCGGTGATCGGGTTGCCGATTTCGTGGGCTACACCGGCCGCGAGGCGACCGATGCTGGCCAGGCGTTCCGAGTGCACCAGTTTGTCTTCGAGCATCTGGGTTTCGGTCAAATCCTCGACCAGTAATACCAGGCCACTGTTGCCCGGTGCGAGCGGTTCATCGATGGCGGCTTTGTGCAGGTTCAGCCAGCGGGTCTGGCCGTCGAGGGCCAGGTGCTGTTTGTGCAAATGCTCGTCGGGCAGATTGATGAAACCCTGCAGCAATTCCTTCCACGGCTCGCCAATGGTGCTCAGGCGCGAGCCGACCACGCGCTGCGCGGCGATCCCGGTGAGTTCTTCCATGGCCTTGTTCCACATCAGGATCTCTTGATCCTTGGCCAGCGAACAGACGCCCATCGGCAGTTCTTGCAGGGTCTGGCGGTGATAACGGCGCAGCGCATCGAGTTCAGCGGCCAGACCTGTGAGACGCGAGTGGTAATCCTCGAGGCGGCTTTCGATGAAATGGATGTCTTCGGTCACGTAGTTTTCGCCACCGGCCTTGTACGGCAGGAAGGTTTCGACCATATCTTGCGCCACACTCGGGCCCATCAGGCCGGAGAGGTTGGCTTCGATCCGGTCACGCAAACGACGCAGGGCATAAGGGCGGCGTTCGTCGAAGGGCAGATAAAGGTCACGCAGCGCTTGCTCGACTTCTTTTTGTGCAGCCTTGGCGCCCAGCGGTTTGGCCAGTTGGGTGGCGAATTCCTGCGGCGAGGCAGCGTGCAGTTCGCGGCGCTGTGGGCGACGAACGTTATCCACAGCGCAGGCTTCGGCGGCGCTGGCCTCTTCGGGGCTGGCGTTAGTGAACAGCGAAATCAAAGTGAACATCAAGACGTTGGCGGCGAGCGAGGCGATTGCGGCCATGTGCCAACTGGTGTCGTCGAGCACATAAATCATGTTCAGCAGCGGGATGTAGAAACCCTGCAGATTGCCGACCAGCGGCAACAGCATGGTCACCACCCAGACCAGAATCCCCGCCAGCAGACCCGCGATGAAACCGCGACGGTTGGCCGTCGGCCAGTACAGCACCGACAACACGCCGGGCAGGAATTGCAACGTGGCGACAAACGCGACGATGCCGAGGTTGGCCAGATCCTGTTCGGCACCGAGCATCAGGTAGAAACCGAAACCGGCCATGATGATCGCGACGATCAGCGCCCGGCGTGTCCACTTCAGCCAGCGGTAGATATTGCCTTCGGCCGGAGGCTGATAAAGCGGCAGCACCAAGTGGTTCAGCGCCATGCCCGACAGCGCCAGCGTGGTGACGATGATCAGCCCGCTGGCCGCCGATAAACCGCCGACATAGGCGAGCAAGGCCAGCGGTTTGCTGTTGGCGGCGATGCCGATGCCGAGGGTGAAGTATTCCGGATTGGTCGTTGCGCCGAGCTTGAGGCCGGCCCACAGGATCAGCGGTACCGCCAGACTCATCAGCAGCAGGAACAGCGGCAAACCCCAGCTCGCACTCACCAGAGACCGCGGATTGAGGTTCTCGGTAAAAGTCATGTGATACATGTGCGGCATAACGATCGCCGAGGCGAAGAACACCAACAGCAACGTGCGCCAAGGGCCTTCCTGCAATGGCGTGTGCAGCGCGGCGAGAGCGGTCTGGTTTTGCAGCAGCCACAGCTCAAGTTGCTGCGGGCCGTCGAACACGCCGTACAGCGCATACAGACCAACGCCGCCGAGGGCGACCAGTTTGATCACCGATTCAAAGGCAATCGCGAACACCAGCCCTTCGTGCTTTTCACGGGTGGCGATATGTCGGGAACCGAAGAAAATCGTGAACAGGATGATCAGCGCGCAGAAAGCCAATGCCACTCGGCTCTGGATCGGTTCACCGGTGAGGATGCCGATGGAGTCGGCGACGGCCTGAATCTGCAAGGCCAGCAGCGGTAGCACGCCGATCAGCATGAAGATCGTGGTCAGCGCGCCCGCCCAGGTACTGCGGAAGCGGAACGCGAACAGATCCGCCAGCGACGACAGTTGATAGGTGCGGGTGATTTTCAGGATCGGATAGAGCAATACCGGGGCCAGCAGAAACGCGCCGGACACGCCGAGATAACTGGACAGAAAGCCGTAGCCGTACTGATAGGCGAGGCCGACCGTGCCGTAAAACGCCCAGGCACTGGCATAAACCCCCAACGACAAAGTGTAGGTCAACGGGTGGCGAATGATCGCGCGCGGGATCATGCCCCGTTCGCTGATCCAGGCAACGCCGAACAGCACCGCCAGGTATGCGGCGCTGATCAGGATCATCTGGGTCAGGCTAAAGCTCATCGGCATCTTTTTGGCTCTGCAGGATGAAGGTCACGACAATCAGGATCAGCCAGAGCAGATAGGGGCGATACCAGGCGCCCGTAGCGTCGATCCACCAATCCATGATGGCGGGGGAAAACAGGTAGATCCCCACGACTAAAAGCAGGACCAAGCGATAGATGTACATCCCGGCCTCTCTTTTTTATGCGCGTGCCCGAAAACGTGCGGCGATGGTAACGGATGGGCGCACGACTGCAAGTGTCGTCATAGCAGTTGCGCTTCGGGCAGCGTCAGTGTGCGCGGGATCTTCGTGGCATCCCAGTGTGCGCTGCCCCAGTTGAGCAGTTCTTGTGGTGAGGCGTGGGCCAGTTCGGTGCCGGGGTTTTGCCCCAGTGCGCGCAGGGCTCGCAGCAACAACGGGGTCGCTTGATCGACCTCCAGCGGCGGCGAGCGGTATGACTTGCCGAGCTTGTTGCCGTCCGGCTGGGTGATCAGCGGCAGGTGCAGGTAACGCGGTTGGCGCAGGCCCAACAGTTCTTGCAGGTAAAGCTGGCGCGGGGTCGAATCGAGCAGGTCGGCACCGCGGACGATGTCGGTGATGCCTTGCCAGGCATCGTCTAGGACCACGGCCAATTGATAGGCATAGAGGCCATCGCGGCGGCGGATCACGAAATCGCCGACGTCGCGGCCCAGATGCTGGCGGTATTCGCCCTGTACGCGGTCGACGAAGTGGTATTCCAGTTCCGGCACGCGCAGGCGGATCGCCGCATCTTGCTGATCATGGCCGGCATTGCGGCACAGGCCCGGATAGATGCCGTTGTACGCTTCGAGCTGTTTGCGCGAGCAGGTGCAAGCGTAGGCCAGACCATGATTGAACAGGCTGTTGAGCACATCGGCGTAGGCGTCATGTCGATCGCTCTGGCGCACCATGTCGCCATCCCATTCGAAGCCATAGCTCTCCAGCGCCTTGAGGATCGCGGCTTGCGCACCGGGTTCTTCACGGGGCGGATCGAGATCTTCCATGCGCACCAGCCAGCGACCGCCGACCGAACGGGCATCGAGGTAGGAGGCGAGGGCGGCAACCAGCGAGCCGAAGTGCAAGTGGCCACTGGGGGTTGGGGCGAAGCGGCCGATGTAGGCGGGGGATTTTTTGGCAGTCATGGGGCAACAGTACTTTTTCAGAGCGTGTACACAACACCTGTGGGAGCGAGCTTGCTCGCGAAGGCGGTGTGTCTGCTACATGAATGTTGAGGCATCTGGCCCTTTCGCGAGCAAGCTCGCTCCCACAGGGGATATAAGGCAAAAGGCAGAAACAAAAACGGAGCGTTCGCACGCTCCGTTTTTCGTTCAGGTCGAGATTACTTGCCGACCTGCTTTTCCTTGATTTCCGCCAGTGTCTTGCAGTCGACGCACATGTCGGCTGTAGGGCGTGCTTCAAGGCGTTTTACGCCGATCTCGACGCCGCACGAATCACACCAACCGTACTCTTCGTCTTCGATCAGTTGCAGTGTCTTGTCGATTTTCTTGATCAGCTTGCGTTCGCGGTCGCGGGCGCGCAGCTCGAGGGCGAATTCTTCTTCCTGGCTGGCACGGTCGGCCGGATCCGGGAAATTGGCAGCTTCGTCCTTCATGTGGTCAACGGTGCGGTCGACTTCCTGCATCAACTCCTGTTTCCACTTGTTCAGGACCTTGGTGAAGTGCGCGCGCATCGGGGCGCCCATGTACTCCTCACCTTTGGCCGGAACATAAGGTTCGAAACCGCTGATCGTCTGATTCTGCTGTTGCTTTGCTTGGGTGGGCATGAAATGGACCGCCTCTACTCTTGTAATCCATTGCGCAGGATTGCTCCATCACCGACACCTGCCGGCCCTGCGGCTGCAAGCGGGCGAACTTACCAGATCAATTCAGCCTGCGCTACTCCCGGATGTCGAGGCCCCGGCGGGTGGCGCTTGCAAATGTTTGGCAAGCCGTGTCTGGTGGTGTTGAAGACCTGTTCAATCACTGATTTTAGTCAATCCTGGAGCGTACGTGCGTATCGTTACAGTCCAGCGTTCTTGAGGCTGTGACCGCTGCGGGTTCTCGCTCGTTCCGGCAGATGGGTAGAATCGTCTCTTTTTCCCTGCCGAAGGAAAACCAATGGCTCAGCCTTACAGTGCGCGCAGTCGTGCGATCGAACCGTTCCATGTGATGGCGCTGCTGGCGCGGGCCAATGAGTTACAGGCTGAAGGTCATGACGTGATCCACCTGGAAATCGGCGAGCCAGACTTCACCACGGCCGAGCCGATCATCCGTGCCGGCCAGGCTGCGCTGACGGCGGGCAAGACCCGTTACACCGCCGCACGTGGCATTCCCGAGCTGCGCGAAGCCATTTCCGGGTTTTATCAATCGCGCTATGGCCTGAACATCGATCCGCGGCGGATTCTGATCACGCCGGGCGGTTCCGGCGCGCTGTTGCTGGCCAGCGCGTTGCTGGTCGATCCAGGTAAACACTGGCTGCTGGCGGATCCGGGCTACCCGTGTAACCGGCACTTTCTGCGACTGGTCGAAGGCGCGGCGCAACTGGTGCCGGTGGGGCCGGAGGTGCGTTATCAACTGACCCCGGATCTGGTCGCACGGCATTGGGATCACGACAGCGTCGGTGCATTGGTCGCTTCGCCGGCCAATCCGACCGGCACCATCCTGACCCGTGACGAACTGGCCGGGTTATCCACAGCCATCAAGGCTCGCCATGGTCATCTGGTGGTGGACGAGATCTACCACGGCCTGACTTACGGCACCGATGCGGCGAGCGTATTGGAAGTTGATGACAGCGCCTTCGTGTTGAACAGTTTCTCCAAATACTTCGGTATGACCGGCTGGCGACTTGGCTGGCTGGTGGCGCCGGATGCCGCCGTCAGTGAGCTGGAGAAACTGGCGCAGAATCTTTACATCAGTGCGCCGAGCATGGCCCAGTACGCGGCGCTGGCCTGTTTCGAGCCGGACACCATCGCTATTCTGGAAGAGCGCCGCGCCGAATTCGGCCGTCGCCGCGACTTCCTCCTGCCGGCGTTGCGTGAGTTGGGTTTCAACATCGCCGTAGAGCCTGAAGGCGCGTTCTATCTTTACGCGGATATCAGCCAGTTCGGCGGCGATGCCTTCGCGTTCTGCCGGCATTTTCTCGAAACCGAACACGTTGCCTTCACCCCGGGTCTGGATTTCGGACGTTATCAGGCCAGCCATCATGTGCGTTTTGCCTACACGCAAAACCTCCCTCGCTTACAAGAAGCGGTGGAACGAATCGCGCGTGGCTTGAAGAGCTGGCAAGGCTGATGCGCTTTTATCCAGCGCTTGAAGAAGCGCGTCTGATTCGTCGTTACAAGCGTTTTCTCGCCGATATCGAAACCGTTAGCGGCGAGTTGCTGACCATTCACTGCCCGAACACCGGCTCGATGCTCAATTGTCAGGTCGAGGGCGGGCAGGTGTGGTTCAGTCGCTCCAACGATCCGAAACGCAAATTGCCCGGTACGTGGGAAGTTGGTGAAACCCCGCAAGGCCGCTTGTTTTGTGTGAATACGGCACGGGCCAACGGTCTGGTTGAAGAGGCGCTGCAGGCGGGCGTTATCACCGAGTTGAACGGCTTTACCGCATTGAAGCGTGAAGTCGCGTACGGGCAGGAAAAGAGCCGTATCGACTTCCGCCTCGAATACCCCAGCGGCCCGGCCTATGTAGAGGTGAAAAGCGTCACCCTGGGTTTCGACGGTACAGCTGTGGCGGCGTTTCCCGATGCCGTGACCCAGCGCGGCGCCAAGCATCTGCGGGAATTGGCGCATCTGGCGCGGGACGGGATACGGGCGGTGCAGTTGTATTGCGTCAATCTCAGCGAGATTGACGCGGTGCGACCCGCCGAAGAAATCGATCCGGCCTACGCCCAGGCATTGAGGGAAGCTGTGGCTTGTGGCGTCGAGGTGCTGGCGTACGGTGTGCGTTTGAGCCATGAAGAAATGGTCATCGACCGACGCCTCGACGTGCTGCTCAACGGTTAAACATCGATCCACAACCCCTGCGCGTCTTCGCGGCAATTGATGGCGGTGAGTGATTGCCCGGCACAAGGCCCGGCCACGCATTCTCCGTCTTCGATCAAAAACAGTGCGCCGTGGGTGGCGCACTGGATCAGGCTGTTGCTCGGGTCGAGAAACTGGTCGGGCTGCCATTCCAGCCCGACCCCGCGATGCGGGCAGCGATTGAGGTAGACATACGCCTGGCCGCTGCGGCGCACGGCGAACAGTTTGTTCCCGTCGATCTCAAAACCACGGCTTTTCGCTTCAGCCAGATCGGCGCCCGCGCAGAGAAACTTCATGACTATCCTCTAGTGTCGGCTCGTGTCTGGATATGTCCGAGCTTGACGTTTAAATGCAAACAATTATCAAATGGCAGCCTTCGTCCGTAGGGCGGCTGGCAGATGTCGAGGATACTTGGCCTGCCATCCTGATGCCCGGGAAAAACCTTATTCAAGGAAGCTGTGTATGCGCCTGAGTACCCGCATTGCCGTGCTGTGTGTCGGACTTCTGGTCAGTCACCAGGCGGCAGCGGCTGATTTGCCGCAACGCTGGGTCAGTGCCGGCGGCGCATTGTCGGAGTGGGTCAGTGCGTTGGGCGGCGAGTCGAAACTGGTCGGCGTCGACACCACCAGTCAGCATCCCGAGTCGCTGAAAGCGCTGCCGAGCATTGGTTATCAGCGCAGCCTTTCGGCTGAGGGCATTCTCAGTCTGCGTCCGGACATTCTGATCGGCACGGAAGAGATGGGGCCGCCGCCGGTATTGGCGCAGGTGAAGGCAGCCAAGGTGCAGGTTGAACTGTTCTCGGCGCAACCGGATCTGCCGACGCTGGAGAAAAACCTGACTCACCTGGGTCAGTTGCTCAGCGCCGAGCCGCAGGCTGCGCAGTTGCTGCAACGTTATCAACAGCAGCTTGATGCACAGAAGGCGCGGGTTACCGAAGCTCAGGCCAAACACAAAGCCCCGGGTGTGCTGCTGTTGCTCGGGCATGCCGGTGGCAAACCGTTGATCGCCGGCAAGGACACCGCCGCTGATTGGCTGCTGCAACAGGCCGGCGGACATAATCTGGCAACTCACACGGGTTACAAGCCGTTTTCCGTGGAATCCCTCGCCAGCCTTGATCCTGAAGTGCTGGTATTCGCCGATCGTGCGCTGACTGGTGAGGCGGCGAAAGCGGCGCTGTTCAAGGAAAACCCGATTCTCAATTCAAGCCGCGCGGCCAAGGCCGGGCGCGTGCTGGAACTGGATCCGACCTTGCTGGTTGGCGGACTCGGACCCCGACTGCCGGCAGCCTTGAAAACCCTGTCTGACGGTTTCTACCCGGCCCAGAGCGGCCAATGACCACACTGGTAAAACCCCGTGCCTTGTTCATTGGCCTGACGCTCCTGTGTTTGCTGGCGATCTGGCTGTCGCTGGCACTCGGGCCGGTCAGCCTGCCGCTGTTCGACACATTACGCGCGGCGTTACGCATGCTCGGCGTGCCATTGGCGCCAGGCGGGCTGGAGCAGGCGGAGCTGATCCTGGGGCAGATTCGTTTGCCGCGTACCTTGCTCGGGCTGGCGGTCGGCGGCGTGCTGGCGTTGTCCGGTGTGGCAATGCAGGGCTTGTTTCGTAACCCGCTGGCGGATCCGGGGCTGGTCGGTGTTTCCAGCGGTGCGGCATTGGGCGCGGCGATCGCGATTGTCGGCGGCTCGTTTTTTGGCGGCCTGCCGGAATGGTTTGGACCGTATCTGTTGTCGGTCTGCGCGTTTCTCGGTGGGTTAGGGGTGACGGCGCTGGTCTATCGACTGGGGCGCCGCAACGGCCAAACCAATGTCGCGACCATGTTGCTCGCGGGGATTGCCCTGACGGCGCTGGCCAGTTCGGCCGTCGGCCTGTTCACTTATCTGGCGGATGACGCGACATTGCGCACGCTGACGTTCTGGAACCTTGGCAGCCTCAATGGCGCCAGTTATGCGCGGCTGTGGCCATTGCTGATCATCAGCGCCGGTGTCGCGCTGTGGTTGCCGCGTCGGGCTAAAGCGTTGAATGCCTTGCTGCTTGGCGAATCCGAGGCCGGGCATCTGGGGATTGATGTCGAGCGGCTCAAGCGTGAATTGGTGTTTTGCACAGCATTGGGTGTTGGCGCGGCCGTGGCAGCAGCCGGGATGATCGGTTTTGTCGGGTTGGTGGTGCCGCATCTGGTGCGCTTGCTGGCGGGGCCGGACCACAAAGTCTTGCTGCCGGCATCGGTATTGGCGGGGGCAAGCCTGCTGCTGTTGGCTGATCTGGTCGCGCGCTTGGCGCTGGCGCCGGCAGAATTGCCGATCGGTATTGTCACCGCGTTTATCGGTGCGCCGTTCTTCCTCTATCTGTTGTTACGAGGGCGCGCCTGATGTTGCGTGCAAACGATCTGCACATTCAGCGTGGTCGCAAGACTGTGCTCAACAATGTCACGCTGCAGCTTGAACCGGGTGAAGTACTCGGTGTGCTGGGGCCGAACGGTGCAGGCAAAAGTACCTTGCTGGGCGCCTTGTGCGGTGAGTTGGCGGCGAGCACGGGCGGGGTTTCGCTCGACGGGCAGGCGTTGAGTCACTGGACTGGCCCGCAGCGTGCGCAACGACTGGCAGTGTTGCCTCAGGTGTCGACGCTGGATTTTGCCTTTCGCGTCGAAGAAGTGGTCGGCATGGGCCGTTTGCCTTGGCAAAGTGGTCGGGTGCGTGATGACGAAATCATCGCTGCCGCTTTGGCCGCGGCGGATGCCGGGCACTTGAGTGGCCGCAGTTATCTGGCGCTGTCCGGTGGCGAGCGTCAGCGCGTGCATCTGGCGCGGGTGCTGGCGCAGCTTTGGCCTGGTCAGGCCGGGCAGACGTTACTGTTGGATGAACCCACGTCAATGCTTGATCCGCTGCATCAGCACACCACGTTGCAGGCGGTGCGCGAGTTTGCCGATCGTGGCGCCGCGGTATTGGTGATCCTGCATGATCTGAATCTGGCTGCGCGCTATTGTGATCGCATTCTGCTGCTGGAAGGCGGGCGCCCGGTGGCGCTGGATACTCCGCAGCAGGTTTTGCGACCGGACACGCTCCAGGCCGTATTCGGTCTCGAAGTGTTGGTGCAGCCGCACCCGGAGCGCGGGCATCCGCTGATCATCGCCCGCTGATTGAATCATCGAGGTGATGGCATGCGTGGTTTGTGGCTTTTGGCGGTGTTGTGGCTTGCGGGGTGTCAGCATGGGGTTGCGCCACCGCCGATCAATGGCGAGATTCGCGACCTGCGCAGCGCAGAGGTGCTGACGGCGCAAGAGTTGGTCAACCGGCTTGCTGTAGCTGAACGGGTGATTATTGGCGAGCAGCATGACAACGCCGATCATCACGCCGCGCAGTTATGGATTTTGCAGTCGCTCGGCGAGCAAAGACCGCAAGGCAGTCTGTTGCTGGAAATGCTCACACCGGATCAGCAAGCCAAAATCGACGCCGTTCGCCAGTCTGCCTCGCCACCCACTGATCTTCCCGCTGCACTGGCCTGGCAGGATGGCTGGGACTGGAATCTCTACGGGCCGATCGTGCGTTTCGCCCTCGCGCAGCCTTATCCGTTGCTGGCGGCCAATCTTGAAAATAGCGAAATCCGTGCCTTCTATCGCAATCCTCCTGTTCTTGGTGGTGCGCGCAGTAACGCGGAGTCGGTGAAGCAAATGCTACTGGAGCAGATCGGTGATTCTCACTGTGGCTTGCTGCCCGAATCACAGATGCCGGCGATGCTCGCCGTTCAGCAACAACGTGATCGGCGTATGGCCGAGCGCCTGTTGGCTGCAGCGAAACCTTCTGTGTTATTCGCCGGGGCGTGGCATGCGCGCAAGGACGTTGGCGTGCCGTTACATGTTGTGGATTTGGGCGCCACTGAAGCGCCCACGGTTTTGATGCTGGCAGAGCAGGGCGGCGAGGTGACTGCCGGGATGGCCGATTACGTTTGGTACACACCCGCCACCCCAAAGCAGGATTACTGCGAACAGATGCGCAAGCAGTTCGGCAAATGACGTTTCCACAGGCAAAAAAAGACCCGGTAAAAACCGGGTCAAATAACCGTGATTAGCCTGATGAGGAGATAATCTGAGAGTCCGAACCAAGGGCTTTTCAGAATATCGACTGATCTCGCGATCAGTTGTGATAATCATAGCGATTCTCATTACCGAGTCAACAACTGTTTTTCCGTTTCTTTGAATTCGTCTGGTAAATGGCCGGAACACCCGGTAAACACGGGGTTTCAACGCTGGCCTTCAGGTGGGGGTATTTGTGTGATCTGCCGATTCAATTGGCCGATCCGCCGCGCCATGCTCTCGATCAAGCTGTGGGCGATCTTCGGATTGGTGCGGGTCATGCTCAAGAATTGTTCACCGGGAATCAGCATGATGGTGCTCGGTTCTCGGGTGATGACCGTGGCACTGCGTGGCTCGCCGGTGAACACGGCCATGGCACCGAAAATCTCGTCCTTGGGCACGTCTCCGACTTTCTGCCCGTCGACAAACGCTTCGGCATGCCCGTCGATGATCACAAATACATGGTCTGCCGCGTCACCTTGGTTGATCAGTGTTGCACCTGCTTCAACCCGTTTGAAACCATTGGTGCTGCGAAATTCGCGCGGTTTCAGTTCTGCGACCGCATTGGCGAGGATTGCCATTTGTCCCAGCAGATACTCCAGAAACTGGTCTGCCCGACGAGCATCGGCATACAAATGCTGGAAAACCTCACTGCGCCGATAGGGCGTCAAGCGCAATGCCCCTTCATTGCATAAACGGCAATCAGCCCAGTTCTCACCTTGCTGAAGGCCGATCAAATCACCTTCCTGCCAATAAAACAGCGGGCGGGCGGCGATACAGCCGCTGATCCCACCCTCATTGAGCAGGAATAACTGGTCGGCGGGCAACTGCGCGAGCAAATCATCCGACGCTTCCAGCTCCAGAGGCGGCCCGCAAGGCGTCAGGTCGCGTAACCACAGTGCAGGCAAGCTCTGCAAACGGTTGATCAAGGCATCGGCCCAAGCCGATTGTTCCCCCAGTAAATACATAACGGTCTAAGCCCGTTCAGTTCTTGTGGCGTGAGGAAATGGCTTCAAGCTGCTTGTTCAGGGCGTCCTTGCGTTCGGCGGGGATGTCGTTCCAGTGCACATCCATCAGCGCGCCTTCAATCGCATACAACAACACCTTCGATGCGCGAAACCCGCGGGTACGCACGGCCCGGTAGGCGTCCACCGCGCCCAGGCGACGCAAGTCCGAGGCGCTGTGGATGCCCACGGCATGCAGCCATTGCGCCGACGTCTTGCCAAGATTCTTCAGGTGTTGCAGTTCATCATTCATCAAGCCTCCTTGCGACGGCCGAATGGTGCGTGGGCGAGCTTCTCAGGAGTGTAGCCATCAGTAGGAAAAGCGTGGTTGTTTGGTCGGATTCAACGCAAACGCTTCTAAGAAAGGGCGCTTTTAAGGGCTGCGAGCGCAGATGAGGAGGGGGGAACACAAATCAATGTAGGAGTGAGCCTGCTCGCGATAGCGGACTTGCAGGCACACATGTGTTGAATTCTAAACCGCTATCGCGAGCAGGCTCACTCCTGCAGGGACGGCGTTGTGTCAGGGAATAATGAGGCGATCAGCGCGTGCGATAACGCAAGCGCGTACCAAAATTCATCGACATCAGAATCTCGTCGGCACTCAGCTCCGGCGGGAAGTACGCCCCGGAAATCTGCGCGTGAGCCAGGCTCGCGCCCTCCAGCGACGCATTGCGGAAATCGATGCCACGCAGATCGGCGGAACGGAAGTACGCGTCCCGGAAATCCACGCCATCGGCGTTCAGTTCACGTAAATCGAGCCCACGGAAATCGCCGCCGACCATGTCGATCGGGCCGTCCTGCGGACGCTCCTTGTTGAAACCTGTGATGTCGTCTTTGTGCAGCAAGGCATATAGCGGGGTGTCGAGAAGTTTCGGCTGGCTCATGTCATATCACCGTTGGTTTTATGACGCCAGTATAGTGCCACTATTTGACGGCCGTGAAGCAAGCGAGGGCTTCACGGCCGAAATAGTTTCTTACAGGCCTGGCAGGCGCTGACGGATCTGCGCGACCACAGTGTCCAGCGTGCCGGATTCATTGGTCTGCACGCGTTTGCTGCGCAGGATTTCTTCCGGCGTCAACGGTTCACGGTTGGCCTGTTGCGCTTCGATCACGGCCAGGGTGGCGTCGGACGGATCCTGTTTGTCCGCCTGACGAATCGCCAGCCAGCTCTCGATCACCGCTTGCGGTGCGTTGCAGTCGAGGATCAGGAATGGCGTGCCGGTGGCTTCAGCAATTTTCGCCGCGTTTTCGCGTTGCTCGCGTTTGAGGTAAGTGGCATCGATCACCACCGGGAAACCGGCGTGCAAGATGATTTCAGCAATCTCATGCAGGCGTGCGTAAGTCGCCGCGCTGGCGTCGGCGCTATAGATGCCGGCCTGTACGTCGTTGGCGACGGTTTGCTCACCGAACAGGCGCTTGCGTTCAACATCGGAACGCAGGCGGATCGCGCCCAGCGCTTCGACCAGGCGCATGGCCACGTGGCTCTTGCCGACAGCGGAAACGCCGTGGGTGATGGCCATGAAGCGCGAAGGAATGGTGCTGTAGCTTTCGGCCAGGTTGGCGTAGTTGCGATACTGGCGCAGGGTGGTGGCGCGCTGCACCGGCGTCGCGTCCGCGGGCATGCTGAACAGCGCAACCTTGGCGCGAACCAGTGCACGGTAGGCTTTATAGAAGTTCAGCACTTCCAGGCCTTGGTAGTCGCCGGTCAATTCCAGGTATTGGCTGATGAAGCGGCGCGCCAGGGATTTCAGGCCACGGTCTTCCAGGTCCATCGCCAGGAAACCGGTGTCGGCCCAGACGTCAGTGAAACGGAACGGTTCGTTGAACTCGATGCAGTCGAAGATCACCACTTTACCGTCGATGACGGTGGCGTTGCCCAGATGGATATCGCCGTGGCATTCACGGGTAAAACCTGCGGTTTTGCGCTGGGCGAACAATGGCTTGAGACGTTCGAAGCTGCTTTCGGCCCAGGCTTTCAGTGCATCGAGTTGCAGCAAATCGTTTTTGTCGCTGAGGAACGGCAGGATTTGCTCGAAGTTTTGCGAGACCGGCGCCATCACGCTGTCCGGGGTGCCGGCGTCGTGTTCGGCCGGGACTTTTGGCGCGGTGAGGTGGAAGCGGGCGATTTGCGCGGCCATCTCGTCGATGTGCTGGGTGGTCAGTTCGCCGTTGGCTTGCAGAGTGCTGAGCAGACCGGTCTGTGGGAACTGGCGCATTTTCAGCAGATATTCGATCGCCGGGCCTTCACCGCCGAGTTGCGGTGCTTCGACGCTGCCGGTCACCGGCAACACTTCGAGATACAAATCATCAGTCAGACGCTGGTTCAGACGCAGCTCTTCAGCGCAGAAATGTGCGCGCGACTCGAGGCCGGTGAAGTCGAGAAAGCCGAAATTCACTGGCTTCTTCACTTTATAAGCGAAGGGACCGGTGAGGATCACCCACGAGATATGGGTTTCGATGACCTGAAACCCTTCGACAGGGTGCGGGTAGAGGGCCGGGTTTTGCAGGGCAGCGATCAGTGACTGGCTCACGGGCGATCCTTCAGAGACTGGGGGAAATTCGAGGCCGCCATTATGGCCGCTCGCCAGCCTGACGCAAACCTCGGAGCGCTCCTGTTGAGTATGAATAAAGTGCGTATAATCCGCCGCCATGACTCGAACTCGATCCCCCCGTACCAAGAAAAAACCACCTTCCAAGGGCCTTGGCCCGTGGTTGAGCTGGGCCATTAAACTCAGTCTGGTCGGCCTTGTCGTGCTGGCCGGCTTCGCCGTTTACCTCGATGCCGTGGTGCAGGAGAAGTTCTCCGGCAAGCGCTGGACCATCCCGGCCAAGGTCTACGCGCGGCCGCTCGAGCTGTTCGTCGGACAAAAGCTCAGCAAGGACGATTTCCTGACCGAACTCGATGCCCTTGGCTATCGCCGTGAGGCGGTCAGCAATGGCCCCGGCGCCGCAGCCGTCAGTGGCAATACGGTCGATCTGAATACCCGTGGCTTCCAGTTCTATGAAGGCCTGGAAAAACCGCAGCCGGTGCGCGTGCGTTTCTCCGGCGATTACGTCGCCGAACTGTCGGCGACCAATGGTTCGAAGTTGTCCGTGGTGCGCCTCGAGCCGTTGATGATCGGCGGCATTTATCCAAAGAATCTCGAAGACCGCATTCTGATCAAGCTCGATCAGGTGCCGCCGTACCTGCTCGAAACCCTGGTCGCTGTAGAAGATCGTGATTTCTATAGTCACTGGGGCGTGTCGCCGAAGTCGATTGCCCGCGCTGTCTGGGTCAACACTTCTGGCGGCAAGATGACCCAGGGCGGTAGTACGCTGACCCAGCAGTTGGTGAAAAACTTCTACCTGACCAACGAACGCAGCCTGACCCGCAAGCTCACCGAAGCCATGATGGCGATGCTGCTGGAGCTGCATTACGACAAGAAGGAAATCCTTGAGGCCTACCTCAATGAAGTCTTCGTCGGGCAGGATGGCCAGCGTGCGGTGCACGGTTTCGGTCTGGCCAGCCAGTTCTTCTTCGGTCAGCCATTGTCCGAACTGAAACTGCATCAGGTCGCGTTGCTGGTCGGCATGGTCAAAGGCCCGTCCTACTACAACCCGCGTCGCAACCCGGAGCGCGCGCTGGAGAGGCGTAACCTGGTGCTGGACGTGCTTGAGCAACAAGGCGTCGCCACTGCCGAGCAAGTGGCCGCAGCGAAGAACATGCCATTGGGCGTGACCACTCGCGGCAAACTGGCCGACAGCTCGTTCCCGGGCTTTATCGATCTGGTCAAACGTCAGTTGCGTGAAGACTATCGCGACGAAGACTTGACCGAAGAAGGCCTGCGCATCTTCACCAGTTTCGACCCGATCCTGCAGATGAAGGCCGAAGCATCGGTCAACGATACCTTTAAACGTCTGGCCGGGCGCAAAGGCTCCGATGATGTCGAAGCGGCGATGGTCGTGACCAATCCGGAGACCGGCGAAGTCCAGGCAATGATCGGCAGCCGTCAGGCCAGTTATGCCGGTTTCAACCGTGCGCTGGATGCCGTGCGACCGATCGGCTCGTTGATCAAGCCGGCGGTGTATCTGACTGCGCTGGAGAAACCGAGCCAGTACACACTGACCAGTTGGCTGTCGGACGACCCGTTGTCGGTCAAAGGCGCGAATGGGCAGGTGTGGAAACCGCAGAACTATGATCGCCGCTCCCACGGCACCGTGTTCCTTTATCAGGGGCTGGCGCATTCCTACAACCTGTCGACATCGCGTCTGGGACTGGAAGTCGGTGTGCCGAATGTGTTGAAAACCCTCGGTCGTCTGGGCGTGACGCGTGAGTTCCCGGCATTCCCGTCGATGCTTCTCGGCGCGGGCGGCATGACCCCGATCGAAGTGGCGACCATGTACCAGACGCTGGCCAACGGTGGTTTCAATACGCCGATGCGCGGGATTCGCAGTGTTCTGACTGCTGAGGGTGAGCCGCTCAAGCGTTATCCATTCCAGATTGAGCAGCGCTTCGATCCGGCGTCCATTTATCTGATCCAGAACGCCATGCAGCGCGTGATGCGTGAAGGTACCGGCAGCTCGGTTTACAACGTGTTGCCCAAGACGCTGACGCTGGCGGGCAAGACCGGTACCAGTAACGATTCGCGTGACAGCTGGTTCGCCGGATTCAGTCAGGACCTGCTGGCGGTGGTCTGGCTGGGGCGCGACGATAACGGCAAGACGCCATTTACCGGTGCGACCGGTGCGCTGCAGGTCTGGACCAGTTTCATGCGCAAGGCCGATCCGCTACCGCTGGACATGCCGCAACCGGACAACGTCGTGCAGGCGTGGGTCGATTCGCGTACCGGGCAGGGCTCCGATGCCAATTGCCCGGGGGCAGTGCAGATGCCGTATATTCGCGGCAGCGAACCGCCACCCGGCGCCGCGTGTGCGGGCGAAACGCCTGCTTCCGGCGAGTCGGTGATGGATTGGGTCAAGGGCTGGATGAATTAAGCAAAGAGGGTTTCAAGTGAACAAGTGGTTGATTCCAGCGGTGACCGCCGTGGCTTTGCTCAGCGGCTGCTCTACCGTACAGCGTGGTTCGATCCCGGTGGTTGATTCCGGTACTGCGGTGTCCAACAGCGAGCGTATTTCGGCCAATGGCGGTTTCCGTCAAACGACGGTCAAGCGTCCTGCGCAGGGCCAGACTCAGGCCATTCCACAAGGCGATACGGGTGTGGTTGTGATGGTGCCGGGTGGCGGCGCTGCCGTGTCGACACCGATCAGCGCTTCACCCATCGTGCCGGGCCCGGCATCCGGCGGTATCACGGCGGGGCCGTATAATCCTTCGCCGGCTGAGTCCGCGCCGATCAACTCCGGCAGCTACAGCATGCCATCGACGCCGAGCGGGATTCCTTCCGCCAGCAGTGGCGGCGGCCTGTCGGCCGACGAACAACTGGACGGCCCGGTGCTCGCTTTGCTGACCACCGCGCAACAGCAACAGGCCGGCGGCGACCTCAACGGCGCCTCCTCCAGCCTGGAGCGTGCCCAGCGCGTCGCCCCGCGTGAGCCGCAAGTGCTTTATCGTCTGGCGCAGGTGCGCATGGCTCAAGGTGACGCACCGCAAGCCGAGCAGTTTGCCCGCCGCGCGCTGACCATGGCCAACGGCCGCCCGGACCTGCAAGCCAATCTGTGGGAAATCATCGCTCAGGCCCGTGAGAAACAAGGCGATTCCGCCGGCGCCGCTCAGGCCCGTCAGAAGGCCAAGGTTTCGCTGTGATGGATGCTCGTTTCCCGAAAATCGCTGATCAGTTGTTGCTGATCGAGCGAGAGCTGCGCACACAAGGCTGGTGGGATGAGGTTTCGCCGTCGGCCGAAGCGCTGAGCAGTGTCGAGCCGTTTTCGGTCGATACCCTGGACTTCGAGCAGTGGCTGCAATGGATCTTCCTGCCACGGATGAAGATGATCCTCGAACAGGATCTGCCGTTGCCGAATGCTTCGGGTATTCAGGAAATGGCAGAAATGGTCTTCGCCCAGCGCAATCTGCAGGGCAAGGATCGTCAGCTTCAGGTGTTGCTCAAAGAGTTTGATCTGCTGATCACTGCCTCGCGCTGATCCAGTCCTTTCTGGAACGGACACCGGATCAATGTAGGAGCTGCCGCAGGCTGCGATCTTTTGATCTTTAAAATCAAAAGATCGCAGCCTGCGGCAGCTCCTACAGGCGTCTATTCACAATTCTGCGCAATCTGCTTCTGAGCTTCGGCGATGCGTTCCTGCCGCTGCGCATCATCCAGCCTTCGCAACTGTCCCTCCACCTCTTCCCTCAAACGCGGATTGTTCTGCAATTGCGCAAGGTTCGTCCGCGCCTGCTCGCAAAACTGCTTGAGCTGCGCCTGTTGGTCAGCCACCTGTTTCCTCACCTTGTCATCGATAGCCTTCTGATCACCCAGCACGCCGCTGCCCGGCATGGCCGCCGGTTTCGGCGCGGGCGAGGAGGGCGTCTGCAAGGTTGTTGACGGCTGACCCGGTGGCGGCTGCGCATCGAAGTGCGTGACGCCCTGGGCGTCGACCCATTTGTAGATTTGAGCGGCCATGCACCATGGGCTGAGGCCGATCAGCAGAGTGAGGAGGAGCGTTCGCATGCTGAATCCTTGGCAAAAGTGCGCAATTGACACTAACAGAGTAGCGGTTTTCAGGTTTTTTCTTGCGTTCTCATGTGCTTACCCACAATTAACCACATAGACGGCTTGACTTGGAGAGGGCGAAACAGAAGAATCCAAAGTCCGCTGTAGAGGGACTGCCAGAAGCAGACCCACTCGGTAGATCATGAGGCGCACATCCGCGCCGACCTGTTACACCCGCAACGCGTTACCTCGCGCTGGGTGGGAAAGGCCCGCAACACTTGGGACGATCCCAATACTTGCTCAGTCAGTGCTGACGTAGTCGGCGACTACCGTCGCTCATGCTCTGCCGAGAAGTAAACCTATTAAGACCCGCCCCTTTTTTGTGGACGGTATTCTGGCGTTTTAGAGGTGAACAACGTGGAGCTTTTATCTGGCGGTGAGATGCTCGTCCGCTTTTTGCGTGACGAAGGCGTCAAATATATCTACGGGTACCCGGGTGGTGCTCTCCTGCATGTTTACGATGCCCTGTTCAAAGAACCGGAAGTGACTCACATCCTGGTTCGTCACGAACAAGCGGCAACCCATATGGCTGACGGTTATGCCCGTGCCACCGGTAAAGCCGGCGTGGTATTGGTGACGTCCGGTCCTGGCGCCACAAACGCCATTACCGGTATCGCGACCGCCTATATGGACTCGATTCCAATGGTGATCATTTCCGGTCAGGTGCCAAGCACCATGGTCGGCACCGATGCGTTCCAGGAAACCGACATGATCGGTATCTCCCGGCCGATCGTGAAGCACAGCTTCATGATCAAACACGCTTCGGAAATCCCGGAAGTCATGAAGAAAGCCTTCTACCTGGCGCAATCCGGTCGTCCGGGCCCGGTCGTGGTCGATATCCCGAAAGACATGACCAACCCGGCCGAGAAGTTCGAATACATCTTCCCGAAGAAAGCCAAGCTGCGTTCCTACAGCCCGGCCGTTCGCGGTCACTCGGGGCAAATCCGCAAGGCGGCAGAAATGCTCCTGGCGGCCAAGCGCCCAGTGCTCTATTCAGGTGGCGGCGTCATTCTGGGCAACGGTTCCGCACCGCTGACCGAGTTGGCAAAAATGCTCAACCTGCCAGTGACCAACACCTTGATGGGGCTGGGCGGTTTCCCGGGCACTGATCGTCAGTTCATCGGCATGCTCGGCATGCACGGCAGCTACACCGCCAACCTGGCGATGCACCATGCTGATGTGATCCTCGCGGTCGGCGCACGTTTCGACGATCGCGTGATCAACGGCGCGGCGAAGTTCTGCCCGAACGCCAAGATCATCCACATCGATATCGACCCGGCTTCGATTTCCAAGACCATCAAGGCCGACGTGCCGATCGTGGGTCCGGTCGAGAGCGTGCTGACCGAAATGGTCGCGATCCTCAAGGAAATCGGCGAGACACCGAACAAGGAGTCCGTGGCCAGTTGGTGGAAGCAGGTGGATGAATGGCGCGGCGATCGCGGCCTGTTCCCTTACGAAAAGGGCGACGGCAGCAAGATCAAGCCGCAGACCGTGATCGAAACCCTCTGCGAAGTGACCAAGGGCGATGCCTTCATCACTTCCGACGTGGGCCAGCACCAGATGTTCGCGGCGCAGTACTACACGTTCAACAAGCCGAATCGCTGGATCAACTCCGGTGGTCTGGGCACCATGGGCTTCGGTTTCCCGGCGGCCATGGGCATCAAGTTGAGCTTCCCGGATGACGACGTTGCCTGCGTCACCGGTGAAGGCAGTATCCAGATGAACATCCAGGAACTGTCGACCTGCCTGCAATATGGCTTGCCAGTGAAAATCGTCATCCTCAACAACGGTGTTCTGGGGATGGTGCGTCAGTGGCAAGACATGAGCTACGGCAGCCGTCACTCGCACTCCTACATGGAATCGTTGCCTGACTTCGTCAAGTTGGCTGAAGCCTACGGTCACGTTGGCGTACGCATCACCGAATCGAAAGATTTGAAGTCGAAGATGGCAGAAGCGTTCGCCATGAAGGATCGCCTGGTGGTGATCGATATTTCGGTCGACACCAGCGAGCACGTCTATCCGATGCAGATCAAAGACGGCTCGATGCGCGATATGTGGCTGAGCAAGACGGAGCGTACTTAATCATGCGGCACATTATTTCCTTGCTTCTGGAAAACGAACCCGGCGCTTTGTCTCGCGTAGTCGGCCTGTTCTCACAGCGCAACTACAACATCGAAAGCCTGACCGTGGCGCCGACTGAAGACCCGACTTTGTCGCGTCTGACGCTGACCACCGTTGGCCACGATGAAGTCATCGAGCAGATCACCAAAAACCTGAACAAGCTGATCGAAGTGGTCAAGCTGGTGGACCTGTCGGAAAGTGCTCACATCGAGCGCGAACTGATGCTGGTCAAGGTCAAGGCCACTGGCGCCCAGCGCGCCGAGATCAAACGCACCACCGATATTTACCGTGGACAGATCGTCGATGTCAGTGCCAGCGTGTATACCGTTCAATTGACCGGTACCAGCGACAAGCTCGACAGCTTCATTCAGTCCATCGGCACCGCATCGATTCTGGAAACCGTCCGTAGCGGCGTGACCGGTATTGCCCGCGGCGACAAAGTACTCAGCATCTAAACCAAATTAGCGAATGGCCTGAACGGCCTGGATATAAAGGGGAAATTCATGAAAGTTTTCTACGATAAAGACTGCGACCTGTCGATCATCCAGGGCAAGAAAGTTGCCATCATTGGTTACGGTTCCCAGGGCCACGCCCAAGCGTGCAACCTGAAAGACTCCGGTGTCGACGTTACCGTTGGTCTGCGTAAAGGTTCGGCCACTGTTGCCAAAGCTGAAGCTCACGGCCTGAAAGTGACCGACGTTGCTTCCGCTGTTGCTTCTGCCGACCTGGTCATGATCCTGACCCCGGACGAGTTCCAGTCCTCGCTGTACAAGAACGAAATCGAGCCGAACATCAAGAAAGGCGCCACCCTGGCCTTCTCCCACGGCTTCGCGATCCACTACAACCAGGTTGTGCCGCGTGCCGACCTCGACGTGATCATGATCGCGCCGAAAGCTCCAGGCCACACCGTACGTTCCGAGTTCGTGAAGGGCGGCGGTATCCCTGACCTGATCGCGATCTACCAGGACGCCTCGGGCAACGCCAAAAACGTTGCACTGTCCTACGCTGCCGGCGTTGGTGGCGGTCGTACCGGCATCATCGAAACCACCTTCAAGGACGAGACTGAAACCGACCTGTTCGGCGAACAAGCCGTTCTGTGCGGCGGTACCGTTGAACTGGTAAAAGCCGGTTTCGAGACCCTGGTTGAAGCTGGCTACGCGCCGGAAATGGCCTACTTCGAGTGCCTGCACGAACTGAAGCTGATCGTTGACCTCATGTACGAAGGCGGTATCGCCAACATGAACTACTCGATCTCCAACAACGCTGAATACGGCGAGTACGTGACTGGTCCGGAAGTGATCAACGCCGAATCCCGTCAGGCCATGCGCAACGCCCTGAAACGTATTCAGGACGGCGAATACGCCAAAATGTTCATCAGCGAAGGCGCAACCGGCTACCCTTCGATGACCGCCAAGCGTCGTAACAACGCCGCTCACGGCATCGAAATCATCGGCGAGCAACTGCGCTCCATGATGCCGTGGATCGGTGCCAACAAGATCGTCGACAAAGCCAAAAACTAAGTCGTCGTCCCTTGTACGAAAAACGCGGCCTCGGCCGCGTTTTTTCGTTTGAGCCGGTGGTTCTGGTATAAAGCTGCAGCGTTTGTGGCCGAACTGTCGTCCTCAAGCACCTGTCGAATTTTCTCCAAACCGTTGCAAGGTAATGTCCATGAGCGAACGTCCCGAAGAGCCGAACAAGGCTTCTGACGCCGAAAGCCTGCTGCCCATCGATGAACACATCGAAGAAGGGCACGACGCAGAAGGTCGTAAAGTCCGGCATCGTGGTATCTATCTGCTGCCGAATCTGTTCACCACTGCGAACCTGTTCGCAGGGTTTTACTCCATCATCAACTCGATGAGCGCCCAGGCGGCGTCGAGCGCCGGTGATTCGGCGAATGCGAGCAAGTATTTCGCGTTCGCCGCGATCGCTATTTTCGTTGCCATGGTGCTCGATGGCCTGGATGGCCGTGTCGCGCGCATGACCAATACGCAAAGTGCCTTCGGCGCCGAGTACGACTCGCTGTCGGACATGGTCGCGTTCGGTGTTGCACCAGCATTGCTGGCGTTCGGTTGGGCATTGGGCGACATGGGCAAGGTTGGCTGGATGGTCGCCTTCATCTATGTGGCGGGCGCGGCGCTGCGTCTGGCGCGTTTCAACACGCAGGTCGGCACGGCTGACAAACGTTACTTCATTGGTCTGGCCAGTCCGGCAGCGGCCGGAGTGGTGGCGGGGATTGTCTGGGCGTTCAGCGATTATGGGATTCAGGGTTCGAAGATGTCGTTCCTGGTCGCGCTGATGGTGGCGGCTGCCGGCATGTTGATGGTCAGCAACATCAAATACAACAGCTTTAAAGAGCTGGATCTGAAAGGGCGCGTACCGTTCGTGGCGATCCTGGCGGTAGTGCTGGTGTTTGCGGTTGTGTTCAGCGACCCGCCGCGCATTCTGCTGTTGGTGTTCCTCGCCTATGCGGCGTCCGGCCCGGTGCAGTACCTGTTGCATCTTCGTCGGCACAAAAAAGCCGAGTGATGTAATTTCACGCATACTCCGCAGTCTATTGGTGCATCTGTCCTCCAAAGCTGCGGAGTTGCCATGCTGATCAAAGTCCCCAAAGCGTCCGACTGCCATGAGTCGGATGTCACGCCTGAGTCCATCTATCTCTCTCGCCGCCAATTGCTCGGGGCCACTGCTGCCGGTATCGCCGTCAGTAGCCTGCCACGTTGGGCCAATGCCGACGATGCCGTGCGGTACGCCGATGTCGAACCCGGTAAAGCGCCTGC